>CALMIR010000139.1 GCA_937864265.1 uncultured Saprospirales bacterium | reverse complement strand
TGTTGCCCAGATATAGCCCTGCCAACGCGCTCCAGCGGAGCGCTATCTCGCGCAAAATGCTAATCCGTGTTCATCCACGTCATCCGTGTACCATCATGCCTAGTATAGGAACGCAGATGGGTCGGATCGAGCGGATTAGCGCGGATCAAGCCCAAAGCCCCAACACTCCAGCGGAGTGTCATCCTTGTTGCCCAGATATAGCCCTGCCAACGCGCTCCAGCGGAGCGCTATCTCGCGCAAGAGAAATAAGAAATATATCGAAGTTTGTATGCCGTGTTCATCCGCTACAAACGCATCATCCGTATGCCATCACGTATCTTACGCACAACCAAACACCCTCCAAAATCGTTATCCATCTATATTTCCCGCAAATGAGACACCAATCCTTAGTCATCTTATTTTTCTTAGGGCTACCTTTCTTATCAGAAGGACAAAGCGATTTTTACAGCAATTACCCATTTACTGCATCAGACACCCTGCGCGGTATGCTGCGCCCGGAAAGAACCTGCTATGATGTGACCTTTTACGACCTCAACATCAAAGTGGATGTAGCGCAGCAGCGCCTCAGCGGCATGGTCAGTATTTACTACACCGTCAGAAGCGATTTCGAGCGCCTTCAGCTAGACCTTTTTGAAAACCTACAAATCGATAAAATAGAATCCGCCGATCAGTCCCTTTCCTGGGAACGGAAACACAACGCCGTTTTTGTCCGCTTTCCCGAAATACAAAAGACAGACAAAGCCGGGGTGATTTGCGTGTATTACCAAGGTAAACCACAGGTTGCCGCTAAGCCACCCTGGGATGGTGGTTTTATCTGGACGGCTGATCAACAACGCAGGCCCTGGGTAGGCGTTGCCTGCCAGGGTACAGGCGCCAGCCTATGGTGGCCCAATAAAGACCATTTGTCCGATGAGCCGGATAGCATGTCCATTCGAGTGGCAGTACCGCGCGGGTTGAGTTGCATCAGCAATGGCCGCATGCGAGCCAAAGTACCCCAAGAGGATGGGTATGATCGTTTTGAATGGTTTGTTTCCTACCCCATCAACAACTACAACGTTAGTATCAATATCGGCCATTACGCTCATTTTTCAGAGGTCTATGACTCTCCTGTTGCTGGCGATTTAACACTTAATTACTATGTATTGGACTACCAGGAACAGATAGCTCGCAAGCATTTCAAGCAAGTCAATGGGGTTTTGGAAGCATTTGAACATTATTTTGGCCCCTACCCCTTCTGGAGAGACGGCTATGCGCTGATTGAAACCCCTTACCTGGGTATGGAACACCAAAGTGGTATCGCTTATGGCAACCGATTCATGCGCGGATACCTCGGCTGGGGGATTCCAAAAAACATGAACTGGGACTACATCATTGTACACGAAACCGGGCATGAATATTTTGGCAACAGCCTGAGTTGCCGCGACAATGCTGAATTGTGGCTGCACGAGTCTTTTACAACTTACATGGAATCCTTGTTTGTTGAATACAGCATGAGCAAAGAAGACGCCATATATTATCTAAATACTCAGCGCGATAATATTGTCAATTCACAGCCGATAGTAGGGCCATTTGGCGTCAATTGGGACAACTGGGATGCCAGCGATCACTATTACAAAGGTGCCTGGATACTACATACTTTGCGTGCTGTAATTGACGATGATGTCTTGTGGTTTGATATTTTGAAAAGTTTTTACCTGAATCACAGCTATGGCTTTGCGGAAACACAGGATTTTTGGCAATTGGTAGCCGAAAAAACAGGGCGCTCTTTCGAGGCTGTTGCCCAGCAGTACTTGTATTATCCGACCATCCCGGTATTGGAGTACAAAGTGGAGGAAAAAGGAAAACACCTCGTGTTGTCTTATCGTTGGAAAGCGGCGGTTGAGGCATTTGACATGCCGGTTTGGTTTTATACAGAACGTGGCAAACAAATCATTTTTCCAGAAAAAAACTGGCAAGAAATCAAACTAAAAAATGGAGGTAAGCTGGACTTTAGTCCAACCAAAAAGCATTTTTTGATCGAGTTGCAACCCATACGGTGAACACTATTACAACTTGTTCAATCCCTTTAGAAATGGGACAAACCTAAAATCATCCAGGACTTTTTCTTCAAAATTATCCTGATCCAATCGCTTGATTTGGTGCATTTTTTGAACCTCTTTGCCAACGGGAATGACCATGATTCCCCCTATGCCCAATTGTTCCAGCAGGGTTTTGGGTAATTCCTCCGCGCCTGCCGTGACGATGATTTTATCAAAAGGAGCAAATTCCGGCAATCCTTTGTAACCGTCCCTCAAAAAGCAGCGCACATTGCCCAGTTGCAGGGCTTCCAGGAGTTGTTTAGCACTTTGATACAACAATTCTTGCCGTTCAATGGTAAAAACCCGAGCGCCCATCAAAGCCAGGATGGCGGCTTGGTACCCCGATCCGGTGCCTACTTCTAGTATTTTATCCCGTTTTTTCACCTGCAATAAGGCTGTTTGGTAGGCCACCGTATAAGGCTGGGAAATGGTTTGCTTGTTGCCAATGGGAAAAGGCTTGTCCTGATAGGCCCATTCCTCAAATGTTTTGTCTAAAAAAAAATGCCGGGGCAGCATGGCTATGGCAGACAAAACGTCCTCGTCCTCAATGCCTTTTTGGCGCAGCTCCTCCACCAATTTCCTGCGCATCCCTTTATGTCGATAGGTATCTTTCAATGCTTCTGACAATTTGATGGGTGAAAGTAGGGATATTTTGCCTGAATAGCTAAATTTAGTCGTGTGCAAAAAATCACTTTCCGATTTATTGAAGTCCTTACCATACCGGACACACTTGAAATGTACCGTTTAGTCCTATATGGTAAGGACAAATCGGAAAGTTTAATTTTTCTGCGTTTGGTAGTGTGCAAAAAATCACTTTCCGATTTATTGAAGTCCTTACCATACCGGACACACTTGAAATGTACCGTTTAGTCCTATATGGTAAGGACAAATCGGAAAGTTTAATTTTTCTGCGTTACTTAGAGGCTTCAATTTTGATGATTTATGATAAAAATAAACCTGCCTGAAACCGGGCAAAAGCGAATAGTCATCGTAGGTGGTGGCTTTGCCGGTTTTACTTTGGCCAAAAAACTAGCCCGTACGCCTTATCAGGTGGTACTGCTGGATAAGAATAACTACCACCAGTTTCAGCCACTTTTTTACCAGGTTGCTATGGCTGGTTTAGAACCCAGTTCTATTGTTTTCCCGCTGCGAAAAGCCTTCCGCCACTTCAAAAACGTATTTTTTCGGGTAACAGAAGTCACTGAAATTGATCTGGAAAAACGCCAGTTGAGTACCAGTTTGGGTATTTGCAATTACGATTATCTCGTGCTGGCCATTGGCGCGGAAACTAATTTCTTTGGCAATGAACGCATCAGCCGCCTGGCTATCCCCATGAAGTCGGTATCGGAAGCGCTATTGCTTCGCAACCGCACGCTGGACGACTATGAAAAAGCCCTGTCTATTCCCGATTTTGAGGAGCGACAAGGCTATGTAGATATTGTTATCGTAGGTGGCGGGCCAACGGGGGTAGAGGTAGCAGGCGCCTTGGCAGAAATGAAACACTACATCTTGCCAAAAGATTATCCAGAACTCAATGCTTCCGAAACCGACATTTACCTCATCCAAGGCGCTGCAGAGCTGCTCAGCGGTATGTCGGCTATGGCCTCCAAAAAAGCTTACGAGTACCTGGAAAAACTTGGCGTCCAGATCAAACTAAATACCCGGGTAACAGATTATGACGGCACTTTTGTACGCATGAACGATGGCAGTAGCATCCGATCTAAAAAAGTCATTTGGGCGGCGGGCATCATCGGCAACCCCATCAAAGGCTTGCCGGAAGAAGTGCTTGTTTCGGGCAAACGCGTCAGGGTCAATCGCTTCAATCAAGTAGAAGGCACAGAACATATATTTGCCATAGGCGATATCGCTTGTATGGCGGAGGAAGACTATCCACGGGGCCACCCCCAAATGGCGCAGCCAGCGATGCAGCAGGCCAAACACCTGGCCAAAAATTTGATGGCGCTACACCGGGGAAAGCCGATGACCCCATTTTCCTACAAAGATCTCGGCTCTATGGCAACCATTGGCCGCAACCGGGCCGTTGTTGATCTGCCCGCGGTGCGATTCCAGGGTGCTTTTGCCTGGCTAGTATGGCTGTTTGTGCACTTGTTTCAAATACTGGGCGTAAAAAATAAACTCTTCATTTTCATCAACTGGGTTTGGAACTACATTACTTACGACCAGTCGCTGCGGTTGATTATCAAGCCTAAAATTATGCCGCCGCAGGAGTAGGCAGGTTTGCAAAGCGGTGTTCTCCAAAAACTTCAGTGACTGCCCCGGCGGTTTTTCCGAAACAATCACTGAATTTAAAGCTTAGAGATGCTATGTTGTCTCTTAATCTTTCTTACCCTGATACCCTGCAAACTCCAATACAAAGCTAAAATTGGCGGCAAAATTCGTGGATTCGGGTTGCTTGGAAGATAATGCAATGGGTGCAAATTGGTGGCAATCCAAACAAGTAGCTGTCTGAATAAAGGTTTCTGAAGCAGCATTGGCAACTGGGATCAAGGGTTGCATGGATTTCACCCCTTGCGGTACTTGGTTGTTCTGATTATTCTGTGGCGTGGTGGACCACACCATATTGACCAATTGATAATTCGCCCAAACAGATCCGGGAAAATTCTTGGCGATATAATTTTGCACCAGTTTATTTACCGCTTTAGCATCCGTATCAATGGGGATTACCCGCCTAACCTGCATAGATACCGGCCCAGCGCCATTGCAGAGGTAATAGCTCGGCGGTTGATTGGCGATGGTATCGATGGTATAAATTTTAGCTGTTTTGTTGGGGTTTTTACCGCAATTGCCCGGCACGTTTACCTGATGAGCCTGCGGATTGTCGCTGTACAAATTGTAGCTATCAGCCTTTGGATTTGAGCCAGGCACATTATCTATGTGTTCAAAAGTAGCCCATAGCCAGGTAGGCTGGCTCTCCGTTTTATGCAAAATGTGCAAACCTATCAATGCGACGGTGGCCGCTCTGCCCGTGCTACTCCCAGGATCGATCAACCAAGCTTCTGATAACTTGTAGCGATTCCACTTAGGATCGTCGGGATCAGGCACTTCCATCCAGGAAGCTTTCAGCTCAATAGCCCCAACCCGGCCACTGCTGTTGCCTCTTGGAAAATCAATGACTTTGCCATCCTTTACATAATTGTACTGACTATCAGCGTTATAAAATCCGTTTTTAACGATAAAATCGTATTCATCTTTATTGACCAGCACTTCGTACCACAGGTTTGTTCCGTTTTGAGCACCGAGCCAGTTGGGGGCGTTTTCGGGTGCTGCCTGCCCCGTTTCATCCAGTGATTCGGTGTTGAACTTGCTCTGATGGAACAGCACTTTTACACCTGATGGGGCATTTTTGGCGAAAGCCATCAAATGGTCTGGTGCTTTTTGATCATCGCCCCAAGGCGGTGGCGGCGAGCCATCTTTTGCCATCAGCACCTCGCGGTTCATATAGGTTTCCCATTGTACAAGACCGGTGCTGCCGGGCTGACCAAAGCTTTCCTGGGGGTCAATTGGCCAATTCAGTGCTACAAATTCCGACCAGGCAAAGCAATCAGCTTGCGTTTGTCCGGTGATCAGTTTATTATCTCCCGGCACATCAGCGCCAAATTCAATATTGATAAGGGTACCGCAATTACACGGTGCTACGGCATCTTCATTGGTAGTGGCCGTGACCAGCAGCCAAAAAGCACCCAAAAACAGGGCACTGGTGATGGCCAGTTTTTTCCCGATAAAGATTTTAAGCAGCTTATTTTGATTTTTCATGATTCATTCATTTTAATTGGCTAAAAAATGGCCATGCTCCTTATTTAATCGCTTCGACAACATGGATTAGAGCAGGCATTGCCGGACCGGTTTTTTGGCCTGGTTGGTTTAAAAATACGCCGTGGGTTCCTAGCTTGGCATTGCTGCCTACATTTACCATCAGGTACAAAGCGTAGGAGGTCGAAGGATAAGAATTTCCGGGTATGGCGTAGGAAACCGTATCCTGTTTTACAAAAGTGGCCGTTATGTTGGGATCGTCAAAGCTTATTCCCGGTTGGCCGCCATTGAAATCGGTATCGGTAGTCAATACCATCGGGATATTGGTAGCACCAACTGCCACTTTGGGCGCAATAAAAGTGCTATTGCTGAGCAGGTTCATATAGGTTTGCATTGGATTGGGCACCGCGTGGGCATGCATCCCATCAAATACTGCCTGATGGAACAGTTGTTGGGGGTCGGGAGTCGGATTGGGCAGGGTTCCCCCGGTACAATCCATGGTTTCACCTGCACTTTTTGACAAAGCACTGGCTACAATTTGCATGTTGAAGGTTTGAGATACCTGACCGCCCCACTGAATAGGCTTTCCGGCTATTTTGATGTCCCCCACTTTGTAGTTGTACCCAGCGGGTACCTCAAATTTGGCATGCAAGATAAAATTACCCGGCAGGGTATCACCGTACTCATTCTCCAATTTCTCCTTGCCTCGAACGATGGTCCAAAATTGGGCAGCCGGGGTGCCATCAGGCGTTTGGTATTCGCTGAAATTGGGCATTTGGATGTACAAACCCGGCGGATTGGTCAGTGTGACTTGAAAGCCAGCCTCCACTACCCTATTCACTGAACCGCCTATATGTGGGTCGCTGTTGCGAAAAGCCTGACCAAACTGCCCACAACACAGCAGGCTGTCCTCGTTGGCGTTGCCTGACACGCGCTGCAAAGTAGAAGAAGTAGCCAGACCTATTTCCGTTTGCAGGGTATTGGGCGTGCTGGTCAGGTGCATGGCACCACCAGAACCATTGTTCCACTTGTTCAAGGGATTGTAAACAGGGCGGCCTGTTGAAGGATCAATAACGGTTTTGCCTTGAGCATCTTTCAGCGTAAGGTCATCCATCGTAATAGCAGCATAATTGAGTGTACTCTGGTAGATTTGCAAAGCCCGATCGGGATCTACCAACCAAAGGGAATTCCAGTATTCCGGGTTTTCGCAAGTAAAGTCAATTCGGGTAATGACGCCGTTGGCGTCTCTTTGAACCGACCATTCGCAGTACTCATCCTGAAAACCCCGGGGGCCATAAGGGCCGTAAGGCCGGGTCTCTGGGTCGGACAAATCGCAGGGATTGTAGGGGATTTGATGCGGAATACTGCCATCGGCCATCAGTCCCCGATCAGAAATGGACAGCAAATCGGCAGAATCTAAGCCTTCATAATAGCGTTCAATTCTGCCCGGCCAAGCCCCCCAAATGATGTCGGCAATAGCTGCTTTTTCCGGGGAGGTGACGGATGGGTTAAAATAATTGGTGATGCCCGTCATATAGGTGGCATTCCAGGGGTCTCCGACCAGTCCTTGCTCCGTAAATCCATTGAGGTTGACATTCCAGAGTTCGATCAGTTGGGCTTGCTTGGCCGGATCGTCGCTGAAATCTTCCTGAAAAGCCGGCGGCAGAAAACGGAAACCTGTGTTGGCTTCTTCTGGCTTCGGCGTACAACTGAATAGGATGCATAGCAGGCAGGCAAAAATGAGCCTGTGGACTCCAAACTTCCCCAGGCAAAGCTTGAGCCGTGTTTTAAAAGGGTAACTCATAAAACAAAGGTTTTAGGTGTGTAAAAAACGGGTTTTAGGTGTTTATTATTTAGGTCGGCTGTTCTTCTATTCTTTTTGAAGTAAAAAGGAAACCCTGGGGGCAAGAAAAAGGGTGAATTTTTTATAAAAATTGCAGTTTTGGAACAAGATTGATGCCAAGTTACCGAACCATCGACTTCTACTGTGATACAAAGGGTTAGAGTCATTATATTGGCTTGGTTGACAAACATCATCATTGGAAAATTCCCAAATACTAGTTACCTTTACAGCAAAGTTTCAACACAAATTGAAAAGAGCCTTTTCCATATTGATGCTTTTTGCTGTATTATCCTCTACACTATCCAAAGTATGGGTTGTCCTTGATTTCAAAATAAATCAAAATTTCATCGCCGAATTCCTTTGTATCAACAAAGAGAAGCCCATGGTTATGTGCAATGGAAAATGTTATTTGTCCAGTCAGTTTAAAAAAGCAGAACAGGAAGAAAAAAAGCAGGCTTTACCAAATCCAAAAGAAAAACTCGAATCACTTTATATTCCTTTTAATTCAGGTTTTCAAGACAAACTTGCAGTTGTCTTGATAGATAATGGCCAATGTCCAGTCTTTTATCACACCTTTTTTGGAACCTTCCTTACTGACGATATCTTCCACCCACCGCAGGGGTCAAATGTTCTATCCTAATCCAAAAAAATGGATTACTTCTCGCTTGAATGATCCAACGACCTGCATGCCTTGTAGGAAACTCAAGGCTATGTCCTAGGCTAAGGGCTTTTTTATCACTTTAATATCATCCTGAAATGAAAAGGTTCTACATACCTATCACTGTGGTGACTATTTTTTTATTGGCTATCTGGCTTCATTTTCGCAATCAGATTTGGACGAACGTTAATCTTTACCCAGATGAGTGCCTGATGATTTACATGCGCGACGGTTCAGCATTTCATGCAGTGCTCCGCTTTTTTTTCGTTGCCATGTGGGGCTGGGCGGCCTTCCTTTTGTGGACAAGTGGCAAATCGCTTTATATGTGGGTAGCTGCGTTAACTTTTTCCTCGTTTCTACTGCTAGACAACCTAATACTTGGTCAGCAATATCTACAATACCAATTAGCGTATGACCATTGGGAAGCATATCTTCCTGTGGGAGCTTTTAGGGGCATTCCTGAAGCCATTTTCACCATATTCGGCAACCTACTGGTATCAACCTACCTAAAGAAAAGTCGATTAAAACGCCTTGATTTCGAATCGAAAACGCTGGCATTAACTTAATCTTTCACGCTCGTGTGGCGCAATTGCGGCACGGGGTTAAATTTTCAAACAGATAACATCATGTACAAAAAAATCTTTCTCTTATCCTTTGCTTTCTTGGCGGGAATGTCCGGCCAAGGTCTATCTGCTCAATCTATTTTTGACCAATGGATGGAGTTGAAAAACTTTCACGGAGTCATGTCCCAAACCTTTCATCCATCGGAGGAAGGCGATTTGGCACCTATAAAAAACAGGAGTGGCGAGATGGCTGAAAAAGCCAAGGTATTAGCCAAATCGGCCATTCCAGCTACTTTTCAGACAACGGCAATTAAAGCAGCCGTCAAACAACTGAAAAAAGACAGCAAATCATTACATAAGCTCATACAAGGCGGTAAAAGTACGGACGAACAAATCACCACAGCACTCAACGATTTGCACGATGTTTTCCATCAGATCGTTGGACTCTGCAAAGACGAAACGCACTAACTATCGAGTAACAAGTGGGCAGCTCTATTCGTAAAGCTGCCCTTTTTGAAGCAAAACAATCAAGTTGGACATGAGTAAGCACTGGCGGCTACAGAAATGGACGCGTAAAGCACATCGTTATTTGGGCGTATTTTTAGGCATACAATTTCTAGCCTGGACTTTGGGTGGCCTCTATTTCAGTTGGACAGATATTTCCAATATCAGGGGCGAGAACAAGATGGCAGATAAGCAACCCTTACCTATCGACGCTCAAACGATCCGAGACGATGGCTGGTTTGAAGCCTTGCAGCGATTATCGCCCAATGCTTCTTTTGCGCAAATACAAATCATTGATATTCTTGGCCGGGCTTATTACCAAATTCAATTACTCTCCCCAGAGGAAAAGGTAATTCTACTCGATGCTCAAACTTTGGACTTAAAACCACCCTTGAGTGAGGAGGAAGCCATATCGGTAGCACAGGCCAGTTTAAAAAGTCCCTCAAAGGTCCTCAAAGTTGAATACATCACTCATGCCCACACCCACCACGAATACAGAGAAAAGCCCTTGCCTGCCTATGCGGTATCTTTCGGAAAACCCAATTCTACCACAGTTTATGTGGCAGCAAAGCTGGGTACTGTGCAGTCCTTTAGAAGCCAACAATGGCGAATCTTCGACTTTCTATGGATGCTGCATACGATGGATTACAACAGTCGGGATAATATCAACAATTGGCTATTACGCCTATTTTCTCTGCTGGGATTAATTACCCTCTCATCGGGTTTTTTATTATTTTTTCTCACTTCTAAATTTTTTCAAAAATGAGGAATCCTGTACCCTGACATTACTTTTATCGCGATCAACGGTTAAAGCACCCAATAGAGTAGCACTTTTATTAATCCTATTTTTAAATTAAATTTTTCTCAACATGAAAGCATACTTTAAGCTACTGCTTTTTCTGAGCTTGCTCATTGGAAAGCAGAGTATAGCGCAAAATACACCTCTTGAAGAAGCCCACCAGCACTGCAACAAGGCACTTACAGCCCTCAACGAAACTATACAGACTCGAGGGCTAAGTAGTTTTGAAGACTTGTCTTACGATTTGCATTACTACCGTTTGGAATGGGAAATTGATCCAGCTATTTATGCCATTGCAGGTACGGCAACCGCTTACTTTGAAGCCAAAGAAGATGCCCTGTCGAGCCTCGAATTCAATCTATCAACGCAGCTTGTTATAGACGCCATCCACTACCACGGTATGGATATTTCTTTTGCCCAGACTGGCGATTATGGCCTGAGTGTTTTCCTGCCTACGCCTTTAGCTTCAGGCACACTAGATTCGCTCTCCATCACTTATCATGGATCGCCGCCATCGGGTGGTTTTGGGTCATTTATCCAAAGTAGCCACAGTGGTATGCCTGTTTTATGGACACTTTCCGAGCCGTTTGGAAGCCAGGATTGGTGGCCTTGCAAAAATGGACTGACCGATAAATTGGATTCACTGGACATTTTTGTAACTACTCCTGCCCAGTATCGTGCTGCGAGTAACGGCTTGCTCCGAAGCGAAATCACCTTTCAAGACGGCAGAAAACGCTACCATTGGCAACATCATTACCCCATTGCGACCTATCTGGTGGCCGTTGCTGTGACCAACTACACCCAATACACGAATATGGTGCCCCTTTCCAACGGCGCGCAATTGCCTATGGTCAACTACGTGTATCCAGAAAGCCTTACCGATGCTCAAAACGGCACGGAGGATCTCATACAGGTTTTACAGTTTTTTGACTCGCTTTTTGTAGGGTATCCTTTCGCTGAAGAAAAATATGGCCATGCCCAATTCAGTTGGGGAGGCGGCATGGAACACCAAACCATGAGTTTTGTGAACAGTTACGGCTGGACTTTACTATCGCACGAACTGGCGCATCAATGGTTTGGAGATATGGTCACATGTGGCAGTTGGGAGGATATCTGGCTCAATGAAGGTTTTGCCACTTACTTGGAAGGCTTGTCTCGAGAGCGGTTTCCCGAACAGATCATCACACAATGGTACAATTGGAAACTCGAAAAACTGAACAGCATTACCAGCCAGCCTGGCGGATCTGTGCGGGTAGATGATACAACAAGCGTCAGCCGTATTTTTAGCAGCCGACTCTCCTACTACAAAGGCGCCTACCTACTCAACATGTTGCGCTGGAAGCTGGGTGATGCTGCATTTTTTCAAGGCATCCGGAACTACCTGATTGACCGACAACACAACTTTGCTCGCACCAGCCAACTGAAAAGCCACCTGGAAGTAGCCAGCGACCAGGACTTAGAGGCTTTTTTTGCCGACTGGTTTGTTGGAGAAGGTTATCCGTCTTATCAAATCAACTGGTCACAAGACCTTGATAACCAACTAAGCATTATCATTCATCAAACCCAGTCACACGCTTCTGTCAGCTATTTTGAAATGCCTTTGCCTTTGCGTTTGATAGGTAGTAATGGCGAGCGCAAAGACATCGTGCTAGATCATACTTGGGATGGGCAGATATTCCAAGAGCAAGTGGATTTCACAGTAGCATCCGTTTTGTTTGACCCAGATTTATGGCTGATTTCCAAAAACAATACGGTTCAACACGGAGCAGTTGGCACTTCTAACCTGGCTACATCCGGTTTCGACCTACAACTCAAGCCAAATCCTGTATTGGGTTCTACGATAAGGCTGATAGCCACAGCTCCAACTTCCGGCCAGTTGCTCTTTTCATTGCAAGATGCTGCAGGTCGGCTGATTTTTAGCCATTCTGCCTATTTAACTCAAGGCGAAAACAACTTAACTTTTGACCTTGACCATTTGACGGCAGGTACTTATATTATAAGCATGAAAAACGAAGTTGGTAAATTATCTCGGCAGGTGCAGATACAATAAGAAACCCTTTTGGATACTAACACGTGGCTAATTTTGTCTTTTATGAAATTAGCCGCGTGCTATTCAAAATTCAACCCATTTGCTAGAACAACTATCCCCCTCTACCCCGCTTCCTCCAAGTCACTCACTCGACATACTCCTGGCGAACCACCAAAGTGTAAAAGTCGTTTTCGATTTCAATGTACCCCTGATCGTAGCAAAATCGATAGGTATTACCCGATTTGGTGACAAACTCGTTGGTGAAATAGCTGAATTTGAAGCCCCTTTCCATCAGCCTGTCGCGGTGTACCTTGGTTTTGCCGTTGGTGTTCAGTTCCTCCAGAATGCGCCGATTTTTCCTCAATATGTTGTTGATATTGCGCATGAAATTGCCGACATCTTTGTTGAGGCGGTTGTTATAAGTGCTCCGACAGCTATCGGAACAAAACTTCTTGTCTTGTCGGCCTATGATGAGTTCTCCGCATTCGTGACACTTTGCTTTCATATTTGTTTTCGGCTTTATTAACCAAATATAATTGGTTCTTTGACAAATCCTCGTGATTTGATGGAAAAAACATCGTTTGGAAATATAAATAACAATTGCTACCTTTGCACCCGCCTTTAAGAAAAGGCATTTTCAAGTTCATTCAAATATATGTCTGACCCAATGAAAAATTACGAAGTAACTTTCATCGTTGACCCCGTGCTGTCGGGGGAAGAAGTAAAATCGACAGCTCAGACGTATGTTGATCACCTCAGCAAAGAGGGTTGCTCCATTGTGAATGTGGACGAAATGGGATTGCGCGGTTTGGCCTATCCGATCAACAAACGCACGTCGGGAAATTATTTTTGCATCGAATTTCAATCGGAAAGCGGCGACTTTCTGGAGAAAATGGAACTGGCATTCCGCCGGGACGAGCGCATCATCCGCTTTTTAACTGTCAAACTGGACAAATACGGCATCAAATACAATGCCGATAAACGCGCCGGGTTGATTGGCAAAAAGAAAAGCAGAAAAGAAGCGACTCCTGTTCCAGCAGCTCCCGCTCCAGTTGCACCAGCGCCAGTTGCTCCTGCACCTACGCCAGTAGCCAAGCCGGTTGAAAAAGTAGCGGCACCAGCACCAGTCGTTGAAGAAGAAGAATAACCCTTTAAATGTTTGAAAAATGGCTAGCAAAGACGATATAAAATTTCTCAGCAATCCTAAGATTGGGCAAAACCGCAAAAAGTACTGCCGTTTTCGCCGCTTTGGCATCAAATACATTGATTACAAAGACACCGAATTTTTGACCCAATTTGTCAATGAGCAAGGCAAGATTTTGCCTCGCCGCATTACCGGCAATTCGCTGAAATACCAGCGCAAAGTGTCCACCGCCATCAAGCGCGCACGCCACCTTGCTTTGTTGCCTTATGTGACCGATTTGCTCAAATAATTCACCTCCAAAATTGAATTCATCATGGACATCATATTGTTGGAAGATATAGAAAAAGTAGGCGACAAGCACGAGATAGTGAGTGTCAAGCCTGGCTATGCCCGGAATTTTCTCATTCCGAAGGGCATGGCAATGGTCGCCAATTCGATCAACCGCAAAAAGCTGGATGATATCAAGCAAAAAGAAGCCGAAGAATTGGCTGCCCGCTTGTCCGAATTCCAGGCTGTGGCCAATCGTTTGAAAGGAGAAGTGCTTAAAATTGGTGCTAAAGCTGGTACCAGTGGCAAGATTTTTGGTAGCGTGACCAACGTTCAAATTGCTGCGGCACTGAAAGATCAGTTCGACATCGAGGTAGATCGCCGCAAGGTAGTGCTGCCAGAAGATGTGAAAGAATTGGGTAATTACGCTGCCCGCCTAAATCTTCACCCCGATGTAGAATGCATCGTCAATTTTGAAGTGGTAGAAGAATAATTCGTACCTTTTATTACAATCTACATAAGTCGCTTGTGGTGCATTGCATGGCAGGCGGCTTTTTTTTTTGGAGTCCATTTATAGCTCAAGCTAAGCTATACGCACAGATTAATGCTTAGCAGATCAAAATAAAAATGAGCTGGTTCTTCGCTCAACTTTGGCCCAGCTTGGTAAAAGGCGGGCAATCGCACAAAATGCAAATGCCGGATGTAGCGGTATAAGAGGCGATAAATCTCAGAATCAGGCACCAGTCGCCCAGATACCCAAAGGGGAATCTCCTCTGGATTCAAATCGAACTGCTTGAATACCAGTAAGATATAATACAAAAAATCTTTAGCACTTTTGTAGGAAAAGGAATTGCAATAGAAAAGGTGGGCATGGTCAAAAAGAGTAATGTACAGTAAATCTCCTTTCAAATGTACCAATACTCGGAATTGGCGCTCCGATGGCGTAATGGATTGCCGGAATCCCGTCAGTAAAGCAGAACAAAGGTGGAAGATACGGGCACCTGAAAAGTGCTGTTGAACCAACTCGGTTACCGCAATGGGGATCGCAAAAACATTTTTGGCTTGCAAAACGGGTAAGTCATTGACCCGGATTTCATCTTCTGCTTTTAGCGTAATGGTTTGGCTGAGGTAGGTAATGCGTTCTGCATCGTTGTACAAACGGCTGGGGATCAGCGTCATTTTTTCGTTGGCACAAGCAACTTTCACGTTCTTGTACCGATTTTTGAGCAAAGGATGCTGCTGCTCTAGCTCTTGCTTGATTTGATCCAATAAGGTCGCTTTGGCTGGATCGAAAGCAGTACTTGTCAGTGCCAGTATCTGATGACCGACATCTGTTATGACATAATCAAAACTGTCCACCCCAATAAGGATGGACAGTTCGTAAGAAAGTGTATTTCTTTGGGAAAAATTGTCTTCAATAATTTCCTTAGTGATCATTCTCCCCAGTTTCCTGAAAGATTGGGCGCGCCCAGGTTGCCAAACTTCAAGATACTATTTGGATCATACGTATTGTCGTATCTTGAAAAACGGGCATCCGCGTATTTGCCCATAAATACTTTGCGCTTCACCCCTACTTCTACAACGGGTACCAAAGTCTTTTGGTAATCGATGGTATCTGCCTGTATATCAAAGCTGACCCCTTTTCCATAAGGAACGTATTTCAGGGAATCCAAGTTGATCCCCAGAGCAGTCATAGAGTCAAGAGCAGACATGTAAGTGGTGTCGTAAATGATTTCTCCTGTGAAGTTGGGATCGTCCGGGTCACCTATAACACTGATGATGGCAAATCTTCCTTCCTTCAAGGTTTTAGATAATTCATCAAAATCAGATGCAAATATGCCTGTAATATTGCGGTAAGCCTCCTGTACAGTCCGGATAGTACGGAGTTTAGCGATGACTGCCTGCTCCCGTTTTTCCTTTTCTGCTTTAAAAGCGATCGGCTCACGGATGCTACTAATCAGCACCCATATCAATCCAGCAATTATTGCAATCAGAACTAAGTTGATTAATAATCTCATTTTTTCGGTTTGTTTTGACGGCAATAATAAATATTTTTAGTAAAATATATGCATTACTTTCCGCGCATTTTTGTCAGAAAACCAAAAATGGCCTCTCAGGCTGCCAATACCTTCCTGCAAGGTAAGCTTTTTTTGCGTAGCAACAACACCGCAGTCAAGTTTTAACGGTTATCTGCCCGATGATACAAATCAAAATACCTGCCCCTACCAACCAATTCCATAATCCTCGCCATGGTTGCTACTACCGCCCCAAAAACTGCCGTGCACCCAGTCAAAATAAATCGCATTAATCGGGCCTGAGGTACGGTCGTCAAACTGTAGGGTGTAGCCTTTTTCTTTTAACGCTGCCCTAGTCCAGGCTGGTACATCGTTTCGCAAAAGCAAATGTCCCGGTTTGCTTTCATGCTCACCAAAGGACGAACGCATTTGAAAGCTGTTGAAATTGGCTGCCTCACAAGCCTGCTGCACATTCATGCCAAACTCTACAACATTCAAAAAAAACTGCAATAGGTTTTGATCTTGGGAATCGCCGCCCTGCACCGCAAAAGAGAGGTAAGGTTTGCCATCTTTGAGCGCCATAGAGGGTGTCAGGGTCGCACGCGGACGTTTCCCCGGCACCAATACATTATATGGATTGTCTGCCTCATCCAGAACGAAGCTCTGCATGCGTTGGCTCATGCCCATACCTGTATTTCCAGCAATACAGGCCGGTATCCAACCGCCACTGGGGGTAACAGAAACCACCCATCCCTCCTCGTCGCATGCCTGTATGGTTGTCGTACCACTATTGAAAGTGCGCCGGTGGATATCATCTGGGGCAGCCGCACCGCCACTGGATGCAGGCGTATCGCTGATCGTATGCCAATTTTTAAGAAGTTCCTTATAGGGATTTGCCGCCCCCTGAAAGGGGTATGGATCGCCTGGAGCCAGGTCGGGTAAATTTTGATCCCATTGGATGAGTTGGGCGCGTTTGCGGGCATAATCTTTGCTCAACAAGCCTTTCAATGGTTCCTCTGGCGGGAAATAGGGATCGCCGTAATAAAAATCCCGATCGGCAAAAGAGAGGTTCATGACTTGATACAAAAAATGGATGTAGCGATCCGAGTTGTAACCCATGCTTGGCACATCAAAATTTTCAACCAAATTGAGCGCTTGCAGCATCGCCGGGCCTTGTACCCACGAACTGAGCTTATACACATCGATCCCTTTGTAATTGGTGCTAACAGGTTGTTCAATATAGACTTTCCAGTTTTTCAGATCGTCCATCGTAATGAGTCCGCCTTGTTCCTGACAGCCCCGTACAAATTCCTGGCCGAGATCGCCCGTATAGAATCGATCATAGGCAGCATAAATGGCTTCTTTCCTGCTTTTACCCGCCTGGATGGCCGCTTTTTCCGCTTCGATTAGCTTCAAGAGGCTGGCTTTTAAATCCTCCTGTCGGAAAATTTCACCCGCTTCTGGCGCTTCGCGTGCTTCGCCCGAATGGGTAAGAAAAACTTTTTTGGAATAAGGCCAGCTTTTGATTAATTCCTTGTTGCGTTCAATGGAATTAGCGGTTTGCGCTTCAATGGGGTAACCTTCTGCCATTTCCAGTGCTGGCGTTAGCACTGCTTCCAAACTCATCGTACCATATTCGGCTAGCATCGTCATCAGACCTCCCGGAGTACCCGGGGTAACTGCCGCTAAAGGGCCATAAGCCGGTGGCGCAGACATGCCCTTTTCCTTAAAGAAATCAAGCGTTGCTCCAGTGGGCGCTACTCCTAAAGCGTTGATGCCAATTACTTCTCCAGTATGGGGATTGTAAATCAATGCCTGCGTTTCTCCGCCCCAACTCAGCACATCCCACATGGTGCAGGTGGCAGCCAGCATGGCACAGGCCGCATCCACGGCGTTGCCGCCTTGTTGAAAAATCATAGCCCCTGCGCTAGCCGCCAGCGGTTTTCCCGTTATAGCCAGCCAATGCTTAGCATGAAGGACGGGTTTTTGTGTCGCTTGTGAACAGGCTAGCACCGGAAGAAGCAGTGCTAAAATGATGCCGTACAAATAGTTTTTTTTCATAAGTCCTTCTGTTTGCTATCCGTAAAAATAGGTGAAATGGTACAAGTCTATTTCAAAAAAATAAATTTTAAAAAAATTTCTGGAATTTCCAAAAACAACTTTATATTGCAACAAATTATTTAACCAACTTTTTTTTAAAACTTTTCTTAAATCCATCACCCATGATTTTTAATTTTCCGATTATTTTACTGGCTGCATTGGTTCCGCTTGTAGTAGGAGCTATATGGTATAACCCAAAAGTTCTGGGAAATGCCTGGATGAAATCTTGTGGTTTTACGGAAGAAGACCTCAAAGGCGCTAACATGATCCTTATCTTTGGGCTGACTTACTTGTTCAGCCTCATGTTGGGAACGGTTATGAATGTAACTGTTATCCATCAGAACCACGTTTACTCCATCCTGGTGGACGAAGCCGGTTTCATGCAAGAAGGCTCTGACCTCATGGTATATTTACAGGATTTTATGGAAAAGTACGGCAGCAATTACCGCACTTTTAAGCATGGTGCTTTCCACGGCGTACTGAGCGGCATATTTTTTGCACTGCCCGTGGTTGGTATTTTAGCATTGTTTGAGCGTAGGCGCTTCCCTTATATCGCCATCCATACCGGTTACTGGATCATTAGCCTGGCTTTAATGGGCGGCATTATTTGTGCCTATTCCTGAGTATAGCTCAAAAATGGAATATTGCTCAGAGCAGTGTCGGCGTGATCCAACATCGCACCGACACTTGCCAGGCTTTTCTACGCTTGAACAGTGAAGCAGTGGCATTATTATCATGCCCGATACAGACTTGGTAAAACCCTGAAAGGGTGACATCAACAACCCTCCTCCTCATACGGTTTGACCTTAATTTTGGAAATTGGAATGGATGAGAATGAGTTGCACAGCGAGCCTGCTCCTTTCTACTCCCCCATGCAGCCCCGCCAGTGTGTTACAAAGTATTGGCATCCTGCCCCCCCTGCTCAAAGCGATCGAGCTAGGACTCACACAACCCAATCGTTCCAACGCAACGGCATCTCTATTGCCCCGATATAGCCCCGCCAACGTGCTACAGCGTAGCGCCATCTCAACCGCTGGAAAAGTGTCCAAGGCAAGGCTTATTCAACCACAAAATGCACAAAGGCTTTTAGTGTCGGCGTGAGCCCAAAGTCACACCGACAATTGACAGGTATCTACAAGCTCAAACCGCGAAGCGGTGGCATTCTTATCATGCCCGGCTTACGCTCAGCAAAACCCTGGCTACATGTTGTTCGACCATCCTAGGCACGCATAGATAGCTATCGGACAACCTCTATGTGTCATCCGATAGCTATTATTTCAGGTTCTTTCAAAATACAAAACCCGAAGCTGGCTACTCTATCACCAATTTCTGTATCGCAACGCCTTGCTCCGTGCGTACCTCTACGGTGTAAACACCTAAAGGAAGTTGGCTGATGTCCACCTCCTGACTGCTGACCTGAGCTTTTTGCTGCATCAGCATCCGCTGCCCGGCGCTGTTGTAGATGCTCAACACCATGTCGTCCACCACTTCGCTAAAGGAAAGCTGGAATCGCTCGCTGGCAGGATTGGGATAGATGCGCCAAGCCATTTCTGCCTCCAAGGGGTCGTTCAAGCCCGTCACCGCACCGTCAATCGGCTCATCGCCCAAGCTGATCAGGTAGCATGACACGATCAGGTGGGGATTAAACCCATCGTCGCAATTCGGGCAAGTTACACCCGATACACAATTGGCGTAATCGGCATTGCACATATCTATATAGTCTTCGTCGAAGACGTAGTCCAGATTGACGCTGCTGGCACCAACAAAGCTGTTCATGTCAAAATCGAACCAGGGTGCGATGGTACCCGGACACCAGCCCGCCCGATCGTAAAACCAGGTGCCATTTTGGGGTTGGCAGCCATCGGGATTGGGGTTGCAGTCGTTCCAGTTGCGCTGTTCAAAAGTCTGCACACCATTGACCCAAATGTGGTGGGTGTCGTCGTGAAATTCGGCGGCATTGCCCGTGTTGTTTTCGCCCCAGCCATGCCCAGTTGATACCAATTTCAAAATAGCGGCCTCTGTATTTTCGGGAAAAGCCACCGTTTTTTCGGGTACGGGCTGCAAATTGAGCGGGTTGCCAAAATTGTAGGTCTCTTTCCACACCTCTGTCACGCTGCTAAAAGGATGAGCTGGCGTACCCTGGGCATAATCCAGGTCGAGGGAGTACAAAAAGCCATTGCCCAAAGTACCCAGATAAACCCGGAAGCGGATTTTGCCCTGGAGCAGCGACATGAAATCGGTCAAGTCGATGCTATGCCCGCAAGCCACCCCATAAGGCGTGATGTAGCGGATGATCTCGTACCATTCGCCATTGTGTCCCTTCACTTCCAGGCCAGAAATGCGGTCCCAAGGGTCGCAACCGCCTGGCGGGCAAGTGATGTTCAAGTATCCGCTGATCTGGTCAAAAGCGCCGGTGTAGCTGGGCAATTCCGCTTCTACCTCCACGATACCGTTATTGACATCGGCCCACACTTCGCTCACCGCAGTGACGGTCATATCTTCCACCTGATTGACCACGTTGATGTTGACGGTTTCGGTGGCGCTGGCACCATAATTATTGGTAGCGATGATTTTCAAGGCATAAGAGCCGTATCCAGGCGGCGTCCACCAGGCAGAATAGTGCTTGTTCCCCCAATCCGTTGGTGTTATTTCCAAGCCATTGATTTCAAATTTAAGCCCCGTCACCGAAAACAACTCCTGGTAGTCGATATCTGCAATAGCGGCCAATTGAATGGCCTTGAGCTGGGGTACATAGACATCGCCTGGCAAAGGATTGCGCGCATCAATATGGGGAACATTCAGCGCTGGGTCAATCACTTGAAAAGTATTGAAAGCATCGGCGGCAGGATCGAAAGTACCATCGCCCGCTTGGCTGGCTTTGATGACCACTTCTCCGGCCACACCGGTCAAAGTGACCGTATTGCCGCTCAGCGTAGCCGGCCCCGATACGATTTCATAAGAAACGGGCAAACCAGAGCTGGCAGAAGCGTTCAAGTCAAAAGCCGGATCAGATATCAGCTTGTTGGGGATTTGCGGAAAGGTAATGGCCTGAAAACTCTCATCCAGCTCGCCGCCAAAATTGGATACATCGCCTGTAAGGGCAAAGCCAATAAGGTCGCCATCGCGCTCGCTACCGCCCACTTCACTGTCCAGCTTGGTAATGGAAGTGTTGTCTTCACCGGGTACGCCCTGGTTGAATTTGTAATACAACTGCAATCCCTCCTCACTGCCCGTCAACTCATTCTCCATCATGTCCTGTATTTCCTGCTGGGTCAGCGCTTTGTTCCAGAGCGAAACCTCGTCGGCCCTACCGCCAAAAACGAAGTTGAAGCCTCCCAACAAGCATTTTCCAATGGTAAAGGGCTTGTTCGTGGCCGTAATGGTGCCGGTAGCTGCCGCACTGCCCTTTAGCACGCCGTCAATATAGAGGGCAACGGTACTGCCATTGTACACCCAGGCGACGTGTTGCCAGGTTTCAGGAACAATAGAAAAGGAAGGCGCTACGTATTCGTGAAAACCCGCAGTGGTAATCAGGCGGCTTTCCAGCGTGCCGTCGTTCAGTTGAATCAGGTACATTTCCCCCGTGCCCGTGCCGCCTCCGCGAATACTCATCAATCCCTGCCCGTATCCCAATTGATCGTGGTAAAACCAGCCAGCCATCGTGATTTGGTTAGAATTGGCGATGTATCCAGAACCATTGACCGTTTCGACGTAATCGTCCACCCGGTCGAAATGCAAGTATTGGTTGCTTTGCGCATCCATTCGGCTGTAGCCAAAAAGGATAAAGGCCATTAAAAATAGTTGTAGCATTTTTTTCATAAAGACAATCGTTTATGTGATTATTAATAATATAAGTCGCCTGTAAATGTCAGGGCGGCGATTCCTGCCCGAACCGAGGGACGAGGGGCGGGACGGGTTTCGCAGGCTTACTTGTCTTTGCTTAGTCTCCCCTTCACCTCCTCACTCTAATTGAGGAATTGACGACATGCTCAAGCCTGGCTTTTCCCGCCCGGGCTGCACATGGTCGGGCAGGGAGCAATTGAGGTGTGGGTACCTGCCCTCACTCAATTTCACCTTACTGCCTTCCCGCCCGGCCTGTCCGAATGGACTATGTCCAGGCGGAACGATCCCGTCGGACGGGACTTTCTTAGTGCTCTCAGTGTTGAGGCACTCTCACTCTCACCCTCACCCTCACCCTCACCCTCACTCAACTTACTCCATCCACCAAACCTTCACGCGCCTCGAATCCTCCCCCATTTTGGCCACCTGTTGCGACCAATTATCCGGATTGTTTTCGGCTTCCGAGGGCGGATAAGTAAAGCGATAAATTTCAGGTGCAGCACCTTCTCGCGGGGTCATACCCGTGCGCCGCCATAGTGAATACGCTTCCCAGGGTTGGCGGAAAGCATCCAGCCAGCGTTGGGTGTAAATGAGTTCGAGCTTGTCGTCGGTGGTAAAAATACTCAAACGAGGATGGTTGACCACAGAAAAAATTTCGCCTTCGCTCAATATCGGCGGTGTATTGGTCCAGATGGCACAATTACTTACCACGTTTTGCCAAAATTTGATGGAAGCCACGACAGCCACGGTATATTCCGCTTCGGCTTGGCCTATATCCTGCGCAACACCCAAGCCGCGCAGATAAGCTTCGGCTTTGATGAAACCGACCTCTGCCGCTGTCTGGATCACCTGTGGGATATCTACCTCATCTCGGATCAGGTAATAATTAAATGGCGAAAAAAGGTTGGAACTTCCTTTCAGGGTGTAGTTAAAGTCCCGATGTTGACCGTAAGGAATGCCGCCTTCCTGCGGTGTGCTGGCGTCTGGATTTTGCGGAAACGCTACCCATTCATCGGCATTATTGGTTTCAAAAAAAATGCGGGCGCGTGGGTCAAAAATACCGCTGCCATCGGGCTCATCCGTTTCGGACAATACCTGCCAGATGGTCGTACCCATGCGTAATTTGTTGTGCTCCCGGAAAGACCAGTTGACGCTCTCGTTGCGCCAATCTTGCTGCTCCGGCCACATGCCCACATCCTCACCTTCTTCTATAACTGGAAGTTGGTTTTCGATGATGTCTTTCAAAATAGGCGTGGCAAAGGCGGGGTCTTTTTCCACCATGCGCATGGCGTAGCGTAAGCGCAGCGAATTGGCCCATTTGCGCCAGCGCAGCATATCGCCAAAAAAAAGATTGTCGAAATCGCCATAAGTAAGGTAATCCGTGCCCGATTCCGTTTGCGGATTGGGGGCTGTATGGATGTTTGTTTCCACCCATTGCAATTCTTCCAGTACGTGTTCGTAAATGGCCTCTTGGCTGTCGAAAGCCGGGCGCACATATTCCAAGCCCTGGAAGCCGCGACCTGCATCGAAAAAGGGCATGTCGCCAAATAAATCGCTTATGCGAAAAGTCTTGTAGGCCAGCAATACCTTGAGTTGGGCGCGAACATTATTCAGCGCTTCGGGTTCTAGCTCCATTTCATCCAAGCGGGATTCGATTTCTCGAATATGGGCCAGGGTTTTGTAGTAATCCGACCAGATTTCTTCCGTGCCGATGTTGATATTGTCGAAACCCACAGCAGTTTGTGCCGCCTGCTGGGTGATGGCGTAGAGGCTTTCGTTGTGGAGGTACAACTGCTCGTTCCAGCCTAGGCGCAGAGAATTGATCACCGTGTTAAAAAGCGGGCCAATGTCAGTTTGGGTAGGCGAAAAAGGATTCCGGTTGATTTCCTCAAAATCCTTGGTACAAGATCCCAGCAAGACGATGCTTAAAAAATATAGCAGGTTAAGTTTGTTTCTCATGGCTCAAAAATTCCTTACAACGTGATTAAAAAGAGGCGTTTAGACCAAGGGTAAAACTGCGCACCCCTGGATAGGAAGCCCATTCCAAACCCTGGGCGTTGCCTGCGCCGTTGCCACCTTCTGGGTTGATGCGATCGGGCAGCGACGTGTATAAATAAAATAGGTCGCGACCGGTAAGGGAAATGCTCAAATCCTGAAAAATGCGCAATTTGCGGTTGAAGCGATCGGGAAATCGGTAAGCCAAAACCACTTCGCGCAACTTTACCCAGGAATTTTCCATCACGCCGGGCGTGGTGATGAATCTTCCCCAGCCGCCGGTATTGCCCACGTATTTGAAATAGTAATGCACCACTTCATTGTTTGGGCTACCGTCTTCATAAACCCCTGGCAATATGACACCCACGTTGCGCACAACACCGTCGGGATCAGTAAAGGGCAGGCCTTGTCCGAGCCGTTCTGGCAACGTTTCAGGGCTTTGCCCGGTTTGCAAACCGATGATATAAGAACCAACGTACATATCGCCGCCCCATTTGGTGTCCACTAAGGTGCTGATGGATAGCCCCTTCCAACCTAATCGCATAGTCCAACCGCCTATAAAGTCGGGCGAAGCATTGCCCAAAGGCACGCGGCTATCTGATATTTGGTACAAAGCGCCTTCGTCGTTGAGTATGGGCTGCCCGTTGTCGGGGTGATATACGTAGTCGTAGCCGATGATCGTACCATATTCTTCTCCTTCCCGCACCGCGATGGCCGGGCCGTTCAATCCCCAAATGTTGGCGATTTCCAAAATTTTAGCCCCATCGCCCAAGCTCACGACGTAGTTGCGGTTATGGCTAAAGTTGAAACCTGTTTTCCAAAACAGTTTTTTCCTGGGTTTTTCCAACAGGGTGATATCCAGTATGGCTTCAAAGCCCTTATTTTCCAATTCGCCGCTGTTGATACGGATTTGGCTGGCTCCGGATGAGGCGGGTAGCGGTGCGTCCAGTATTTGATCGTAAGAGCGGATGTGGTAATAGGTTAAATCGAGGTTGATTTTGTCGTTGAATAAGCCCAAAGTTGTACCAATTTCGTAAGAATTGGCCTGTTGGGGTTTGAGCGCGATGGGCGGAATGGTGGTTGGAAGAGCGGCTGTTTGGTTGCCGCCAAAATTCCCGGTCGAGTAAACGAAATCCACCTGGTAGGGATCGGTGTCGCTGGCTGTTTGGGCGTAAGCCGCCCTAACTTTCCAAAAATTGAGCCAGTTGTTTTTCAAATCAAACAATTCGCTCATTACCAAACTGAGCGAAGTAGATGGGTAAAAATAAGCGTTGTTGTTGATCGGAAGGGAGGAGGACCAGTCGTTGCGCCCCGTCATTTCCAGAAAAACCATGTCCCGATAGTTCAGGTTCAAGAAGCCGAATAGAGAATTGATTTTTTTCTCAAAACGGTATTCGTTGAGTGTGGGTGCGGTAAGCGGATCGCCATAATTATTGAAGGCATAAAGCCAGGGGTTCACCCACAAGCCAGAATTGGCGCGGATGCCATACTGATTGCGGCTCCACTGCGACCCACCAAAAGACAAACTGACGTCAATGCCTGAGCGTAGAAAATTGTCTTTGTACGCCGTGATCAGGAATTCGTTGTTTTGTACCAAATCGCGCCCCAGTTCATTGGAATAAAAACCTTCTAGTAAGCCCAGGTTGTCTATCGGTTTGTTGCGTTTTTCAAATTGGTTGAGGGTAAAATCGGTGCCTGCCCGCCCCAGAATATTCAGCCAGGGCGTCACATCGTACACCAGCGTCAATGAGCCGATGAGCTTGTTGCGGGAAAGCTGGGTATTTTGGTTGTAGGTATTCCACCAAAGGTGGGGCGGTGAAAAGGTAAAGGGGTACTGCCCGCCGTAATTGTTGCGGGTGCCATCGGGCAAAATATTGATGTCTTTTTCCAAGCCTTTGTAGCTGCGCGGCCAACTGTACAGAATACCTTTTCCGAAAGAATTGTCGTTGTCATCGCCCAAAGTAGGGCTGTTCAAGCGATGGAAGTTGATGTAGGTCAGCGCCAAATCGGCATGTAGTTTTTTGGAAATATCCAAACGGCTGCCAATATTAGCAGAGGTTTGATCGTAGGAGCTATTGGGAATAATGGCCTCGTGGTCGGTACGTGAAAGCGACACCCGCAAGGTGCCCATTTGGCCGCCACCGGAAAAAGAAATATTGTGGGTAGTGGTGCTGCCGTTGTTGAAAAACAACTTGAGGTTATCGGGTTGTGGATCGTAAGGGCGCATTTCACCGTCCCACCACAATACTTCCTGGCCTTCCATCTTTGGCCCCCAGGAGACGCCCGTTGAATAATAACCAAAAAGCTCCGTAGTGGGTCGCCCATAAGGACCATTGATGGCATGCGTTTCACGCGGGTAAATGTAAATGCCTTCGTCGTTGACGGGCAGCGTTGGTTCTGTCAGGCTAATGGGGCCGCCTGCACCAAAAATATTCTGTACATCGCGGTAATAAAAGGGCTCGATGGCTTTGTATGTAACGTTGTAATTGATGCCGATGCCTGTTTGGTTTTTCCCGCGTTTGGTACTGATGAGTATGACCCCATTAGCCCCCCTGGAGCCGTAAAGCGCCGAAGCCGTAGGGCCTTTGAGGATGGTCAAGTCTTCTATGTCGTTCGGGTTGATGTTGTTGATGGCAGAACCCCAGTCCACGCCTCGTCCAATATCCGTCAGGCCGGGGTCATTTTCCAGAGGCACCCCGTCCACGATAATCAAGGGTTGGTTGTTGCCGGTGATGTTGTTGTTGCCGCGTACCACGATGCGGGTAGTTCCACCATCTACGCCATTAGTATTCGCAATTTGTACCCCCGCCGATTTTCCGCTCAGGGCATTGACCACGTTGGGGGCGTTGGATAGTAGAATCTCTTCTCCGTCGAAGTTTTCAGTGGAATAGCCTACTTCCCGCTTTTGCCGCTTGATGCCCAAGGCGGTTATGACTACTTCTTCCAATAGTTGAGCCGATTCGGTCATTTCAACATTCAAAGTTGTCGTGTTGCCCACAGCCCGTTCAATGGTTTCGTAGCCCAAAAAGCTGAAGACCAAAACGGCATCAGAATTAGGCACTTCCACTTCATAGTTTCCATCATAATCGGTGGTGGTACCAACGTCTTCGCTGCCCTTTAGCACCACGCTTACACCAATCATTTCTAGTCCTGATTTAGCCTCTGTGACTTGGCCTTTTACGATGAATTGTGCCCGCAACTGATTTCCTAAAAAAAGGAAAAGGAGGGTAATAAGGATTATTTGTGTATAGATTTTGGTCATCTGTAAAGCTATTTTCAGGCTAATATCGGTCTATATGCCCAAATATCAAATGTCGAGGAAATAATTATAACTTAACCCGGTATTTGACGACAAAAAAAAGTGGAATTTTTATCTTTAGCCCAAATTAGCCTACCATGCGTTTACGCCTTGTTGTTTTGCTGTTTTGCCTCTCTATACTATCGCTCAAAAGCCAGGTAGATTCTTTGCTACCCGACTTGCAGGATAATGCGCAACAACTGGCCGAAGACTTCCTGCAAAACACAGATAGCGAAGGCTCTTTTGATTTCAATACGCTATTTGAAGGGCTGGAGGCTTATCTCGACAGGCCGCTAAATCTGAACAAAGCCAGCGAATTGGAGCTTCGGGAAATGGGATTGCTGTCCGATATACAGATTTTGGAATTGATCAACTACCGGGCGACAGCGGGCGACTTGATCGCCATTTATGAGTTACAGGCCATTCCCTCGTTTGATCTTCAAACCATCCGCAACCTGGTGCCCTATGTTTCAGTTAGCGGGGGCTTGGACGATTATCAGATTTCGTTGGGTAAAATGCTGCGCGAAGGCAAAAACGAGCTTTACCTCCGTTGGTCAAAAGTGCTGGAAGAACAAAAGGGATTTAGCGCACTAGAGCCAGGAGAAACAGCTCAACGCTACCTGGGCGATCCCAACCAATACTACGTTCGATTCAAGCATTCAGCGAGCAACCGCCTCAGCTATGGTTTCACGGCGGAAAAAGATCGCGGGGAGGAATTCTTTAGCGGCAGTAATAAAAACGGGTTTGATTTTTATTCGGCGCATTTTTTTCTCAAGGATTACAGCAAAAATATCAAGGCCATTGCTTTGGGCGATTTTGCGGTCAGCTTTGGGCAGGGACTGATCTTGTTTTCCGGTTTCGGGTACGGCAAAAGTGCCTTTGCCCTGAATGTCAAGCGCAATAGTCGCACACTCCGGCAGTATTCTTCGGTAAATGAGTCCAACTTCATGCGGGGCGCAGGCGCCACCATTGCCTTTGGGTCCCATCTGGAAGCTACGGCTTTTGCCTCTTACATCAAACGCGATGGCAACCTGGCCGAACCTGATACCAGCGAAGTAGATGCTATTTTTTTATCTGTCACCTCATTGGACAGCGATGGCTTGCACCGCACTTCCAGCGAAATTGCAGACGAAAAAGCCATAGGCCAGTTCACTACCGGGGGTAGCCTAAAATGGCAAGCTCGCCAAGGCCACATTGCCTTTAATGCTTTATACGACCAACTCGACGTCACCTTACAAAGAACGCCTGCTCCGTACAACCGTTTTTATTTCAATGGCGATCATTTGTTGAATCTAAGTGTGGACTATTCCTATATTTTTCAGAACTACAACTTCTTTGGAGAAACTGCCCGCAGCGAAAATGGCAGCATCGCTACCATCAATGGTTTGTTGATTGGCCTGGATAAAAAAATAGATATGGCCTTGTTGTTTCGCCATTTTCCACGCGACTACCAGGCTTTGAATGCCACACCTTTTGCAGAAACCAGCGGTGCGCGCAATGAAACGGGCTTTTATATGGGCATCGGTATTTATCCGTCGCGCAACTGGATCATTTCGGCCTATTATGATATATGGCGGCATCCGTGGTTGCGCTTTGGGGTGGATGCTCCTTCTATGGGCCAGGAATACCGGGTGAGGTTAACCTATTTCATCAAAAGAAAAATGGAAACTTACCTGGAGGTGCGCAATCAGGTGCGGGAAGAAAATGTGGATCGCTTTGAGGAGAAAACCAATTTCCTGCTTCCAACTCAGGCTTTCCAAGCCCGGCTTCATTTGTCTTATCAAGTCAGCAAAGCCCTGGAATTGCGCAGCCGGATAGACTATGGTTTTGCAGATAACCCCATCAACAACCGACAAGATGGCATTGCATTTTATCAGGACATTTTGTACAAACCGCTTGGTACGCCGTTTTCGTTCAGCACCCGATTTGCGATTTTTGATACGGATGGTTTTCAGGTGCGCTTTTACGCTTATGAAAATGGCTTGCTTTATACGCCTTCCATCCCGGCTTATTACAATCGGGGTACCCGATTTTATTTCAACCTCCGATACCGGGGTTTCCGCGACCTGACCCTGGAGGCCAGGATTGCCCAAACCTACTGGAAAAATGAAGAAAGCATCGGCAGCAGCTTGGAAGAGATTGAGGGTCCGGTACGCACCCAGGTCAGCGCACAGGTCAAATATCAGTTTTAAGGTAAATGTATTTTTTTCGGCGTTGAATGATGGTTTTAAGGCAATAAAGCGAAACACCCCCTATTGGATGGGTACATAAAAAAGGAAATGTACGCTTAATGAAGTGAATATAAAAAGCGTATATTTGTGTTTAACCCATGATATGCAATATGGAAATAGCCAACCCCATTTACGATGTCGTTTTCAAATACCTGATGGAGGACAGTCGGGTGGCGAAGCTTTTTTTATCGGCGGTGACAGATTTGAATATCGTATCGCTGGAGTTTTTGCCTCAGGAGTTGATAGCAGGCAATAACAAATCCAAGAAAAACAGAAAGAGTACTGCTACCGCGCTCAACTTGTCCATATACCGGCTCGACTTCTCTGCCCGCATCCTGGAGGCCAATGGCAACGAAAAGGTCATCATCATCGAGATACAGAAGTCGAAATTTACCCATGAAGATATACGCTTCCGACGATACCTCGGTAAGCAGTACATGAATGCTAATCTATACCAATGGGTGGCCGAGGCCAGCGGGCGACGGTACAAAAGTGGCCTGCCGATACTGCCCATCTACATCCTGGGCGAGCAGGTGGAAGGATTTGAGGATATCCCAGTCATTCACGTTGACCGTTGCATCCGCGATCGCCATACGGGGCAGGTATTAGATGTGCACAATCAATTCATTGAATCCCTCTTTCATCAAGGCATTATCATCAACGTACCGGCACTGAACCAAAAGCGGCGCGACGAATTGGAACAACTACTCAGTATATTCGATCAAAGCAATCGGCAGGAAAACCACCACATTATGAACGTTAAAGAAAGTGATTTTCCAGAGCGCTTCCGCCCTATTATCCGCCGCCTACAGGCCGCCATTCAGGAAGACGAAATTAGAGATATTATGACAGCAGAGGACGAAATCATTGCCCAACTCAATGAGTACGAAAACCGAATAGCAGAAGCAGATAAGCAGAAGGAAGAAGCTCTTCGCAAAGAGGAAGAAGCTCTTCGCAAAGAGGAAGAAGCTCTTCGCAAAGAGGAAGAAGCCCTTCGCAAAGAGGAAGAAGCTCTTCGCAAAGAGGAAGAAGCCCTTCGCAAACAAACAGAAGCCATCAGACTACTACTTAGCGTAGGCATATCCAAAGAAGAAATTGCTCAAAAATTGGGACTTGATCTAAAAGATATTACCTCATTATAAAATCTAAAAATACAAGCACCAATTTTAGCCTAAAAAAGTATCCACCAACCCGCTTTGCTGGCTTCAGCCTGGCCATAAGTCACATCGTGCAGCAGCTCATCCTGACTATCCAACAAAATAATATCGCCGCCGGTATTGGCCAATTTGGCTTTGGATAGTGTAATCACAGCTGTGGCACCCGATGAAACCGACATTTGGCTCAATTCATCGCTGCGACCGGATTTGTCTCGAATTTTGCATCTCGACAAGTCCAGTTCATCAGGAGAAAGGTTGATCAATAGTACTTTTTCAGCGCCACTTTCAGCGCCAATCGGGTTGACCAAGGCCGCTAGTATTTTTACTTTCCCTTTCAGATCAGGTCTGGCTACAGGGATTTCTATTTCTTCTGTGGTATCTGCTTCGGGTTCAGGCGCTTCCACAGGCTCAACAGGTTGGGGGGCAAAAGGTGTAAGCGCCCGCAAGGCATTGATTTTGCCATAGCCAAACCACTCCGAATGGCCGTTGGCGTTGTAAGTGCCTTTGGCATGTCCCAATACCACATCGGGTTCGGTATCAATGATTTTATCAACGGACTCCAGCAGCCGCTGATGGACTTCCTCTGCAGTCAATTGTGGGGCGATGGAGCGAATCAGTCCGGCTACCCCAGCCGCTAAGGGCGTAGCACTGGAAGTCCCCCCAAACATGCTGGTATATCGGCTGCCGGGGGCAAAGCCATAGCCGCTGCTTTCATTATCGGTTGTCCAAATGCCGCGACCTGGCAAGCGCTCTTGCGGATCGAGCGGGTGCCAATTGTCGCTAGGAGAACACAAAGAAATCTCCCGCCCCCAATTGCTGTACGCCGATTTTTTATTTAAACTATTGGATGCGGCTACGCAAACCACAGCCGGATGGGCAGCATATCCATTCCATATCGCTCCGGTGGTTGTTTTGATGCCTTGTGTTGGGTGCCTCCAGGAAAACCCCCTGTTGTTTAAGTCTTTTATCGGAGCGTTGTAATTGCCTGCGGCAAAAAAGATCAGACAACCTTTGCCATTAGGCCCACCAAAAGAGGTCAAATCGCTGATTTGATTATAAAGCAAAGTAGGTAGAGGGGCGTAAACGGGAACCGGCCCCCAACTACATGACAAAACATGCGCTCTTTTTCCTGCATAATCAAAAATATCGTACATCAAATTATCGTCAGCCGCCAGTGGGAAGCGCACCGGCATGAAGGAGCAACCCGGAGCTATACCCAAAATGCCCTGGCCGTTTTCTTCGCCTATGGCCACACCAGCACAAGGTGTGCCGTGATAATCGCCCGTAGTTGTTTCCGGCAAAGGAGATTCGTCTTTATCTACAAAATCCTTTGGAAATTTAACCTTATCCACACCCATTAAATCGGGATGGCTCAGGTCAAATCCATCATCTATAATGCCGATAATCACGGATCGACTTCCTTTGGTGATATCCCATGCTTTAGTGGTTTGAATCCCTGCTTCGGCAACCAATTCTAAACCCGCTTTACTTTCCAAGTGCCACTGATAAGGGAAAAGGGTATCAATCGGTTGGTAATAGGTTTCAAATCGGTTGATCAGGTTGGGTTCCGCAAAAAGCACCTCGGGCTGTTCGTTCAAGTCTTGCGACACCTTGACAGGGTTTTTGCCAGAAGTGGCGGTTACTTGCAGCAAAACCAGATCCTGCTCCAAGTCATACGATTTCACATACTTGAGCCCGTGCTGTTGCAAAATGGCTTCTTTGGCATACGCAGTGACTCCTTTGGCGAAACCAAGCACTAGCATATCCGTCAGGTAATAGCGGGTAGCAGCATCGCCAACCGGTGAATAAGCATGGTGACAAATGGGTTGAAATATATCGTCCTGCCGCATTTTGGCCATCAATTCATCTCGGTATTCCTCTTTGGCCTTTATTTTGTACACCCGGTGAAATACATTATTCATTTCATCCACTTCAGGCAGCTTGAAATATTCTTCTACTGCTGTCCTAGAAGGCATGATAGCGGTGAAATATTCCGGTTCTTTTTCAACTGGAATGGTTTGCGAACCTCGATAAAGCAGGTTTCGTGGTGTTTCAGACATGGTCTTTGCTTTGGTAAAATATTCACACAATAAATGGCTTTAACATAATAATTTATTGCCTGAAACCGATATTAATTGCATTGAGAAAGTTGCAATTTTCAAAAAACCGCAAATAATGAACAAAATGATTTCCATCCAAAGCTTATTATTGATCAGCAGCTTCTTTTTCGGCAGCTATTGCAGCAAAGAACCTGTGAATATTACAAACGATGAAGTAGAAAGTGCTTCTTCTGAGGAAATTTATACTATGCTATCTGCCATCAATGCTTTAAGGGCTTCTGGGTGTCGCTGTGGCGGAAAATGGATGGCATCTGCTCCTGCCTTGAAATGGGACAGCCAACTGGAGCAGGCTGCCTTGGGGCATGCCCGCGATATGAATAACAACGGCTTTTTCGATCATACCGGTTCTGATGGCAGTTCCATCGGTACCCGGGTAAAACGGGCTGGTTATAATTGGGGGTCGGTCGGCGAAAATATTGCCTGGGGTTATGAGGATGTACCTGCTGTGGTGGAAGGCTGGCGTGTCAGTGCCGGGCATTGCGAAAATTTCATGAATCCAACTTATCAAGATATGGGTGCCGCTTATATAAATGGCTATTGGGTGCAGACATTAGCTAGACATTGATGATGGCTTTGTGCCGCTCCTCACCCCCACCCGCCCCTTGGAGTATTGCCTCACTCAACTCAACTCAAACCCAATACTCTTCAGGTCCTCATAAAATTCGGGATAAGACTTAACTACCACCATCGGTTCTGCGATTTGTATAGGATGCTGCAGGGCCAAGGGTGCAAAAGCCATAGCCATCCGGTGGTCTTCATAGGTATCAAAAACCGGTACAGAATCAAAATGAGATTTACCCGCTATAGCGAAATATTCTTTTCCATTGGCCATGATGCCTGCGTTTTCCAGCCTCACATGCACTTTTCCCAACTCGTTCTTCAGCGCTGCTATCCGGTCTGTTTCTTTAATACTCAAGGTTTCCAAGCCGGTGAAACGCGCAGGTACTCCCAAGCCAGCACAAACAACGGCAATGGTCTGTGCCAAATCCGGGCAGCGTATGAAATCCCACGCAAACAAATCGGGCAAAGAGTGAGGTGTTTTTTCTAACAACACGCCCTTTTCATTAAAACTCGTTTTTACCCCAAACGCCTGCATCATCTCAACCAGTACGGCATCGCCCTGCAAGCTATCTGCAAACAAACCTTTCAATTCCAAATGCGCCTGATCGGCCAACGCTACTATGGCATAATAATAGGAAGCTGCTGACCAGTCAGCCTCTACGACAAAAGGACGAGCGCGATAGGATTGAGGTGCGATTTGAATGGTATCGCCTTCCCATTCATGGCTTACGCCAAAATGTTGCATCAAAGCCAGCGTCATTTCTATATAAGGCCGTGAAACCAGCTTCCCGACCAGTTGCAATTCCATTCCATGAGGCAAGGTAGGTGCAATCATCAACAAAGCCGATATGTACTGACTGCTGGTGCCCGCTGAAATGCTTACTTTATTGTGATGGCCTAAATGGTTGCTTTCACCGATAAGCAATGGCGGATAACCTTCTTGCTCCAGGTAGTTTATTTGAGCACCCAGTTGTCGAAGCGCTTCCACCAAAATACCGATGGGTCTTTGTTTCATCCGTTCGCTACCAGTGAGCACTTGTTCGCCGGGTTGTGTCGCCAGATAAGCCGTCATGAACCGATAAGTTGTACCCGCTGCGCCTGCATCAAGCACTCTTGCACTGCTGCTGAGCAAAGCTTGAAGGGTTTCCGTATCTTTGGCGCTGGCCAAGCGCTGTATGTCAAAGGTCTCTTCGCACAAAGCACGGATGATCAATACCCGGTTGCTAATGCTTTTAGAGCCAGATAGGTGGATGCTGCCCTCAACGGTTGGTTTTGCTTTTTTTAAAGAAAAGACCATTTTTTTTCGACATTCAGTTAACAAATGATGGTTTCTTGACCATTAACAATAGGCCTGAATTGGGAGAAACTTGGCAATTTTGTGTCTATCAAACCCAAGTTGATCCATCAAGCAGGGCGAAAAATAATTGAATTTTCCAAACCGAAGTAAGGATAAAAAGCGGGCGTAGTGAGAATTAGCGTTATTTTTACATCTGACAGCATAAATTAACCCCATTGAAGTACTTTGCCAGCATATTACTTCTCGCATCGCTGCTGCTGCCGTCAGCAGGGACTTTTTTTTGGTTGAAACTGCGCAAAGAGGCTATCCGTGAAAGCATTAAGCTGGAAATTCAGCGCGGCATACCTGATGAAAAGCTTGTAGAATTGCGTTTTTCTCAGGAAGATGCGCGGCAATACCTGCGCTGGGAACACGATCGAGAATTTGAATTCCAAGGCTTGATGTTCGATGTGATTTCAACAAAAAAAGAAGGAGATACCTTGATTTATCGCTGTTTTTGGGACGAACAAGAAAGTGCCATCAACCGGCAATTGAATGAGTTGGCTAATAAAGGTTTGGCCAACGACACAGAAAACAAGCAATTGCAACGTCGTTTGTTGGATTTTTTTAAATCGCTTTATTTCGCAAGCCCCCCACCTTTTTTTACGAATACTCCTGGCAATCGACAAGAAGAATGGTTCTTTAATCGCAAGTATTCATCTCCTGATCATTTCCTCATTCCATCGCCACCCTGGCATTCAGCCTGATTAGCAAAAAATAGGGTTAAATTTCTTTGGTTCTCTGACCGCTCTTGCGATTTGGAGCAAGGGATTGATCGTTCGCGAAAAAATTGTCAGAGAACGATTTCTTTTTTAATCGCAAGTCTGCTGGCGAGGAGGTGCTGCTTCCTGCCTATAAGGTATTCAGCAAACTTGTGTAAAAAAATCATGCTGAATTATGAAAAAAATATACCTCTCTTGCCTCGGCCTGTGTTTTGGCTTTGGCCTGAGCAGTCAAATCATCACCATAAAAGACCAGGAAAGCGGAAAGCCGCTGGAACAGGTCACCTTATTCGGGAAAACCACCCAACATTTCACTACGACGAATGTCCGTGGGCAAGCCGATATTTCGGATTTCGCCAATGAACCCCATATTGAAATTCGCTCATTGGGTTTTCAGACAGAAGTGTTGAGCTATCAAGGGCTGGACAGCTTATCTTTTCAGTTGGTGTTGGTGCCATACAGTATTTCCACTAGTGAAGTGATAGTTGCCGCTACCCGCTGGCGGCAAAACTCCTCCGATATACCAGCTAAAGTAATCCGTATTTCCAGCAGGGAAATCAGTTTACAAAACCCTCAAACGGCGGCTGATTTACTGAGTGTTTCCGGTAAGGTGTTTATACAAAAGAGCCAGCAAGGCGGCGGCAGCCCCATGATAAGAGGTTTTGCGACCAACCGATTGTTATATACCGTTGATGGGGTTCGGATGAATACAGCCATTTTCAGGGGGGGAAATATCCAGAATGTGATTTCGCTGGATCCCTTTGCTATAGATGCTGCCGAGGTACTATTTGGCGCTGGCTCCGTCATTTATGGGAGCGACGCCATTGGCGGTGTCATGAGTTTTCAAACCCTTACCCCTCAATTTTCCTTATCCGACGAGCCATTTACCACGGGCAAAGCGGCTATCCGCTATGCATCGGCCAATCAGGAGAAAGCAGGCCATTTTGACGTAGGCGTGGGTTGGAAAAAATGGGCCATGATCACCAGCATCAGCCATAATGATTACGGCGACCTGAAAATGGGTAGCCAGGGGCCGACATCTTACCTGCGACCATTCTACGTACAACGGCAAGATAGTACAGATGTGATTGTCACCAATGAAGACCCGCGTATTCAAACGCCTTCTGGCTATACCCAAATCAACATGATGCAGAAGTTGCGTTTCCAACCCGATCGGTACTGGGATTTTCAATACGGCTTCCATTACTCGGAAACTTCTGATTATTCACGCTACGACCGACATATTCGCTACCGCAATGGCTTGCCCCGCTACGGCGAATGGTACTATGGGCCGCAAAAGTGGTTGATGAATAACCTGACTATTTCCCACAGCAAAAAGCATGCGTTGTATGACCAGATGACCCTGCGCTTGGCTCAGCAGTTTTTTGAAGAAAGCCGCATCAGCCGCGACATCAATCGCTCCAACCGCGAACGCCGCATTGAAGAGGTAAATGCCTATTCGGCCAATCTCGACCTTGCAAAAGCATTGGGAAGTGGCAAAAACAAACTGTACTACGGTTTGGAAACCGTTTGGAACGATGTTCAATCTACGGGAATTGACGAAGACATAGAAAAAGGTACAAGCGAGGACGGCCCTGCCCGCTATCCGCAAGCGACTTGGGCTTCTTATGCAGCCTATCTAAGTGGTAATTTTCAGGTCAGCCAAAAAATGAATGTACAAGCGGGTGTGCGTTACAACCAGTTCACCATCGATGCGGTATTCGATACTCGCTTCTACCCTTTCCCCTACTCCACCGCCAACTTGAACCAAGGCGCTTTTACGGGAAGCCTGGGTTTTGTACTACGCCCTTCTGATCAATGGGTGGTCACTGCCAATGCAGCAACTGCGTTCCGCGCACCAAATGTGGACGACTTGGGCAAAGTATTCGATTCTGAGCCCGGTTCTGTAGTCGTACCCAACCCAGATTTAGAGGCAGAATACGCCACTAGCTACGATTTTGGCATTGCTAAAACCTTCGGAAACGCCTTAAAAGTGGACTTGAGCGCCTACTATACGAATCTTCAAAATGCTTTGGTCAGGCGTAATTTTCAACTCAATGGCCTGGATAGCATTGTTTACGACGGCGACTTGAGTCAGGTACAAGCCATTCAGAATGCTGCCAAAGCGAATGTGTATGGGCTTCAATTGGGTGTTGAACTCAAACTGTCGCGCGAATTCCGTTTCTCAACCGACTTTAATTACCAAAAAGGCGAGGAAGAACTAGACGACAGCAGCACCAGCCCTTCCCGGCACGCGGCGCCCTGGTTTGGCGTAGCTCGCTTCAACTATGCTTACAAAGGGCTATTACTGGAATTTTATTCGGTTTATAGTGCTGAAGTTCCTTTTGAGAAAATGCCGGAGGAGGAAAAAGGAAAGCCGGAAATATACGCTTCTGATGCGGATGGAAACCCTTATTCTCCCGATTGGTACACGATGAATTTCAAAGCCAGCTATCCTTTGAACGATCAATTGGTCATTGGTGCCGGCCTGGAAAACCTGACAGATCAGCGCTACCGGCCTTACAGTTCAGGTATAGTAGCACCTGGAAGGAATTTCATCCTGTCGTTAAGGGCTAAATTTTAATAACTTGTTGTTTATGAGGCTATTGAATGTTTTTAAAAAAGTATTTAATAGCCTCAATTTGTAACATATGGACAGGAAACAACACACCAATTTGCTGCGCTTAGTCCGTAAAATACACCGCTCGTTGGGTATCTTCCTCTTTGCATTGTTTCTTGTCATTGCCCTTACAGGAATTTTGCTGGGGTGGAAAAAACACAGTAGTGGCTACCTGCTGCCGGATACGCAAAAAGGCACATCTTCTGATCTGAGTCAGTGGTTGCCTTTGGATTCCTTGAACCAGATTGCCGATCGAGCGATATTGGAGAAGCTGGGTCAACCTACCGATCTAAGCCTGAATCGCATTGACATCCGAAAGGATAAAGGAAGTGCCAAGTTCCTTTATGCACACGGCTATTGGGAAGTTCAAGTGGATGGAAAAACCGGCACTGTACTAGGGCTCAACAGGAGGAGATCAGACTGGCTGGAGCAAGTACACGATGGGAGTATCGTAGATGCCTACTTTCAAATAGGAAAAGGGTACATCAAGCTCATTTACACTAGCCTGATGGGGCTTTCGCTGCTTACTTTTTCTCTTACCGGATTTTGGTTGTGGTACGGCCCTAAATGGATGAGAAAAATAAGACAAGGAAGTTAAAGGGCTTGAAGAACCCGGCTTAGATACAAGTAGCCGGGTTCTTCAGCTTTTCTACTAAAACAGGTAAGTAATCCTGCCCTTGACAAAAAAAGGCGTACCGGGTGTAAAATGAATTTCCTCCACTGGCTCTGCTTCATTTTGCAGGCGCGATTCCGTGGCAAATTGGGTTTCGTTCCATTCCGTGTCCAATACATTATCGATCACGATACCCAAACCCAGACGTTTCCAGGAATAATTGAGATTCATGTCCAATACCGTATAGCCAGCAGCCACTATACTATTGTCTTCATTGGCGGGTCGGTCTTTTAAATAGCGCGCGCGAAGCCCCCCGGAAAAACCAGAAGGATGTTTAACGGCAATCCCCCCAGTAGCCGTCAAATCGGGAGCCAATGGGATCAAGTCGAGGCCTTCCGGTTCGTCCACTGCACGGCCCAAAGTATAATTGACATCGGCATCAAAAAACAACCAGTCGGTGGCTTGATAGCGCAAGCCCACGTCAGCGCCCAAGCGCCTGGAGCGGCCACTGGGTTCTACTACGCCCGCATCGCCGACATAAACAAACTCCTGATCCAGAAACAAATACCACAATGCCGTATTGATCCAAAACCGCCTGCTAGGCTTCCAGATGCTTCCCAAATCTGCTCCATAAGCAGCAGGCAAGATTTCTTCCCCCTTTTGAGCCACAACTACACGAGCATCGTTGGAGTGAAAGCCAATGCCTGTTTTGAGGTATAATTGCCAGTTTGGACTGGAATTGTAAATCACATTGAGTTTGGGCGAAGCAAAAAGCTTGCGCTCTGATTGGGTATTGTACAGGGTTTGCAACTGATCCACATAATCAAAATTGAAATAATCTAGTCGTATGGCCGGGTTGATCAACCAATTGCCAAAGTCCACATCCAGATTCAAAAAAGCGTAGGCATTGGTTTCAAAAACATCGCCCAAGGCCAAATGGCTCAAGGTGGTTCTCCGATTGAGGGTACGGGAAAGTTCGTTGTTCAGTACTTCGTCATAACGCAAACCAAGGCCCGCCTGTAGGTGGACGCTTTCCGCAAAACCAACCCTCAACCGCTCGTGCAACACACTTTCCATTCCGATGATGTTGCGGTTTTCCTTTTGCTTGATTTGGTCGCCATTAACAGGATCTTCCAGGAAAAAAGTAAAATTGGAAAACAGCTCAAAGTCGTATTTCGAGAAATAAGCCCGGCTTTTTACGAAAGTATGCTGATCCAATGCCTTGGTATGGTATAATGCAATATTGGTTCGCCCGGTATTGCCGCCTTCTGTATCATCTATAGCACCAAATCGGCTGATATTGCCGTTGTCCACCTCGCGTTGTGGGATTTGGCCGGAAGCATCCCATTTGCTGCTGAAATGGCTAAATAAAAGGCTCAAGCGGTCATTGTTGGGTAAATTAACCGAATACCTACCCAAGAGATTCGTGCGGTTAAAATGCTGGGAAGATTCAAATGGGCCATCCGTTATCAAATATTCTCCTGCGATGTAAGCGTGTTGGTTTTCTGCTCCAGGCAAAAGGTCAAACAAGGCCACCGTTCTGAAAGTGTTGAAGCTGCCGTACTCCATCGCCACACTGCTGTTATCCAATTGTTCCTTGGTATGGAAGTTCACATAGCCGGCAGTGGTAAAATTGCCTTGCTGGGCGTAATACGGCCCTTTTCCAAAATCCAGCCGCTCAATGGTTTCGGGTATCAAAAAGTGCAAATCGGCATAGCCCTGTCCATGTGCATGGGAAACCATATTAACGGGCATACCATCCACACTAATAGACACGTCTGTACCGTGGTCTATATCAAAGCCGCGCAAAAAAAGCTGCTCTGCTTTGCCCCCTCCTGCATGTTGACCAATAAACAGACCTGGCACCCGACGGAGCATTTCCTGAGAAGAATTGACCGGATTGGTTTCCAAATCTATTTTAGAAATTTGATTTACAGCTTTCAAGTCATTGGAAACAAGTACTTGATCCAAAGAAAAGGTCATAGCTTGAAGGCTTATTTTTAATACTTTGGAAAAATCTTCCTGGGAAATCAGGTGGGATTTAGTTTCAAAACCCAGTGAGGAAAAAAACAAGGTGTCCCCATTCATCAGACCGTTCATCTCGAAAAGCCCCAGTTCATTGCTGTGAACATGATGAGTCCCTTTATTTTTGTAAATAAATACATCTTGGAGCGGCGTCCCCATTTCATCCATTACTTTACCTTGGATGGTTTGGCCTTGGACAGCAGCATATAGCCCCATCATAAACAGGATGGATATCATATTTTTCATCATACTGATTTTAAGAAAAAGCGATTCTTGCTTTTCCGATAAGAAAATTTGGCGCAATTTTTCCGCATTCAGCCACGCACTGCACTGCACAGCTTATTCATTGGAATAAGAATAGCGGCAGCACAGGGGTCGAGCAGGCTAAAAGCAGATATGATTTGAAGTTAGAATAGATAAGGGCACTATCCAGGCGGCAAGAAAATATCAAAAAAAAGTGCCTGCGGCATATAGCGCATATACGCAGGCACTTTAACTAAACGTGTTGGGATAACAAATATGGGAAAATTGTGGATTATTAAGGTCACAAATACTGGATTCATCGGGGTCGTTGGAAATGGCATAGGCCCAGCCTCAACCGGATTTGTTATGGTTGAAAAAACCAGCCCCAACAATTGATGATGGTGGTCGCTTTCCTCCGCATGGTTTTCAAAATGGTGGTGATGCCCCCCAAATATCCAATGGCTCAGCGTATGCGCCCATTCACCCACACCAGGTAGCCTCAGCAGCGCAAAACCGCAAAGGGCAAATAGGATCAGGTGTTTGTAATGGTTACGGCGCATGTCTTACTGCGGTTTAGCATGCATAATGAAGCATGTTTTATAAACTATACGGATTGGGAAGCCTTGTCGGTTTTATTGACCAGCCCTTTTTTTAAAAAACCACCTAGCCCGGGTACAAATCGCGTCACTTTAGACTGGTAAGCAGCATAGTCAGGATATTTTGCAGCGGAAATGGATTCGCTGAAATCAGAGCTACCTTTAAAAAGCAGCAACAACAATAAAGCACCAACAATAGACCAGTTGACCCATAGTCCAGTAGCCACCACACTAAACCCATAAAACACCAGCCAAATGCCCTGTTCAGCGGCATAATTGGGATGCCGGGCATAAGCCCAAAGCCCGGTATGGGTAAAGCCCTTGTCGTAGGGAGGCGTTAATGGCTCAGCAGCCTGAATTCGGCGGTATTTTTCCTGCTGATAGTTCCATTGCTGCTGGTCGGCTATGGTTTCTACCATCACAAAGGTGATAAAAACGACAATCAATAAAATATCGACCCAGCCCAGGGGAACATCCACGCCATTCAGCGCCATCACGGCAGGTAGGGTAAAAAGCAGGATAAGCCCGTTTTGGTACAGCGAAATAAAGCCGAAATTGAATAGACTCCATTTCCAGGGTTTGTCGAACATGGGCTTGGCACGCAATACGGCCCAGCGATAATCCTCCTCCCCTTCCCAAAAGCGCCAGGAATACCCCCCTCTTCGGGCAAAATTAAAGGTCAATCGGATGCCCCAAATACTGACCAAAATCGCCATCAGTGTGATGCGATCATTCCATTGGCTTTCATAAGCCACCAACCAGACATACACCAGCGGGATCAAGCTCCAAATTTTATCCACCTGGCTATAATTTTTGCTCCATTCGCTGATCAAAAAACAGGTAAGTGCTGTTCCGAGGTAAATCAATCCTAATTGTCGCAATACTTGCTGTTGCAGTTCGCTAAGCGGTTCTGCCAAATAAAAGGCAAAAATCGGCACCAATATCAAGGTAAAAATCAGAAAAAGAATGGTTCTAAGCATGATGACAATTCGATTATCGTGAATTTCCAGACGAGTATTCTGGAATACGACAAATTTAGGTATTGCTTTTCAGTAACGCGGAAAAATTAATTGCCCGATTTGTCCTTACGCTGCAATTGTGAGGACTTTGATGAATCGGGCAATGATTTTTTGCCCACAACTTCATGCAGGATCGGTAAGCAATACCTTTTACAGGAGCGTCATCCAAATGGTGTTATAGAGGAAAGGCAGGGAGGGTAAAAGGAACTAAAAGGATGTGATTTTTTTCTTTAATTCTAAGTTCCAAGTTTCTGGCTACCAAATCTTTAGAGCCAGAAACCTGGAACATAACTTCGTTCTGTATTGTAAGATTAAACCAGATCAAAACGATCGAGGTTCATCACCTTAGTCCAGGCAGCAACGAAGTCTTGGATAAATTTACCTTGAGCATCGTCGCAAGCATAAACTTCGGCGATAGCGCGAAGTTCGGTATTAGAACCAAATATGAGGTCGGCGCGGGTAGCCGTCCATTTAATTGCTCCTGTCACCCTATCGCGGCCCTCAAACTGGTCTTGTGCATCAGAAGTTGCCCGCCAAGTAGTCCTCATGTCCAACAAATTGACAAAAAAGTCATTGGACAACACACCGGGGCGATCAGTGAATACACCATGACGAGACTGGTCAAAATTGGTATCCAATACACGCATGCCACCGATTAGAGCCGTCATTTCAGGCGCGGTCAAAGTCAACAATTGCGCTTTATCGACCAACATTTCTTCTGCGGGCAGTGTGTATTTATTTTGTTTGTAGTTTCTAAAGCCATCGGCAACCGGCTCCAATACTGCAAATGCTTCCACATCGGTTTGCTCGGCTATCGCATCAGTACGACCGGGTGTAAAAGGAACGGTCAGGGTAAAACCAGCCTGTTTAGCGGCTTCCTCAACGCCAGCGCATCCACCCAAAACAATCATATCGGCCATAGAAACGCGTTTGCCCCCCGCTTGAGCGCTATTGAATGCTTGTTGAATGCCTTCTAAGGTCGCCAAAACATTGGCCAGTTGAGTCGGATTATTTACCGCCCAATTTTTCTGAGGTGCTAATCGAATACGAGCGCCATTGGCACCACCGCGCTTATCCGATCCGCGGAAGGTGGAGGCTGAAGCCCAAGCAGTTGTGACCAATTGGGCAACCGAAAGACCAGAAGCCAGCATGTTCGATTTCAGCGTGGCGACATCTTGTTCGTTGATCAGCTCGTGGCTTACTGCGGGCACAGGGTCTTGCCAAATCAATTCCTCTGTTGGCACCTCTGAACCTAAATAGCGCGAGATTGGTCCCATATCGCGGTGGGTCAATTTGAACCAGGCACGAGCAAATGCGTCTGCAAACTCATCCGGATTTTCATAAAAATGCCTAGATATTGGCTCATAAATCGGATCTAACCGCAAAGCCAAATCGGTGGTCAGCATCATTGGTGCATGGCGCTTAGAGGGGTCGTGGGCATCTGGTACGCTATTGGCTCCTGCCTGCCCTTTGGGCTTCCATTGCCAGGCACCAGCAGGGCTTTTAGTCAGTTCCCAATCGTAATCAAAAAGGTTTTCAAAGAAATTGTTGCTCCATTGGGTTGGCGTTTTTGTCCAAGCGCCTTCCAATCCGCTGGTAATGGTGTGAACCGCATTGCCAGAACCAAAGGTATTTTTCCAGCCCATGCTCATCTCTTCAATAGCCGCGCCGGCAGGTTCAGCACCTACATATTGAGAAGGATCAGCTGCGCCGTGGGTTTTGCCGAAAGTATGTCCCCCAGCAATCAGGGCAACTGTTTCGTAATCGTCCATCGCCATGCGTCCAAACGTTTCGCGAATATCCCTTGCAGCAGCAATCGGGTCGGGGTTGCCATCTGGCCCTTCTGGGTTTACGTAGATCAAACCCATCTGTACCGCAGCAAGTGGATTTTCCAGTTCGCGGTCGCCAGAGTAACGGCTGTGCGGGTTGTTGCTCAATGCCAGCCATTCTTTTTCAGCGCCCCAATACACATCTTCCTCAGGCTCCCACACATCTTCCCGACCACCAGCAAAACCAAAGGTCTTGAATCCCATCGACTCAAGGGCGCAATTTCCGGCCAGGATCATCAAGTCTGCCCAGGATATTTTCTTGCCGTATTTCTTTTTAATTGGCCAAAGCAGCAGGCGGGCTTTGTCCAAGTTGGCATTATCGGGCCAGCTATTGAGGGGAGCAAAACGCTGTGTCCCAGAGCCTGCACCTCCGCGTCCGTCAGAAATCCGGTAGGTACCTGCGCTGTGCCAAGCCATGCGGATGAAAAAAGGGCCGTAATGGCCGTAATCGGCAGGCCACCACTCCTGAGAAGTGGTCATCAGCTCGAAAATGTCTTGTTTCACTGCATCCAAGTCGAGCGACAGGAACGCTTCCTTGTAATTAAAGGCCTCATCCATTGGATTGGACAAAGAGGAGTTTTGCCGCAAAATATTCAACTTCAATTGATTGGGCCACCAGTCGCGATTGGATGTGCCCCCTCCTGCTACTTTATTCAAAATTCCGCTGGAAAACGGACATTTGCTTGCACCGTTGCCGTTTGAATGATTGTTTGCCTTGTTTTCCGACATACTCATATTTTTTTTGGTTTTATTGATGATAAAATCATTTTCCTAGTGGTAAAATTAAGGGTAATTTCACCACGCTGTTCATTGAATTATTTAATAGATGTATTGACAGCGTCAATAGTAACAAGTCTTTCTTTATATTTCATCAATTCAATAAAGGGGTTCACGCCTATAAAGCCTGAAGAATTATGCGGCTAACGTCCTTGTTTTTCAAACTTAAACCCAGCTCAGTTTTTTTGATCGATAGTCTGGGTGCCTTGCTTTCAGCCTGTATGCTCGGTTTTGTTTTAGTTCGCTTTGAAGCGGTCTTTGGCATGCCAGTAACCGTGCTTTACTTTCTAGCTTCATTAGCACTGATATTTTTCATTTACTCCTTGCTCTGTTTTTTGTATGTAAAAGCATCTTGGCGCAATTTTCTGAAAGGGATCGCAGCGGTTAACCTTTTGTACTGTTGCCTCACCTTGTGCTTGGTCTTCATCCATTGGGACGATTTGAGCGTTTGGGGCTTATTGTATTTTGGAATGGAAATAGTAGTTGTGAGCGTTTTGGCTGTTTTGGAGTGGCTCAAAGCTTTTCATTAATTCCTGGAACTTTTCCCCCTTCACCTGTATTTTATATTATTTTCGCAGCGACTAAACAAAAAGCATGACTAAGAAATACCTCGTTACTTCTGCATTGCCCTATGCCAATGGGCCGCTACACCTCGGACATTTGGCCGGTGCTTATTTACCCGCCGACGTGTATGTGCGCTATTTGCGATTGTCGGGCAAAGATGTTTTATGGGTATGTGGTTCGGACGAACACGGAGCAGCCATTACCATCCGCGCCAAAAAAGAGGGCATTTCTCCCCGAGAGATCATCGATAAATACCACAACCTCAATAAAAATACCTTTCAGCAACTGGGTATTGCCTTCGATTACTACCATCGAACCAGCGAAGCCCTGCACCATGAAACTTCCCAGGATTTTTTTCTGCGCCTGTACGAAAAAGGGGATGAATTTGAAGAACAACTGATCGAACAATACTACGATGAAGCATACGACCAGTTTTTGGCCGATCGCTACATCATCGGCACTTGCCCGCGTTGTGGTCACGAAGAAGCCTATGGCGACCAATGCGAAAATTGCGGCTCCGACCTATCGCCCCTGGAGCTGATCAACCCAAAATCGACCCTCAGCGGTAAAGCGCCCATCCTGAAAACGACCAAACACTGGTATTTCAAACTGGATAAGCACGAAAAATGGCTGCGGGAATGGATTGAAAAGGGCATATTGGATGGTAAACAGCACCACGACCCAAAAACCTGGCGCAAGCACGTAGTGGGGCAATGCCTATCCTGGTTGGATAATGGCCTGCAACCCCGCTCGATCACGCGCGACTTGGACTGGGGCATTCCGGTACCGCTGGAAGAAGGCAAAGGAAAAGTACTCTACGTGTGGTTTGATGCGCCTATTGGTTACATCTCCTCTGCCCGGCAGTGGGCTTTGGAAAATGGCCAAGACTGGGAAAGTTACTGGAAAGGCGAGGATGTCGAATTGATTCATTTCATCGGAAAAGACAACATCGTTTTTCACTGTGTCATTTTTCCGGCCATGCTCAAAGCTTATGGTGATTTCAACCTGCCTGTCAATGTCCCCGCCAATCAATTTTTGAATTTTGAGGGGCAAAAATTTTCAAAATCCAGGGGCTGGGGTATTGAGCAGCACGAGTACCTGGAAGCCTTCCGCGATTTTCCCAACAAAGAGGATGCGCTTCGCTATGCCCTTATCCGCAACAGCCCGGAAAACAAGGACGCCGATTTCAAATGGGATGAATTTGTTGATTTTCACGACAAAGAACTCGCAGATAACCTCGGTAATTTCGTCAACCGCGTGGTCGTATTGACCAATAATTATCTTCAGGGTAAAGTGCCCGATTCCAATCTCGATTTGGAAGAGGTATTAAACCCCGTATTTGCTCTGTTGCTCCGCTGGCAAGAGGAGATGGAGGCGTTTAGCGCCAAATCGGCAGCCCAAACTTTTATGGAAATTTCATCATGGGGCAATACCTATTTGCAAGATGCCGCCCCTTGGGCCTTGTACAAAGTCGATCCGAGCGATCCGCGCATCAAAGATTGTTTGTTTGTTTGTTTGCAAATTACCACTTTGCTCAGTTTGCTCTGTGAGCCTTTTATCCCTTTCACGGCCCCCAAGGTTCGGCAGCTTTTAGGACTTTCTCCGTCAAAGTGCGGCGATTTGGAACAAAGCATCGATTCCTTTCGCGAAGGAATGCCTTTACTCAATGCCGGGCATCAAATCGGGCAACCTGCTATTCTATTTGCCAAAATAAACGACCGGAAAGACGATAGCCGCCTGCAAATCGTCAATCGACAGAAAGAAAAATTACAAGCGATTTTGGAGGGAGAAAAGCAAAAAGAACGCGAACCCATGAAAGCACCGATCGAATTCGACGACTTCAGCAAATTGGATTTGCGTACCGGCACCATTATTGAAGCAGAAAAAGTGGCCAAAGCCAAAAAGTTGCTCAAACTGCGCATCGATCTGGGAATAGAACAGCGCACCGTGGTTTCAGGCATAGCGGAGTATTTTGAACCTGAAAGCGTGGTTGGTCAGCAAGTGGTATTGGTTGCTAATTTGGCGCCCCGCGAATTGCGCGGCATCCTTTCTGAGGGCATGATCCTGATGGCAGAGAATGAAAAGGGCGAATTGGGTTTTGTCAGCCCGCAGCCCGGTTGGGGCAATGGATTTGTTGTGCGTTGATCGCAACTATTTCTTAGGTCAACTGAATTTGCTTTAAGCTATAATCCGCTACTTTTTTCAGCCATTGCGCCATATCCGATGGCTTCAGCGAATCTGGTTCAACAGGAATGATCAATGCGGGCAAGCGCCTGCTTATGGTATGATGCTGGTAAGCCTTATCGTAGTACTGTAGGGCAATTTTGGCTGCCTCATCCAGTTTTCCCGCATCCAAGGCTTCCAATGCGGCTTTGAGGTGCTGTCCGCCTAGCCTTTTTTCAATTTTCTTGAAAGACGCTTTTAGATCTTCTATGGAAAAACAAGCGTATTCATCCAACAATCGCTTTATCCTGGCTTCTAATGGTAGCTTCACATCAAACAAAGGCGCAGCGCAAATTTTTTGCCAAAGCGGATCTGGAATATATACTTTTCCAATGGCTTTGCTTTCGTTTTCCAACCAGATTCTTTTCGTGGGATCCAGTTGGCGAATGGCTTCGTACAAGTCATTTTCGAATTGCTCGACGGTAGGTTGGCCAGGCTCGCCCAAGGCGCCAAAAGCAGAACCTTTGTGCCGGGCCAATCGCTCCAAGTCGATGATTTGCTCCCCTTGTTCTGCCAAGGCATGTAGCATGGCCGTTTTTCCACTGCCCGTTGATCCGCCCACGATGAGCAATGAAGAGGAAAAAGATTCAAATTGTTGATGCAGGAATTGGCGATAGGCTTTGTACCCTCCTTTGATCACTTGCACTTCTAATCCAGCTGTACCCAGCAACCAGGCCAGGCTGTTGCTGCGCTGCCCGCCACGCCAGCAATGAACCGCTATTTGACCAGCAGTGGCTATCTTGCTGGCGGCCTCTACCAAGTGGCGCATTTGGGGGCCTACGTATTCCAAGCCTTTGAGAAATGCCAGGCGAGGGCTTTGTTTTTTATAAATAGTTCCAATATCTGCCCTTTCTTCATTGGAAAACAGGGGTAGATTCCATGCGCCTGGAATATGGCCATGGTGGTACTCTGCTGGTGTTCGTACATCTAGTAAAGGCATGTTACCACACGCATGCTGCCAGTACTCTTCGATCGTGATGTTTCTAACTGCCATATACCATCCAAGCTGATGTAGCCGCTTTTCTCCTGTAAATAATAAAGGCCTTAAACTTCGGCAAAAGTACAGTTTAAGGCCCTTATTTTCAGTCTTTTAACCTGTTATTGCTGCGATTTCACGAATTTTCCCGTGTAATACCTGTTGCTTGTTGTATTTTTTAGCATGAAATAGTACATCCCAGTTGGCAAATCATCCGTTTGTAGGGTATAATTTTCCCCTGAAACTCCGATAATATTCTTTTTCACACTGCCCATAGCATCCATTATTTGCAAGGTGTAGATGTCGCCAGGCGTTGGAAGCGAAATGGTTGCAAATTCAGCAGTGGGATTGGGATAAACGGCTAAGTATGCGGGATTTGCAGCAATATCGGTGTCTTTTACAACGCCCTCCAGACTGGTTGTAAACATGACCACCAATACCATCATTTCATCATCCGAAGTTGGGCCAAACCAAAGAGGCGTCGGGCCGTCATTGATCCAATTGGCTTCGTGGATGATGCCGTAGAGGGGTGTAATTGCCAAAGGCTGTAGCGGCTCAAAGTAGCGCATCGGAATGTGTTGATAATCAAAAAATGGCGATACACAACCTGGAATCCCCATCGGACAAGAGGCATCGTAGATCATTTCCCCTTTCACGCCGCCCGGTAAGCGCTTAAACACTTTGTATCCCGTCCCGTACTTGTGGGTATGCCCCATTACGCCCCATAGGTATATTTCGCCGAGGTCATCGTAAAAATGCTGGGTTTGTGTAATAGGAAGCCCAGTATTGGGAATATAAATATCGTCTTTTACGATCAGTTCGGTGTACATTTCCTGAGCCGCAGTACCAATTGGTTGTGTATAAACATTCACATAAACTTCAGCCTGATAAATATTTTGGGCGGAATAGTTGATGTAATGGGAGTTCAAATCAAGCACTAAATTATTGTCCCATTTGAAAGCAGTACCTTCAGGAAGTCGCAGATCGGTCGATTCCTGAACGGCAGCTACCAAACCAATGTTAGTGTGATCTGGTTCTAATCGAAAGCCTGGATCAATAGACTGGTCGCCCCCATTTTCGAAATCATAAATCAGAAAGTGGTGGGAATAATTGCCCATGCTCACTTCCAGGCGATTTACCTCTACATCGGCAGGCAATTTTAGTTCGTATTTGGAAAAGTATTCTATTTCCCCGCCTGGCTCGATGTAAAAAGGCCCCATTTTGATTTGAAAGCCTTCGCTGGCAGCCGGTGCTTCAGGAGGCCCATCGGGAAAACTTTTTTGGTAGTTACTCGTATTGTAATAAGTATCCAATTTCGCTTCATTTACCAACTCGCCATCTGCATCAGCACCGTGAAGAATCCATTGACGGATGATTTCTTTTTCCACATCGTTGAGTTGTGGCTGTCCGTAGGGGGGCATGGACTGCATTTCTGCCGGGCTGAGTCCAAGCGTAGCTTCCAGGCCGTCGTTGATTTTCCTAAAAAGAAAACTCTTATCCGCCCTGCCCGGATATATGTACTTATCCCCTTTGGCCGCTGCAGCGGCATTCGCTGGGGTGACGTTAAAAACGTTATTGTAAACATCCGCTGCTTTTTCCTCCGTAGTAGAACCCCCTCCTTCCAAATCCAGCCCATTTTGGGGGTTGGCGTGGCTATGGCAGGTAGCGCATTTGTCTTGCAAAATGTCATAAACCCGCAGAGCAGTGGATTGAGCATGTCCGATAAGCAGTAAGGAAAAGTAAAAAAAGGTGGTAAATAAAACAGTAGGCTTCATAAGAGATCGGTTTTTGAATAAGATGCGCGTTCGGGGCTTTCCCCCTATTGGATAAATCAATTGAGCGAAAGTTTAATCTTCCAACGGCTTATCCTTTTCGTATTTCTCGATAAACTCCGCCACCATTTCGTCGATGATATTGCGCAAATAGGTTCGTTCTACTCGCGCTATGTGCTTGAGTTTTTGGAATTTATCCGAATCAAAAGCCAATACGATTCGTTTGGTATTTTTGGCTTTATCACTGATTTCCATTGCCGTAGGCTCAATGGTGCTGCGAATGAGTACATCCAAACCACTAGGCGGTTTTTGCCTTTTTTTCCGCAATGGAGTTTCTCGCTCTGTTTCTAAAGCTTTATTGGCTGTTTGGCGTTCAAAAGATTCTTCGAAGGCTTCCTTGAGAAAAATTTCAAGTTCGGATGAAAAGTTTTTAGACCCCGTGCGTTTGCCAGATTCGTCGTTTTTTATGTCACTGCCGCTTTTCTGGAGGGTTTGCTGCAATAAGGGGCTGTCTTCATGCAAAGTATCATGAGTAGCTTCACTAAATACGCTTTCTAGTCCGACTGTAAATTTTTTTTTGCTCATGCGATCATACCTCCAATTGCTCGTATTTTTTTACTCTAGTCAAAATTTCCTTGCTAAGGTTCAGGTAATCCTGAGCACCAGAACTGGAGGGGCTATAACTAAATATATCCTTGCGTTGGGCAGGAGCTTCGGCCAAAGAAACGTTATCGCGAATCAGGGTATCAAACACCAGTTCGCCGAAATATTTTTGAATGGTTTCGAGTACATCCCGATTGAGTACCTTGCGGTGGTCATACATGGTGCCTACGACTCCGGCTATCTGTAGTTTTTTATTCAACCGAAGCTTCACCTTTTGAATGACCTGCTTGATCTTGGCCAGTCCTTGGAGTGCCAAGAACTCCGTTTGCAAAGGAATGATCACAAAATCGCTGCAGGTCAACGCATTGAGTGTGAGCAAACCCAGTGAAGGAGGGCAATCAATGATGATAAAGTCGTATTCTTCGTGAAGTGGAAGAAACAACTCCCGGAGAATGTATTCTCGTCCGGCTTCGTTGATCAATTCCATCTCAGCGCCCGACAAATCCAGCGTAGATACGATAATGTCCAGGTTCTCTTTTATATGAACCGGCACCAGTTCCGATTCACCACGCATGGCTTCATAAATAGTTTGGGGAGGCCTGGAAGCGCCCAGCGATAAGGACAAATTGGCTTGGGGGTCCAAATCGACCAAAAGCACCTTTTTGCCCAATTCGACCAAACCAGCGCCTATATTGATGGTACTGGTTGTTTTGCCTACACCGCCTTTGTGATTGAGTAAAGAGAGAATTTTTGCCATTTAAAACAGGCTTTGCTGTAAATTAAATAAAAAATGAGCCAAAACTGAAGGTTGGGAGCAAAAATATACTTTTTTTCGCCAATAAATAATGCAATACCGATCTTTAAAGTTTATAGCTCGAGTTTAGCGCAAAAGATTTGTCAAAGAAAGTAAAAAATTTTGAACCATGAGTGCCAGCGCAGAAATGCCTTATTTTATCAAGCCATCTCTTCCTTTGTCACAGGAAGAAAAAGAACAGCGTTATCAGGAAGCTACAGCGGCCATTGATGCCAATTTGGCGGGCGAACATCATTTCGTATTGAAAATGAGTACGATTTGCTGCCTAATGAAAACGTTTCTGCCTTATTACTATTGGGTGGGGTTTTATTGTCTGGTGGATGGAAAACTCTCTGTTGGGCCTTATCAGGGAACATTGGGTTGTTTGCACATCGAACTGGGAAAAGGAGTTTGCGGAAAAGCGGCACTAGAGCAAAAAACGCAGATTGTATCCAATGTACACGCCCTCTCACAGGGCAGCGAACACATCGCCTGTGATCCAAACTCCGCTTCCGAAATCGTCGTCCCTGTATTCAATGAATCGGGAGCGCTGATTGCTGTATTTGATGTGGATAGTACGGTTGAAGGTTCTTTTGACGAAACGGATCGCTATTTTCTGGAAAAAATGATGGACAAGCATTTTCGGCAAGGGAAGCTGATTATGGCTTACTAACAAAAAGCAATGTAGTAGATGCTGATTTTTTAAAAAAGTTCCCAAAAATTTGAATTTTATAAAAATTGATTACCTTTACGGCGTTATACATCAAACAACATTCCATGAACTGATTTAAAAAAGGCGTATAATCCCTTGAACGCCAATTGTTTCACCTAATTACAGTTTATGGAGCTTTCTAAGCTTTTGTTGTACTTACTTTCAATAAACACAGGACAACATACCCCCGATTGGATTAATGCCAATATCCTTCCAGATAGCCTTCATCAATACTATGTTGAGGCATCTATACCGGAAAAGAATATTTTCCCTATTGTATTTCCCGAAAATTTAAGCGCTATTGCGTTGGCTGAAGCTGCTGAAGCTACTGCTGAGCCGGAGATCGTGATCGAACATGGCTTAAATTTTCTGAGCATGACCAGCGATGACACTTTCTCTACCGAGCTCAGCGACCTGGCCAGTTATATCGAACACAATCCATTGTGGTACTCCTCGTCTCCCAGCTCTTTAAAAGATTGTTCCGGTGTTTTTCACCGTCTTCTTAATATCATCAAAACGAAATACCCTGATTGCATGGGACCTGAAATCACCGAAGCGCGTGATAGTCGTTCCATAGCCCGCTGGTACCAGGCCAATAACAGTTTTCACGTTATCAACAATGCCATGGAACAGCGCCATTTGATCCGACCGGGAGCAGTCTTGTTTTTTGGTGCTCCCGGTAGGTATTATCGCAGCTCTACCCTATCTCAAATGAATTCCTTGGATGGCGTTATCCGACACATCGGCGTTGTAACAGAAGTATTTAGAGATGAGGAGGGCAATGTTACGGGTTATGTGATGATGCATGGCCGCCGCCCTGGGGTATATGCCCAACGCACCTACAAGCACAAAGCTACGCCACCCCGCCCGGGCTATCCGGTGTTGGGCAATTGGAACCAACAACTGGTGGGTTTGGCTTACATGAAGGATTATGAAGTAGAAAATGGGGGTGTTCTGGCCGTGGACGGTAAGTAAAGATTTTGGGAACAAAAAGGGTCAAAGAAAGGGCTGAATTCAAACAGCCCATCAATATCCGTACTTTTCTTTCCAGCAAAAGCGCAGCCATTCCTTGCTTTTTTTCTCCGCAGCGTTGTCCTGGGGCTGATAAATGGCCGTTCCGGTGATCGTTTCCGGTAAAAACTCCTGTTGGATAAAATTATCCGGATAATCATGCGCATACAAATACCCCTTGCCGTATTGTAGGTCTTTCATCATTGAAGTCGGCGCGTTGCGCAAATGCAGTGGCACGCTCAAATTGCCCGTCTTCCCCACCAAAGCCTGGGCTTCACCAATGGCCAAATAGGCGGAATTGCTCTTGGGCGAAGTTGCCAAATAAATGACGGCCTGGGATAAAATGATTCTGGCTTCAGGCAACCCCACGGCTTGTACCGCCTGAAAAGCAGTGGTCGCCATCAACAGCGCATTGGGGTTGGCCAGACCAATATCTTCTGAAGCGGCAATCATCATGCGACGGGCTATAAATTTCACATCTTCCCCTCCTTCTATCATCCTGGCCAGCCAATAGACGGCGGCATTGGGGTCGCTGCCTCGAATGGATTTGATAAAAGCAGAGGCTATATCGTAATGTTGTTCTCCTGCTTTATCGTACAGGGCAATGTTTTGCTGAATCAAATGAATCACCTGCTCGTTTGTGACCACTACCCTACCCGCTTGTTCCGAATTGGCTATCAACTCCAGAATGTTGTACAATTTGCGGGCATCTCCCCCCGAAAACTGAAGAATGGCCTCGTATTCTTGTATGTCAATTTCCTTTTTTTGCAGGTATTCATCTTTTTCCAGCGCCTGATTGATCAGGAAAATCAGCTCTTCCTTTTGGAGGGGCTGAAGGACATATACCTGACAGCGAGAAAGCAAAGCTGCAATTACTTCAAAAGAGGGATTCTCTGTGGTAGCGCCAATTAGCGTAATGGTCCCATCCTCCACAGCGCCCAATAGGGAGTCTTGTTGCGATTTGCTAAAGCGGTGGATTTCATCAATAAATAATACCGGATTGGGGCTGTTGAAAAAGCGTTGTCCTTTAGCTTTTTGTATGGTATCCCGCACATCTTTGACCCCGGAATTGATAGCAGATAAAATATGGAACGGCCGATTCAGTTCTTGAGCTACTATCTTGGCCAGGGTTGTTTTGCCTACGCCCGGTGGCCCCCAAAGGATAAAAGAGGGTAGGTTGCCTCCTTTTAGCGCTTGGAACAACACGGCATTTTCTCCGACCAAGTGCTTTTGCCCGACATAATCTTTCAACGTTTGGGGACGCATTCTTTCCGCGAGTGGCTTCATAGGTGAATAGTAAATGGATGGTGATATTACCATTCACAAAATAAGGAAAGTCCGCTTTTTTAAAAAAATCTTTTATTGGTCAACAAGCTTTTCTGCAAAAACCTGCCGGATGGGAACGCGGATAGGGCGGATAGAACGGATTTGCGCGGAAAAAAACTAGCCGTGTTCATCCGCATCATCTGTATCATCCGTAAACTATCAAGCGCCGTATGGGAACGCGGATGGAGGAGTTAAAAGCGATGCAAAAGAAGTTCACCTGCTTTTGATGCTTTGATCATCCAAGCTATCTTTTTGAAAAGTCATTTTCTTTTCTTTCAGCGATTGCTTAGTATTTGGTACCAACTGCTGGGTGGGGCTTCCTTCCGCTATGGGTTGGTATTGGCGATCCTGATACCGGCGGGTGTATTCCACCACTTGTTTGATTTCCAAGTCGCTATTGTTGGCCTGTAGTTGTTCGATTTGAAGTGGGGCTTGGTCAAGGCTGGTTTGAGTATGCTGGCTTTTACTGATCCAATTCAGCAAGCTGACAAAACCGAGCAACAAAACTACAGCAGCAGCCATACTGATGGTTTTACGCCACTGCATTCTTTGGCGGCGGCGGTGTTCATCCAAACGCCATTCCAGGTTTTGCCAAACCCGTTGGTTGGGCGTAGTAGCCAGTTTGTGCTGGTTATTTCTGAATAGATGGTACAATCTTTTATCTTGCTTTTTCATGCTTAGGAATTTTGGTCGGCTGAATCTCTGAAATGGCTATCAGGGTATTGCATGTCAGCCAACAGTTCTTGCAATCTTTTTTTGGCTAATATCAGTTGGGATTTTGAAGTATTGATGCTTATATTCAATATATCTGCGATTTCCCGGTGCTTGTATCCTTCCAGCGCGTATAAATTAAATACCGTCCGGTAGCCTGTCGGCAGTTGATCCATCAAGCGCAAAATATCGCTGGCAGCCAGTTCATCTACGGTATTTTCTTCAGTTTGGACTTCTTTGTAATCCGTTTGATCCAATTCTACCGTCAGCCTAAAGTTGTGATGCCGACGCAAAAACATCAGGCATTCATTGACGACAATCCTTCTGATCCACCCTTCGAAACTGCCTTCCCCTTTGTATTGATGAATATGGGTCAATACTTTGAAAAAAGCTTCAGCCAGGACATCTTCTGCATCCTCCAACCTTTTTACATACCTCAAGCATACCCCTTGCATGACAGGCGAATAGCGATCGAACAGCGTCTTTTGTGCGCGCCGGTCGTTTTGCTTGCAGGCATCTATCAGCGTTTTTTCCGTCACAGGCTTTAAATTTCGAATAACCGCTTTCATATTTCTATTGATGCAAAATACATGTTTTTTGGTGTTTACTGCTGAAAAACAAGCAGGAACAAGGATTTTATGCATTCATCACACTTTTTGTTGAAGCACCAAATAAAATAGGTTATGCCTGCGTTTCTTTGCTGAATTAAAAAAGGAAAACGTACCATGACTCGCACCCTGGTTTTTATGCTATTGTGCCTTTGCCTCTATCATTTCGCTACAGCACAGCCCGATACTAACCCGTTTTCAGAAACGGAGCAAGCCTTTCTCAAAGAAATGGAAGATACCTTGGGGGTGCTCAGTTACGCCGTCATTCACGATTCCGTGCCTGAATACCGTTTTGGTGCTTGTCGGGAGTTGATCACCAAATTGGTGAAAACATTAAAAACGCCCAATTCTTTTCAATATCCTTTCAGCCGTTTGCAATCCGTTTCTATTCAGTATCCTCAAGACAGCAGCTTCCGAATTTTCACCTGGCAATTGTATGTCAATGAAAATGAATACCGCTATTACGGGGCCATCCAAATGAATGCACCGGAGTTGGAATTGTATCCGCTATTGGATCGCTCTTTTGAACTCAAAGGAAAGGAGAATACGCAACTGACACCTGAAGAATGGTATGGGGTTGTCTATTACAACATCGTTCAAACCGATGGCCCGGAGGGTCGGTACTATGTTTTATTCGGCTTTGATGCGTATGAATTTTACCGCAAAAGGAAGGTGATAGATGTATTGACTTTTGAGAAAGGCCAACCCCGTTTTGGGGCTCCGGTATTTGTAGAAGGCGGAGAAAGAAAAACCAATCGGATTATACGTGAATACTCCTCTGAAGTCAGCACCCGTTGCAATTATGATGAAAGTTTGGGGCTGATTATATTCGACCATTTTATCGTGATGGATGGCCCTTACGGCGAAGGCCCCGTCAATTACCCCGATGGCAGTTATGAAGCTTATGAGCTAAAAAACGGCCTTTGGGCACATATCGAAAAGGTATTCAACGAAACCCAGGAGGAAGCGCCAAGGCCGAACCCTATCCTCGACAACAGGCCTAAGGATATTTTAGGTCGCGAAAAGAATTGAAGGAAATAAAAGGAGGGCTGATTCAATTGAACAAAAGATAATGCCGGCTAAAAAGAAAACCGCGCCCTAATTTTCCTCCACCAATACCAGCCCCCTCACTTCAGCTACTTGTTCCGCCAGTTCCTGCTGTAGCCAATAAAAAGGCAAATAATCCATCAGATCCTCTGGAGCCGACAACTGGTATTCGATCATTTCATGTTGTAGTTTTTCAAGATAGGTCAACGCCTCTTCCCGATCCGCTTCGTATTTGTCAAACAGATAAAAAAAGCGCTTAAAAAAGGCAGCGATTGGTTTTTCAGCCGATTCTGGGTCAGCCATTTTGCGCAGTTTTTGCAAAAAATTGTCCATCTCGCGCAAAGCCAAATTGTAATTGCCTTCCAAATAGAATTGAATCGCAAACAGAAAACGGAAAAAGTTTTTCAAAAATTCAGGCAGGTTTTGAGTTTGCTGGGGCAATGTTTCCCTAAGCGCTCCAGCATCCTGCCGAAAAGCATATGACATCGCCAGAATGATATTCAGCCGCATTTCATAATGGGGATATTCGGCCATTCTAGCCTTAAATTTACTAGCCTTTTCACTAACTTCCCGATAATTTTTCACGTGCAAAAGCGTAATCAAGTAATCACAGATCAGGGGCAGTGCTACTGTTTTGGGCAAGTCATCCAGGTGTTGGAGTAAGGTATTATAGATATTCAATGCCGCTTCATACTCGCCTACCGTAGCTAGTTCCAGCGCTAATACCGCTTCACAAAACAACCTTTCCTTTTCATACTGCTCGATGGCAGGGCAGTTTTCATCCAGTAGCTGAAGACATTGGCGAATTAAAGGTATCCGGCCTTCTTTATTTTGAAAGATTTGAATTTTTAAAGCCCAATAGTCGGCACAGCTTTGAGTCAAAACTGAAGTGGGCAGAAAGTCAATTGCTGCACCTCCATTGGGTGTGTTGTGAACAGGAAAACCCGGCTTGTACAACAGCGTGCTAAAGTTTTTTTGCAAAAAAAGAGCGCTTAAAAAAGAAAACTGTTTTTCCTGCAAATGTTGAAGGGTATCCGTTGTTTTTTCATCTGGAATGCCATGCAACAGAACGTGGTTGTAAGCCAAATGGCACAAAGCGCCCGCTATCATATAATCCATACTTTCTTCCGCCTTTTCAATCGCTTTGGAATAATTTAAGTCAAACAGGCGATACAATTTGCGGTCTTCATAAGATTTGAGCAGGAAATAATTTTGGAGATTGAGGTTGTTTTTCAACTCCTGGTACACCGCTTTGGCTTCCAGAAAATCATCCAACTTTGCGCTTAAATTGCGGAACATCCCCCGGAGCAGGTAATCCTTATTGGCTTTGTAAGGCCGTCGATAGAGTTTTTCAAATACTGCTTTTTTGTGCTCTTCCAGCCAATCGCCCTGGTGTGCCCGCAATAAATTAAATAAGTGATTAAGTGATTTCCCACTTTTGCCTCCGTTCAAGGTACTTACAAACTCAAACCCCTCTGCTGCTGTGAGTGAATGGATCAATTCGATTACTTTTGGCATTTTGCAGTTTTGTTTTTCTACGAATAGATAACTTGTTCTGAAGGCATCGACTCCAAGCGTTCAATCAATTCAAAGGTATCCGGAATGTGGCTGTTTTGAAAAAACACTTTGTCGTTAATCACAATTGAAGGGATGGAGTGAAGATCGTAGCGTAGGAAGGCATCGATGTCTTTGACTTCCTGAAGCTCGTATGTCATAGCGCTCGACTCCAGCGCTTCCAGTAAATTTTTCTTCAAAGTTTGGAATGAGGAATCTCCCATTCCTAGTATTTTGATCTGTAGCATGATTGAAAAAATTGATGGGGCAAAGCCCCATGTTAATACTCTTACGCGTTTCGAGGGCAATTTGCAAAAACCCTTATCACAAATCTTTGTTTTTTATCATATAGGAATATGACTTTTATCAATTAGGCAGGTTATCTTTCTCGGTAAAACGCAAAAGCCTGAGTTCATGGACAAAGATCCCTTACTGGAAGCTGTTTTTGAAGCTGCTGTTGATGGTATTATCGTTATTGATGTACATGCTGTGATCATACGGATCAATCAGGCTGTTGAAAAATTATTTGGCTACTCTTCTGAAGAATTATTGGGACAAAACGTGCGACTCTTGATGGAATCGCCCCACCACACCCAGCATGATTCTTACGTCCAACGTTATCTCAAAACCGGGCAAAGGCACATCATTGGCATTGGAAGAGAGGTAGAAGGCCGGAAAAAAGACGGCAGTATATTCCCCTTTGGGTTGAGTGTTAGTGCGTTCAAAATTGGCGACCACACATTTTTCGCAGGTATCATCCACGACCTCACGGAGCAAAAAAAAGCCGAGCAAGCCGTTATCCAACTGAATCAAGAACTAGAACTGCGGGTCGAATACCGCACCCAACAGCTCACCGATGCGGTCAATATGTTATTGGAAGTCAATCAACAACTCAAAGCGGAAATACAAAAGCGCCAAAAAGCGGAGGAAGAGTTATTGAATAGCAAAGCAGCCATCCAACATGCACTGGATACGGAGAAAGAAGTAAGCGAACTCAAATCGCGTTTCGTCTCTATGGCCTCCCATGAATTCCGAACCCCCCTCACTTCCATCCTCGCTTCTGCCGAGTTGCTACAGGTTTATACGACCACGGAGCAACAATCCAAACGCGACAGGCACATCAACAGGATTTTGGCTTCCGTTTCCAATATGATTGGTGTACTGAATGATTTTCTGTCTTTGAGCAAACTCGAATCGGGTAAAGTTGAAAACCAACCGGAACCTTTCGCTTTGAATGCGTTTTTGGAGGAATGCAGCCAAGAATTGATGGGTATTTTGAAAAAAGGCCAGCACATTCTTGTCGAGTGCGAGCAGGCTTTGTGTGAAGTGCATCTGGATAAGCGCCTACTCAAAAATGTATTGCTCAATTTGCTATCCAATGCCGTAAAATATTCGCCCGAAAACAAAGCCATCCTTTGCCATGCTCAACTAAAGGATGCTGACATTCATATAGCGATAAGGGATGAAGGGATAGGCATTCCCGAAGAAGAACAAAAACGTTTGTTCAGCCGCTTTTACAGGGCTTCTAATTCCGCTGGGATTGAAGGAACGGGGCTCGGCCTGACCATCGTACAGCGCTACCTCGAACTCATGGGGGGAAAAATCGAATTTGTCAGTGAAGTGGGCAAGGGATCCGTTTTTACCCTGATTTTTTCCAACTACCAACCTGAATCTTGAAACCAGCCCGTCTTCTCCCACGTTTTTCGCAGGCTCAGCCGGGTAAAAAAACACCCGCCTAGACGGGGGCAGGAAAACCACCCGCCCCTCGTACCTCGGTTCGGGCAGGGAAACTAGAAACTACTCCTCTCCTCATCACTCCATCAACATCACTTCCCCCTTGTATTGAACCACCACATCATCTATAAAAAGCACTTCAGCTACATAAGCAAAGGCATCCGGATTCATCTTCTCGCCTTGAAAAGTCCCATCCCAGCCCCAGCCTATTTCATGAGGGGCAATGTTCTCCACCTCATACACCAAAGCCCCCCAGCGGTTGAACACTTGCAAACGCTGTATCAACTTGACGTTGTTTTGACCTGCAAAAACCTGGAATCGGTCATTCCTGCCATCTTCATTTGGGGAAAAAGCGCTGGGAATATACACCAAGCGTTCATCGCTTACCTCAATAAAGACCGAATCCACCGCTATACAGCCCACTTCGTTGAAAGCGGTAAGTTTGTAGCTTCCAGAACGAAAGGGGAAAATGGTTGGATTCAAGCATTGATTTCCATCCGGACAGATATATGCGCCCTCTGGCGACCAGTTGAATGAGCTAATGGTGTAATTTGTAAAAGTTGATATTTGAACCATTTCCCCTAGACTAATGCTGTGATCTAAGCCCAATTCAATGAAAAACAAATTGGGATCAACCAGCTCTATCAGCGGTTCTGCGGAGCAGCCCACGGCATCCGTGATGGTAGCCGTATAATCTCCAGCCTGCAATCCAGCGTAAGTCGCATCGGCATTTTCCACTTCAAAAGAACCTGCCAAAGCGATGGTGTAGGGCGGATAAAAGGTATTGACATTGAAAATGCTAAAGCTCCCATCCAAATAACCATAACAAGTCGGATCGATGGTGCTCTGTTCATAACTAATGCCATAATCTGATGCTATTTCCAGGTTTAATGTCACGATGCTATCGCAGCCAATGGATGAAGTCAAGGAATCGGTGTAAGTCCCCGATTTGTCGTAAAACGAATTGCCCACTTGATAGCTCAGCCCCTCACAGATGGTGTCATTAATGGTATAGAACTTAGGCTGAACGAATACTATTTTTACGTTAGAAATAATCTGGCATTTGGAATTGGCCAAACTGGAAGAAGAATTGGCCAACAAATAGCGGTAATAATAATACCCCGCAGCAAGCTGGGTATGGGCTACAGTCAGCCCATTAGCCCCTGGAATATCCGTCCAGTTTTCTCCGTCGGGGCTAAATTGCCATTGAATAGACGGGGTTTCAAACTGATCGCCTAAAACGGTCGCATCGAGTTCTATAGGCGCTCCATCCTCGCAGATGTTGGCGATTTCTTCTGGCAAGATCAAAGCCTCCGGCCCGCAAGCCTGAAAACTGATATTGTCCAAAGCAAGATCATTGCCAATGCCCCCAGGTGCATTATTGCGCAACGTCAATTTCACCGAGGTTTCCCCTGGTTCGGTCGCAAAAGAGAAGCCATAAGTGATCCAAGTGGCATTTTGTGGTATGTTTCCCGTTGTATAGCGCACTTGGTCATTGATCAAAAAAGACACATTGGGTTCTATATGACCTGCCACTCCCGATTGTATCATATTGATGATATCCGCAGTAAACACATATAAAGTGTTTTCACAAAGGTCATCTACGATTTGCTCGTAAAAGTCGCCTGGGGTATAACTGGCATTCACGACCATCATATAGCCGTCACTGGTGCCGCTATTGTCCATCACATCCAACCAGGTTGGAAAGTTGTTAGGCCATAGTCCTGTGTTTTTAGTAAGGGTGTAAGACCCATCATTGGGAGGAACTGATGTCGTGTAATTGTATCCTGGTGCTATATTGGGGTTGGTAGGCAATACATTGGGTATGCCAAAACCAAAATCGCCGGAGTCGAAAATATTGATCCCCAAATTGCCACTGCACTGGCCTTGAGCCAAAAGGCCAAGCGGTGCGAGCATCGCCACAGCGACGAGAAGGGCGTTGTGAAAAAAAAGGCCAACGCCATTTTTCACAAAATATAAAATAGGGAACTTCATAAAGCGCGTTTTACAAAATAGGCGTTTGTTAAAATAATTCGACCTGTCTGATGTTGTTCTCTTGCTGCACAACAGACGGGATGTTTTCCAGAGCATCATCGTCGAGAAACCGACGAACGACGCGCAAAAAATGGGTGTATCTGCCCGCTTCCGAATTGTAGATACCAAAATGATCCAGCGGATCAATCCTTACTGAACCATAAGCATGCAATACCTCTTGAGCCGATAAGATCAACCCGCAGTGGATGATGCGCCCCTGCCTGTTTTCAAAAAAAGCGACATCGCCCGGTCGTACCTGGTCAATAAAATCAACGGGGCGTCCTAAAAAAACCTGCTGTTCCACCAGTCGGGGTAAAGGGATGTTGACCAGGCTGTAAAGCAATTGAATCAATCCGGCGCTATCAATGCCCAAAGGAGATCGTCCACCCTGAAAATGAGGGGCAAATAAATATTTCCGAGCTATTTTCAATATAAATTCTGCCGGGTTTCTAATATCCCTGGGAAAAACGGCTTGCCCGCTAAACGTATAAACCGAATTTTCCAAAGCAAAGCGAATGCCGTCAAAATCGGGCAAACGCGCCCCCAATGTAATCGGTATGCCGTAGCTTTGAGCCAGTATGGGCTGGAAAAGATCCAAACAAAAGGCAAAGTGTTTGCGGTAGCGATCGAATTCGGAAGGTGTAATGGGCTTGAGTTGGTTGTCGGCTACCCATGCTACAAAATTGTCTGTTTCACAGCGTACTTTGACCCATTGCTTCCCTTTTTTTTCCAATACTTCTACCAATTCTCCAAAAAGGAGTTGGGAGGCCAGCTCACTTCTGTGAGAGGCGCCGCTTCTGAGCGGGACAACACTGGCGGAGCAGATTCGGTATTCCATGCTGTTTTATAGTCCGACTATTTACCGATGTCGAACAAAGGGTGTTTAAGCTGAATTTCAAAAATAATAAATATCTTACAATAGCCGTTGTCTTCTTGAGAAAAATCCATTTACCTTTGGCAAAATATTTGTTGATTGCCCACAGATTGAATGTGTATGATGAATATGAGGTTATTTACAACGCTGCTTTTGATGGCCTTTTTGGGTTTATTACAAGCACAAGATCAACATTTTACCCAATTTTTCGCTTCCCCGCTCACCCTTAATCCGGCCATTACCGGTGCCTTTGACGGCAAATACCGCCTGGCCTTGATTTATCGGGATCAAGATCCTTTTCGCACTTTTTCTGGCGCTATAGACCTGCGATTTAATCTTGGGCAAGTAGGCGGTCGCTACAAAGATGCTTTCGGCGTGGGCATGGTTTTCTACAACGACAAGGTACCTGAGGAGGGCTATTCCAACAACCAAATCATGGTTTCAGGTGGTTTTCACAAGTCGCTGAGCCGGAATAATGACCAGTTTTTGAGCGTAGGTATGCAGGCCGGGATATCCCAACGCAACTTTAGCTATACTGGCCTGACCTTTGACGATCAGTTCTCAGGCGCGGATGGCTATACCCAAGATACGGAAGAAATTTTGCCGGAAAACAATTTTTCTATCTCCGATTTTGCCATCGGGCTCAATTATGCCTATTCGCCTGCCAGAAAAACGGGGTTCTTTGTCGGTGCTTCCATGCATCATATTTTTGAACCCAATATTGGCTTGTTTTACGATCCGGATAACGAGACTTTATACGAGGAAAGCCGCTTGTTCAGGAAGTATTCGGCTTATGTAAGTCTTAGCGTACCATTTGGTGAGAATATCCGCTTGCAACCGCGTGCACTGGTTTACAGTCAAGGGCCGCATTTAGCCATGAACGCTGGCTCCAATATCCGTTTGTTGATCAACGACATCAGTGGTACTGCCCTACACTTGGGTGCTTGGGCACGTCCCGTATCCGATGCAGGCAACAATCTATTCCTGGATGCGGTGGTGGGCCTAGTTGGCATTGAATTCAGCGATGTTTTGATCGGTGTCAGCTACGACGCCAAAATGAATGCCATTGGTGCAGGAAGGGACAGAAGGGGTGCCCTTGAAGTTTCGGTGGCATATTTGGGTCATTACGAAGATGAAATTGTTTTGTGTCCAGAGTTTTAGAGTTGAGCAGGCTCTCTCCTTCATCATAGGACGAGAAAAGCCAAGCCAATCAAACTTGTGACGCTTTAGCGTTATACTCCTTGCCCCCGTCCGATCCCGCTGAGCGTATCGGCCTCAGCGGGATCGTCCGGGCGGGCGAATCACGCAGAAAGCGGGAGGCGGGAAAAGCTTAGCTTCAGCCAAGCCAATCAAACTTGTGACGCTTTAGCGTTATACTCAAAAAACCTAGCTTTAGCCTGGCCATTAAAAAAAAATCATGATAAAAAAACACTGGTGGAAAGCCCTGGGTGTCGTCATTCTGTTGTATGTATTTACAATGGGGATGCTGGTTCCCTTGGGCACAGGAATTGTCAAAATAACCCCCAACAACGTCCGTACTGGTGAAAGCATCCGTTTTGAAGTCAAAGGGTATAATGCCCATTTTAAGGACTGCCGGGAACTGCGCGCCTGGCTCAAGCTGGATGATGAGCGAGCATTGGGGGCAGAACAAGTAGAAGTGGTTGACAACCAGTCTTTGTTTTTAAACTTCCAGTTTCCCAGTTACCTTCCAGTTGCAAAAAGGGTGCAGGATTTCACCTTAGTATTGGACAACGAATTGGATGGCACAGCCGTGTTGCCCAGCGCTGTATTCGTCACACAGGATTCCATCGATCCCGAAATGGGCTTAAAAGCCTGGCAGAACACACCTATCGAAAAGCTCAACGAGCAGTGGACCCTTTCTTTTCCATTTAGAAACATCCTGGCGGAAACCATCAGGAACACCTATTTTCATGTGCCCATGTGGTTTTCGATGCTGATCATTTTAGTCGTATCTGTTGTTTATAGTGTTCGTTATTTGCGAAAGCATGACCTCAAAGACGATGCGATTGCTGTGGCATTTACTACCACAGGCATCTTGCTGGGGGTGCTGGGTCTCGTGACGGGCGCCATCTGGGCCAAACACACCTGGGGCAAATATTGGAGCGGCGATATCAAACAGAATATGACGGCGATTGCCCTGCTCATTTACCTGGCTTATTTTGTGTTGAGGGCTGTTTTTGAGGATCCGGAAAAAAAGGCGCGTATAGCTGCTGTTTACAACATATTTGCGTTTATCAACTTGATTCCTTTGCTTTTTGTCATACCCCGCCTGACGGATAGCCTGCACCCGGGTTCGGGGGGTAACCCTGCTATGGGCGGCGAAGACCTGGACAATACCATGCGGATGATTTTTTATCCGGCTATCATCGGATGGACACTGATTGCTGTCTGGATTTCCAACTTATTGTACCGGATGAAGCACTTGGAACTGCGTTTATTGGACGATTGATCGATCCATTCTGGCTGCCATTTACTTATACTGGAAAACGTATTTGCTATGCCGACGCATAAACCAATTGTTTATTGGAAGCCCTTGCTCCTGCTGGCTGGAATCAAGCTATTCATCCATTTTATTTCGTACAATACTTACGGCTTGCATCGCGACGAGTACTTGTACCTGTCGGAAAGCGATCACCTTTCCTGGGGCTATATGGAAGTACCCCCTATGATTGCCCTGATCGGGAAATTGGCCCGTTTGCTTTTTGGAGACACCCCATTTGCCGTCAAGGTATTTCCTGCCCTGATTGGTGCGATCAGCATCCTGATTATAGGTGCATTAACAGCCGAAATGGGGGGCAAAAAACGCGCTCAGGTATTGGCGGCTACCTGTTTTTTACTATCTCCCGCTTTTTTAGGCAGCAATAGTTTGTTCCAACCGGTCAGTTTCAATCAGTTCTGTTGGCTGTTATCGGCTTTTTGGGTCACCCGTTTATTCCATGGCGGTTCTCCCAACAATTGGTACTACCTGGGCATCACGGCAGGACTTGGTTTTTTAACCAAATATTCTATCACCTTTTTCTTTGCAGCGCTTGTCATCGGCTTTTTGCTTACAAAGCAGCGCAAAGCATTTCTGAGCAAATATCCCTGGATAGCTGCCGGAATCGCATTACTCATTGCTTTGCCTAATCTGATATGGCAGTACCAATACGATTTTCCAGTCGTGCGGCACATGAAAGACCTGGCCGCGACCCAATTGGTGCATGTAGAACCTGCGGATTTTCTGCTCACCCAGTTATTGTTCCACGGTGCAGTTGTACTGGTTTGGCTGGTAGGCTTATTCGCTTTGCTTTTTTGGAAGCCGCTGCAATCCTTTCGGGTATTGGGCCTGGCCTACCTCGCGGTGTTGCTGCTGCTGCTGGGGTTCAGTGGAAAGGACTATTATACCTTGGGCAGTTATAGCATGCTGTTTGCAGCAGGCGCCGTGCGTTGGGAAGATTGGCTGGGCTGGAAAACCTGGTTCTTCCTACCTGCGATTTTAATACTCAACCTCCCCATCATTCCCTATGGGCTGCCCATCCTACCCATAGAAAAGATGAAAGCCTATTGTGCCTACATGCGCGATCACGCTGGATTGGAAGCGCTTCTGCGATGGGAAGATGGCATCGTGCGCGAGCTCCCGCAAGACTATGCCGATATGCACGGCTGGACGGAAATTCCCGAAAAAGTGGCCCGATTGTACCATAGCCTTTCCCCGGAAGAGCAAAAAAGCTGTATGATCTATGCCGGGCATTACGGGCAGGCGGGGGTACTCAATTTTTACCGAAAAAAATACAATTTGCCGGAAGCTTATAGCCTCAATTCCAGTTTTGTCATGTGGGCACCAGAGTACATTGAGTTTGATCGCCAAATCCAGGTCGATGACTACCCCCAAGATTCATCCATTTATTTTGAACAAGTCATCCTCATGGATAGTATTGAGCACCCGCTAGCCAGGGATCCCGGCTACATTTATTATAAAACGGAACCCAAAATTGACCTGACGAAGGCTTGGCGGGACAACTGGCTGGAAGCCAGGAAGGAGGCGGGGTATTTCATTCGCGGAAATTGAATTTTTAGAACGGTTCTCGGCTTTGCGAAGTGGCGGATTTTCAGCACAAATGTTCATTTGAAGAACGAAACTTGAACCTTGCACTAAACTGTCATAGAAGCACTTACCCCGCCATTTTGCAAAACCGATGTTAGCACTTCGCCCTTCTTTTCTGTCGTGTTTGTTCGTTGTCATTTCGTGTCTGTCTTAGTGCGTTGGCTTGGTGGCTCTTTTGCAAAAATTGGCTTTAGCGTGGGCTTCCCGAAAGGTCGGAACAGGTCGTGCGGTTTTGCAAATGTGCCACCAAAAGCGTGGGCTTATGCTTCCATTCCGTTTATAAATGTTTCCACAAAGTCCATAATTCTTTTTAAAATTCTGTCACCTAGTTTTTTTCGTTGCAGTAAACTTGGTTTTTCTCCGTCTATAAGTTCTAATACTTCGTCTCTCAATGGTGGTCTTTCCGCAAACAAATAGTCCTCAATGAGTTTTTCTGTCCTGTCTGCTGATAGTTTTTCTTCTTCCACCAATTTATTAAATGCCTTTTGTTGCTCTGCGTTCCAGAACTTGTCAAACGCTGGAGCTACTTCGTCTGTGTCAACAATTACTGGCAAGTTTTCTTTGATAAATTTCTCTATCAATTCTCGTTTGCTTCTTAAAGTCGTTTCGGTACTTAACAAGTTGAATATTTCTTGCTCGGCTTTGGTCGTGTCTTTTTGTGTCTGTGCTTTGAGTTTGATTAATAGTTGAATGATATACGCCACATTGATTTCGTCACGGTGGATTAATTCCAATTCAAAGTCCACATCTTCCAAAATGGAAACTTTCTCTTTTTGGTGATTACTTTTTACTTTGTCGTAAAGGTCAAGATACTTGCTTTTAAAATCTTCAAATTGCTGTTCGGTCATTTTCAGGTCTTCCCATTTGAAGTCTGAAAAAGCGGTAAGGATATTTTTTATCCTCATCAAATCTCTGAACGTTTTTATAAATTCGAGTTCGTCATCTTCGGTTTCTAAATCATCAACACTGTCTGTAGTGGGTGTTAAGGCCATTAAATGCTCAAAGGCTTCGTCAAACTTGGCGGTGTAGTCCTCATACGGTTTCATGATGATGACTTCAATCGCTTCTTTGTTGCTGAATAAAGTAATGGCTTCGTCTGTGCGGTTTTTCAAGTTGCGGAACGCAACAATGTTTCCTTGGCTTTTCTGCTCGTTTAATATTCTGTTGGTTCGGCTGTATGCTTGAATAAGTCCGTGATACCTCAAATTCTTGTCCACATACATTGTATTTAATATTGGGCTATCAAAACCTGTGAGGAACATATTTACTACTACCAAAATATCAACTTTACGTTCTTTGACTTTCTTTGAAACGTCGTTGTAATAGTTGTAAAAACTTTGACTGTCTTTGGTGGTGAAGTTGTCGCCAAACAATTGATTGTAATCGCCAATAAACTCTTCTAATTTGTCCCGGCTGTGTTGGTTGATTTTATATTCTGCTGTTGGCTCTGCCACTACATTAAAATCAACACTATCATAATTTTCTTCAAAGTTGATAAAACCGTTTGCATCTGCATCATCTTCATTGGCTCCATAACTGAAAATAGTAGCAATGTTCAAATTGTGTAAACCTTCGGCTTTCTTTCTTTTGAATATGTCAACGTACTTGATAAGTGTAGGCACATTGTTGATGCAAAACATTGCCGTAAATTCTCGGTTGTGTGTTTTGCGGTTGTGGTGAGCAATAATGTAGTCCGCTATTTTTTCTAAACGGGTTTCATCTTCCATCAACTCTTTGGTGTCAATGTCTTCTACCTCAATATCAATATTGGTTTCTCGTCCGACTTTGTGCTTGTATCTTCCAACATATTCAACTGAAAACTTCAACACGTTTTCGTCTTTAATTGCATCTGTAATTACATATTTATGCAAACAGTCTGCAAATAAATCTTTGGTAGTTCGTTTGCCGTGTTCGTTTTTAGCTGCATTGTCCGCAAAAATGGGAGTTCCTGTAAAACCGAACATTTGAGCATTGCTGAAAAAGTCTTTGATACGTTTGTGTGTATCTCCAAATTGGCTGCGGTGGCACTCGTCAAAAATGAAAATGATACGCTTATCTTTCAGTTCAGCCATTTTCGCCTCATACTTCAATTTGCTGATTGCTGTATTGAGTTTTTGAATGGTCGTAACAATGAGTTTGGAGTTTTTAGCTTCTCCTTTTTTGTCAACGTAAGTGCCTGTAAATTGCTTTACTAAGTTTTGCGTATTGTCTGTGCCGTCAATACAACCTTCTTGAAAACTGTTGAATTCTTTGGTGGTTTGCCAATCCAAATCTTTCCTGTCCACCACAAAAACCACTTTGTGAACTTGGGGCAAAGCCATTAAAATCTGACTGGCTTTAAAACTGGTTAAGGTTTTGCCCGAACCTGTGGTATGCCATATATAACCGTTTTTGGTGGAGTTTTTTACTCTTTCAATTAGGGCTTCTACTGCATAAAATTGATATGGACGAAGCACCATTGGAATTTTATAAGCTTCGTTGAGCACAATGTATTTGCATATCATTTTACTCAAATGGCAAGGCTCTAAAAACGTATCGGTAAAGCCATTTAAGATATTGGAAAGGCGTTTGTTGTTTACATCAGTCCAATAGAATGTTTGTTTGAAGCTTTGGTTTCGGTTATTGGCGTAGTACTTTGTATTTACGCCATTGCTGATAATGAAAATCTGCACATACTGAAACAAAGCCGAATTTGCACCAAATGAATGTCTTTGATAACGGTTGATTTGGTTGAAGGCTTCTTTTAATTCCAATCCTCTGCGTTTGAGTTCTATTTGTACCAAGGGCAAACCGTTTATGAGAATAGTTACATCATATCGATTTTTAAACTTTCCTTCCTGGCTTACTTGGTTGGTTACTTGATATTGATTTTGACACCAATGTTCTGTGTTCAGAAATTCAAAATAAAGGTTATCGCCATTGTCACGAACTAGGTGTTGCTTTTGGCGAAGCATTTTTGATTTTTCAAAAACTGAACCTTTGCTCAGCAGGTTTAAAATCTTCTCAAATTCCGTTTTGGTAAGTTGTTCGCTTCCTGTTTTGGTAAGTGCAGATTGATTGTGCTTTTCTAATTGCCTTTGGAGATTGAGCAATAAATCTTTTTCGCTGTTGATTTCAACATAGCTATATCCCAATTTTTGCAATTGAGCAATTAATTGTTCTTCTAATATTTGTTCTGATTGTCTGCTCATAAATCAGAAAATTTATATTCCTGTGCTATCATCCATTTTTCACGCATACGAAAAGCAGGTATCGTTTGCCGTTTTGCTTTGTTAGCTGCCACATTGGGCTTTACGCCGTTTTGAGATGTCCATAGCGCAAGGGGAATAATTTTTTTTGCGATAAGCATCGTGATTCGTTTGTGCAGTGACTCTTGTAGCAATACAGCAAATAACGCGGTAAAGCCGGCAAACTTCATCGTAGTTTGGTATTGTGAAAATAATGGATAATATTCAGTGTTTTTGCTTTTGTTTTGAATAATGATAGGGGGCAATCCCAGATGCATTAACTGCAAATTGATCAGGACTCTTCCCATACGTCCGTTTCCATCAACAAAAGGGTGAATCGTTTCAAACTCTGCGTGAAAGTAAGCGATGGTATCTAAAAAATAACGTTCCGTTTTTGTATGATAATCATCTATCAAGTCTTGCATTAAGGCAGGTACAAATTGGGGGTTTGCTCCTAAGTGATTGCCTACCCGCACCCACTCTTTGCCACTGCGAAAACGCCCTGCTGCGCTGTCGTCAATATGTGTAAGCAGGGTTTTGTGTAGGTCCAGGATGAGTTGGACATTGAGGGGATGGTTGTTTTTTTCAAGAAGGTTTTCGGTAATCTTAGCCAAATTCTTTGCCTCATAGATTTCACGAACGTTTACTTTTCGATTCAGCGTATCGCCTGCCAATATTTTTTCAGTGTCTTCTAAGGTAAGCGTTGAGTTTTCAATGGCGTTTGAGTTGTACACCATTTCGGGAATTTCAGCCAATGCGATTTCTTTTAGCAAGGGTTCGTTGCCTTTTGCCAATGCCATGTAACGGTTTTGCAATGCTTCTATCCTATCTTTTGTTATTCGATTTATCATAACTTACCAACATAACCCGAAATTTACCGTGAAAACATAAACAAATATAC
>CALMIR010000138.1 GCA_937864265.1 uncultured Saprospirales bacterium | reverse complement strand
TACACCTGTTGTTGTGTTTTTCATGGACGAGTAACAACAGCAGGCGGGGAAGGTTCATCAACTTTTGTTTGCATTACCAACACTGTTCCTCCGCCCGTTTCTGAAACGGCACATCCCGGATCAGTCGCTTGTAAGTCAACTCATTAGCATAGGGATTTTCCTCAGGAGTCAATTTTTGAGCATAAAAATCAGCTATACCAGCCAGCCCTTTTAGTTCATAGGCCAGTTCAACCAGGCAATTTACCGACTCAGGAAGCAATTGTGGGGTATTTTCACTGTGTTTAGCTATCGCCAATTCCCGATAACGGGCAATTTGTTGCTCGGTGGGATGCTCCAACTGCAGTTCCCAAACGCTATCATTACCCCTTAAGTAACGGAGTTGGAACTCGTCGCCAGCATTCAAAGGCATGCCAAAGGGCGTAATGCCCGGGAAATCGCTGTTGCGGATCAATTGTTTGCGGATGGCTTGGTTATTGGCTACGAACGACAAAAATAAGGTAAGTTGTGGGCCGTCGGTAATGATGTGATCGATGTGCGCCACCGTAGTGATGCCTGCCCCTTCCAGCAAACTTTCTTTTGCGGCTACATTTTGGCGCTTGTTGACATGAAGCATAAAAAAAAGAATGCCAAAGACCAGGATCAACATACCTCCAAAAAAAAGCAGCGTTTGTTTCCAATGCTTTTTGTCCCTGGTTTTGCGTTCTTGATTGCTGGGGATATCTGCTTTTTTATTTAATTCGAAACCATAGCGAAATTGCCCGTCTTTTTTTTCAATAGTCAGATCGAAGAGGTCTTCGTCCAAAAACAGCGGGTAAATTTTAGTCTCCAACACATTAAAATCAATGAGCACCACGCTTGAATTGCAATGTACTACCAAATGACCACTTTGATCGCCATGATAAAGCCCCACCTGATAGCGTTTACCCGAATCATTTACATAGGTCCAAACGAATTGCGCCACTTTAGTTGATGGATTTTAGTTGGATTAAGGAATCCGCTCCAATACTGCATGTTCTTGGTGGCTTCCTGCCCGTCGATTTTGACAGTCGAATAATATCCCTCACCCACACCGAAATTAATGCCCTCCACTCTGAAAGTTACATCCTTCTGCAGAAAAATGGCAAAACGCCTAAAAATTTAACACAATTTAATACTTTAGTAGTGTGCAATAAATCACTTCCCGATTGATCAAAGCGCTTACAGTAGCAGACACATTGGAAGTGAACCGTTTAGCTCGGTCTAACATTTAAAGTCTAAAACGAACCAATGATCTACGCTTACAAACAATTCATACCCGTCATACACGAGTCGGCATTCATACACCCCCAAGCTGTGGTAACGGGTAATGTTGTTATAGGAAAGGAGGTGTATATAGGGCCAGGTGCAGCCATTCGAGGCGATTGGGGCGGTATTGTCATTGAAGACGGCTGTAATGTACAAGAAAATTGCACCATCCACATGTTTCCCGGTATTACGGTAGTTTTAGAAGAAGAAGCCCACATCGGGCACGGCGCAGTCATACACGGCGCACGTATTGGCAAAAACAGCATGATCGGTATGAACGCTGTTATCATGGATCAAGTAGTGATTGGGGAAGCTTGCATTGTCGGGGCCTTGAGCTTTGTAAAAGCTGGCGAACAAATCCCTGCCAGAAGCCTGGTAGCAGGCAATCCGGCCCGAATCATCAAAACAGTAAGCGATGAAATGATCAACTGGAAAACAGCCGGTACCCAACTGTACCGCCAACTGGCCAGCGAATGCCACGAAGTACTCCGGGCATGTGAACCCCTGCAAGAGATACCTTCCGACCGACCTCAACAAGAAATGCTTTACAGAACCTGGCAAGAAAGCCAAAACAATAAATAAAATGGCTTTGGAAAATTTAGAAAACAGTCAGGCACTAGCACCGTTCAGTTGTCGGTATTCCCCCAATATACCGGAGTTGTTGCGACAACTCAATTGTACCCTGGCCATCAGTACTTATCAGGCCGGTAAGGTCATTTTCCTGAGCGCCAAAGACGACAACCAATTGATCCAATTGCCGCGCACCTTTAAAAAACCGATGGGAATTGCCCTCAAAGGACAGCAAATGGCTATTGCTACACTCGACGAGGTATTGGTACTGGCCAATTCACCCGAACTGGCCTGGCATTACCCACCAATGCCTCAGCAATACGATGCCTTGTACATGCCCCGTGCTACTTACTACACCGGCATGTTGGATTTGCACGACCTAGAATGGTCCAATCAGGGGCTTATCGCTGTCAATACCTCTTTTTCCTGTATTTGTCTGATTGATGATACCTATAGTTTTAAGCCTATTTGGCAACCGCCTTTCATTACCAAATTAGCACACGAAGACCGCTGTCATTTGAATGGCTTGGCTTTACATAAAGGCCAAGCGCGTTACGTAACTGCATTTAATCAGGGTGATATTTCTAAAAGCTGGCGCGAAAACATCACCACAAGTGGGATATTGATGGATATGGACAGCCAAGAAATTATAGCATCCGAGCTTCCTATGCCCCATACACCACGTATCATAAACGATAACCTATTGGTGCTTTTTTCTGCAACGGGTGAATTGGTCAGCATACATACCGAAACCGGAAAATGGGATAGCATCTGCCAAATAGATGGTTTCGTACGCGGCATGGATCATTGTGGCGATTACCTTTTCATCGGGTTGTCCCGATTGCGGAAAAACTCTTCGACCTTTGCACAACTCCCGCTTTCCCACCAGGCGCAATGGGCTGGTATAGCGGTGGTACACCTCCCAACAGGCGCTTTGGTGGGTATGATCCAGTATTTGGCATCTGTAGATGAAATATACGATATCCGGGTATTGTCGGGGGTGCAAAGGCCCAATATTTTGAATACGGAGAAGGAACAATACAAGAAAGGTGTGGTTACTCCTGATGCAACTTATTGGGCAAAAGAAGTTTAGAAGCAGTTAGGTCGGTATCAAGAAAAAAAATGGCTAATAACTTGGCGGGTTGTTTATTTCATCGTAATATTGCAATATAATTAACCAGTATGGGTGTAACCAAAACAGAACTTTTCAGCGATTTGCAAAACGAAATAGCCCAAGTGGCCAAAGCTTTTGCCCACCCGGCTCGCGTTGCCATCTTGGATTACTTGCTAAAGGCCAACGCTTGTATCAACAGCGATTTAGTTCAAGAATTGGGTTTGGCGCAAGCCACCATCAGCCAACACCTCCGGGAATTGAAGGAAATCGGACTAATCAGTGGCACCATTGAGGGGACTAGTGTATGTTATTGCATCAATGCCCAAAAATGGAACGAGGTAAAAGCACTGTTTATGGAAGTGTTTAACCGTTACACGGATTATGAAGAAAAATGCTGTTGATTTAGAACAATTGGATTCAGAGAAAAAATTGCCCATCGAAACGGGCGATGGTTTGATAATATACTGATGGAAAAACGGAGTTACTCTAGTCATACCAATCTATTACTGCCAGCTTTGGAAGCTTATAGCAACCATTTGAACTTCAGTGAATTGACTTCGGAAAGAAAGAATTTGCTACGAGTACTCGTTGATTATCTTAGGCTTAAAACCGATCAAGGCGAGCCCATCTATCTGAATTTTATTTGTACCCACAATTCCCGAAGAAGCCAGTTTTCCCAAATATGGGCGCAAACAGCTGCTTTTTACTATGGCATACCCGCATATTGCTTTTCAGGCGGTATTGAAGTAACGGCTTTTAGCGAAAAAGCAGTAGCTGCTATTCTGAGGGCGGGCTTCCAAGTTGAAAATCCTGGCGGTGAAAACCCTCATTACCAGGTGCAGTACGCTGAAAATGCACCAACACTCAGCTGTTTTTCCAAGCTGACGACCGATCCGGCCAACCCAACCTCAACCTTCGCTGCGGTGATGACCTGCTCTCATGCCGACCAGAATTGTCCATTTATCCCAAACGCCGAACAGCGCATCCCTATCTGGTATGAGGATCCTAAGGTTTTTGATAACACCCCGCAAGAGGCGGAGCAGTATGACGGCAGTTGTCGGCTAATAGCAACAGAATTTTTTTATGTGTTTGAGCAGGTGCGTATAAAAGTTAAAAGTTTTTAAGCATTTTATGTTTAAGCAATCAAGTTGTACCTTGTCACGACATTATCGAAAGTGCTGTTAAAATACAAGGTATAACAAGATATGAAAATGTCAAACCACGCCACGTTACTCCGACAATTTCGTTTTTGGACTAAAAAAATCAACCTCCTTCTGGCAAAGGGGCAATTTGGGCTATTGGCCAAAGAAGAACAATTTTATCTCATCCAGAAATTGCAGCAACTATACCGGAGTTTGCTGGGAAAAGTAGCCTCAGCTGAGCTTAGGAAAACACTTGCCGGAGCCGCTATTTTTATAGGCATACACTTGACTGCCGTGCAGGCTCAGGATTTCGCACCAGCCTTGGTCAATCCTTTTGGCTTGGATGGGGGGCAAGATGGCTATGCTGGCACTTTGGCAGATATTGATGGAGATGGCGATCAAGACTATTTTTATAGCAGCTACGATTTTCAAGTAGGATTCTCCAGAAAGCTGTATTTCAGCGAAAATACAGGCACGCTTGCTCAGCCGCAGTTTGCAACAGGGCTTACCGATTTTTTGGGTTTTGATTCACCAGAAAATGTGACCATAGCTACTTTTGCAGATATAGATGGCGATGGCGACCTGGATATGCTGTTAGGGACATTTGGATTCTCTTCAAGTCAAGAGTTACTTTATTATCAAAATACAGGCACTGCTAATAATCCTGCTTTTGCCCCGGCACAGAATAGCCCGTTTGGCATGGCAACTGGTGTGTATAATATTTTTCCGCATTTGGTGGACATCGATAACGACGGCGATTACGACTTACTGGCTGGTACGGCCAACCAATCGACAGGAATAGCCAATATACAGTTTCAGGAAAATACCGGCTCAGCAAACAGTCCGCAATTTCAAAGCCCACAGGTCAATCCCTTTGGCATAGACAATCAATTGATGTACCAAGTCATTCCAACTACAGGGGATGTGGATTTGGATGGCGATTTGGATTTGATGTACAGCGGCTTGCCTTACGATTATAATCAACCCGCTAGCATTTATTATCAGTCTAATATAGGGACACCGGATAATCCCAATTTTTCTCCTCCAGCGGAAGACCCCTTCGGCATTGGTTTTGGTGAGCAATCTTATTTATCCATCCCCTATCTAGTTGATTTCGACGGCGATGGAGATATGGATTTGTTTTGCAACGTATATTATTATGGCGACACTTACGAAACCCCTATTTTGTACTTTGAAAATAATGCCATCGAAGTAGCTACCCAAGAGACACTTTTAGAAGCGGACTTTAGGGTATTTCCTTCCCCCGCTTCTGAGCGAATTTCCTGGGAATGGAACGGGAAAAACACGTTGGAAATCAGTGCGTTGAGGATTTATTCGGCAAACGGCCAGTTGGTTTTTTCTCGAGCACTAACCGATGGTACATATAATGGACATACAGAAGTCTCCTTCTTGCCAAACGGCCTTTACCAAATCGCGCTATTGTCGCCCGAAGGGCGGGAAATAATCAGTAAGCGTTTTATAGTGAACCACAATTAAATGCTTTGAAAAAATCGGGAGTTCACTTGGCGCTGCTGGCATTTTTTGGGGTCTATTCCTTAATGGCTCAGAGCAATGCCCCTTTTGTAATGGTATTAGGTATCGCCCAAGATGCCGGATTTCCCCAGGCTAATTGCCAGAAACCTTGCTGCGAAAAAGTGTGGTCAGGTGAAATGCCCGGCGCTAAGGTTAGCTGTATTGGCTTGATTGATCCTATTGACTCCAGCTTTTGGTTATTTGACGCTACACCGGATTTTCCCGAGCAACTTCAAATGCTGCTACCTTATGGCCAACTCAATGGTATTTTTCTTACCCATGCCCATATCGGGCACTATACTGGACTGATGTACCTCGGGCGAGAGGTCATCGGAGCTGACGAGCTTCCTGTGTATGCCATGCCTCGAATGCACCATTTTTTACAAGAGAACGGCCCATGGAGTCAGTTGCTGACTTTGAATAATATTGCACTAAAGGAATTGGTCGCTAATGAACCCGTTTTTTTAAACGAAAGGCTTTCCGTAAAACCTCTTATAGTACCACATCGGGACGAATTTTCAGAAACGGTTGGTTTCATCTTGTCCTCGCAAGATGCTTCGTTGCTTTTCATACCCGATATAGATAAATGGCAGGTATGGGACAAAGACATAAAAGCCTTGGTTCAGGAAGTAGATTTCGCGTTGTTGGATGGTACTTTTTTTCAAAATGGAGAAATACCCGGGCGCGATATGTCTGAAATACCCCACCCGTTTATTGCAGAAAGCATGCAATTATTAGATGATTTGCCACAAGCAGAAAAGCAGAAAGTACATTTCATCCACTTCAACCATACTAATCCGGTATTGCAGCCAGACAGCGAAGCCCGACAATTGGTAAAAAGCCGGGGCTTCCATTTGACCGAAGAAGGCATGCAATTGCCATTGTCTCATAAAAAATAATGCGCGCATCATGATCAACTTGTTGGGCATCCCTTATGATGCCAATTCCTCTTTCCTGCGGGGGGCAGCACTAGGGCCTGCTCGCATTCGACTCATGGAAAAAGAAGGCTCAGCGAATATATACGCAGAATCGGGTATGCCCATTGAACCCGGAATCACTTATCAAGATGGGGGCGATCTTCCTTTCGAGGATTCGCACCCGGAAAAGGCATTTCAGGCCATTTACAACGCCATAGACAGGCTACTGACTCAAGGCAAGCGCGTATTGAGCTTGGGCGGCGATCATTCGGTTAGTTTTCCCATCATAGATGCTTACACGGATCATTATCCCGACTTGCACGTGCTCCATTTGGATGCCCACGGCGATTTGTACCACAACTTCGACAACAATCCCTATTCTCATGCTTCTCCCTTTGCCCGTATTATGGAAAAAGGCAAGGTGAAATCTTTGACCCAGGTAGGTGTCAGAACGCTTAGTTCCCATCAAAGGGAGCAGGCCGAGCGTTTTGGTGTGCAGGTAATTGAAATGAAGGATTTCACGACGGACTTTATACCCAGGTTGAAATCGCCGCTTTATGTGTCCCTCGATATGGATGTGCTTGATCCCGCTTATGCCCCAGGGGTATCTCACCATGAACCCGGCGGGATGAATACCCGGACTTTACTCGACATACTCCAAAAGATACCCGCAACCATTGTCGGCGCGGACATCGTAGAATTTAATCCTACCCGCGATTGGCAGGATATAACGGCGATGACGGGCTATAAACTGATGAAGGAATTGATGGCAAAAATGCTATAGCCCGTCACCCGTTTTATTCAACAACCAATAAGCGGGTGCTTCCTACTATTGTGGTTGCTTTATCCTGTAAGGACAAATGGTATATGCCCGGTTGATGCAAAATCAGCTTGTTGTTGTTTTCCAAAGGATAAATTCCAACTAGCCGACCTAGCATATCCGTTAATACCAAGTCGTATTCTCGTGGATTAGCCACAGCCGTTTGAATCTGAATAGTATGCCCTGCTTTGACGGGATTTGGAAAAACGACCCACAGCGCGGGGTGAGGTAGTAATGCCTGGTTTTGGTTGATCATTGCTACTTCAAAATCAAGTTGTTGCATACAACCATTGGCATCGGTTATCGATAAGGTATAGGTGCCAGCAGGTAAATGATCAAGTATCAACAGATTTTCTTCGCCATTGCTCCACAAGAGTTGATACGGGGGAGTGCCGCCGGATAAATGGGTCAATTCAATAGAACCGCCTTCAGAAACGCTTGTAGGGTTGATTACGGATTGAACCATGATGCTATCCGGTTCGGAAAGCACAACGAAAACACTATCCACGCAATCATGGGCATCTACCACCTGAAAAAAATAGTCATTGGCTGGTAAATTAGCCTGTCCCTGACCAGAATCGCCATTCGAGGCGATCCAATTGTAGGTATAAGGCAAATCCCCATTAGCTGTAAATAACACTTGAGCATCAGCACTTCCAAAGCAACTGGCTGCAAAACTTGTATCGAGGCTAGCTGAGAATGCCACCCGCTCATAGGCACCCAAATCAACCTGGCCGTCTAATATCCGATCATTGCCCGCTAGATCCAGGGGGCTGACCTGGTCAACCCAAAGCTCATTGTTGCCGATATTGAGGGCAGGAGAACAGGCCGATAGGCGCAAATCGCCCGCTAGTGTATCTAAAAATTCGGGGTACAACTGAAACCAATTGCTTTCACCACAAGCGATCTTATGATCAGCCGACTCACAATCATCAGCACTTATGATGCAATGGTTCAGTCGAAATTGAGGACTAAGGGAGTCAATATTAACATCATTGCTGAAAAATATATCCGATATGCCAGAAACTCCAGCTTCGGTTTCCCAAAACAAGCAATTGTCAAAATACATAAAATTGTAATTAGAAGTATTCAAGAATGCAGAACTCTTAAAAATAGGTAAAGACCCATTTTCAAAAAAACTGCAATTTTGAAAATGACTTTCTATATAGCCGTCTTGATTAGACCTAATGTAGGCCGCGCCATCATTTCCATAAAAAATGCTGTTGTAAACATGAAGTATCAGGCTGTCTTCAATCCCTGTTGCGCCTGTTACATACAGGCTGGCGGATTCCCTGTTGTTCCTAAAAGTACAATTGGATATCGTAGCTAGTGCCTGCCCACTATAAACTGTCTTAATTTCCAGGGCATTGCTTGGGTTCGTACCCCGATTTCCGATAAAATCGGTAGATTCAATATTGAGGATCAAATCGTCCCTATAGGTTGTGATATTTATTCCGGAAGCCCTTATTTCGGGGTTTTCATGGCCTTCAAAACGGCATTTTTGAATGTCAAAATCGAGTTGGCAATCATTGAACAAAGAATTGGCATATCTTATAAACTCAAAACTAGAAGGGGAATTCATATCAAGATCTCGATTGGCTTTATAAACGCAGGCTTCAAGCCTGACCTGTTCTATGCAGAAGTAAGAAACATACTCAACGCCAGCCCCACTAATGGAGGAATTGCCTTCAATTAAGCAGTATTGCATCGTTAGCCCTCCAACATTGTATAAGTACACTCCACCTCCTCCTGCAAATGCCCAATTAGAACGGAAGGTATCGGCTTCCATATTCAGGGTATTACCTGCCACTTCTAAGGTTTCGATATAAAGCCCCCCGCCTCGGAAGGTTCCTTTGTTGTTTTCAAAAATGCAGTGCCGAATATTGGCCGAAGGACGTTGGGATTGTATGCCTTTACAAGCTAGGCCACCACCGTAGAAGCCGATGTTTTTTTCAAAGCGACAGTTTTCAATGCTGGGGTGACTATTCGGGTGAAAAGTTGTTCCCAAAACCACCAAACCGCCCCCATAGTTGCGGTAGTCTGTTTGCTGTGACGGATAGAGAGCATAGCCTGCCGTAATGACAAAACCATCGAGCCGCGCCGTGCTATCCACCCCTAATGCAGTGACTACATTGTATGAATTATCCGTGCTATCAGCAGGATTGCCGATATTGCCACTCAATATTGTTTGCTGGTGGTGCCAATTGCGTTCTTGCAGGTTTGTTTCCGTTCCATTGAAGCCGCCGTACAACGCTACGCCCGATTTTAGATAAAAGGATAGGTTGCGATTGTCGTTTTCAGCAGGAGTATAAACACCTTGGGCTACCCAAATGGTATCGCCCCACTGCGCGGCAGCTAAAGCGTCCTGCAAACGGATAAAAGCATCCGTCCAGGCCAATCCGTTTTGAAGCCCTGTGGCATCCGCATCGACATACCACCGCATTTGGTTGGGAAGAGCCTTCGAAAATGGAAGTGTTTCAGAAGTGTTGGCGTAACCAAACGCTACCACATGGCAGCAGCATAGCGCCAAAAGCGTTAACATCTTTTTCATCAGAGAGAGTTTAAATAGTTATTAAATACGCGCTGTTAGTGATTGTCTAAAATGACAAATAGACAATAATTTACTTGTTGATGCAAAATACATTTTTTTATAATACATCATACAAATTAGTGCGTAAAATTTTTTTCTCAGAAAGAGAAAACCTATCTTTACCTCAGCTTAAAAACTACAAACAAGCCTCATTTTTAAGCACATTCTTCGTATTACACTCAAAACTTACCCGCTGGGATACCAGCATTCAAACGTTTTATTTTTCAAAACTTTAGCTTCATGATGTTTCTCCGTGTATGCACACTTGGAGGCCAATAGTCTATTCTTAACTTTTAATAAAACATCATGAAAAACAGATTATTAATTTTCGCATTCTTATGGATTGGGGCAATGCCTGCCTGGGCGCAAAGTGTCGCCGAGTACACCTTGGAAAAAGGTATCAAGGGTTTGGTTTTTGACAGTATGGAAGTCATGAAATACGAATTAAAACCAGATGGTATTCGCTTGTACTTGGAGTTAAAACGCCAAGGTGCAGTACAAGAAAAAATAGGCCCTGTGTATTCAGGTGGAAAAGATGCGATATGGGTGAATGCCTTGGGGGTTCTAGATTTTACGCCTGATTTAAAGCTAGTTCAGGAGGAATTGGTTTTCATCAAACCCGATAGGGTAGTGGCCAAACAATACAACCTGTTGGCTAAACCGGGGAAGGTAGCGGATCCGGACAATATCATGGCTACGCAAGACAACTGCCTAGACGTTTTCGCTGTGTTGGAAAAATATCCTGCATTGACGGAAGAGGCTGAAAACACCGCTTCCTTTCCTGCGTCCTATTACGCCAATACGGTGGATTATTCTCTACTGGGAGGAAAACCTAAAAGTTTGACGCTTTCCAAAATGACTTTGAAAGCCACTGATGCCAAAAAATCCCTTTTTCAGGAAATTGTCGGCACCTCCAGGTACGGCGAAGAAAACAAAAAAATTGAATTAGAGCCTTACCGGGGTTCCACGAACAAAGATTATTGGATCAGAGAATCCGATCCGGTATGCGACCCCAAAAGTGGGGTATTCTTAGCGCATCACGGCCACATCATTTGGGGACAAATGGGCAACAAAAGCAATTTGTTTGAACAAGAAATGGTGGCCTATAATGAGGATGGTACAGAGATCAACCGTACCGAAATCAAGTTTGACTTGCCACATGAATTGGCTATGCGACAGGTTTTTGTAAAAGAATCGCCTTCCGACAATCTCTATCAAATAGATGGGGTGGTTCACATTTATGGCCAAGCTTATGGCCTAGGGTATAAAAAATTGAACCCTACGCCAGATAAAATGGCGTATAAATTGTACTATTGGAATGGCGACGGCGGTTTGTTATACCGCCTTGATTTTGCCAGACCAACAGAGGACTTTAAATTTCTGCGTGCTTTTCAAAGCGGTTCCAACCTTTCCGTATTGGGGAGTTCCCGATCAGATAACGCTTTCTACAGCTTGCAATTTTCAGATGGAAAGCTCGTATCTTCCGAGAAATTGGACGCAGACATAAACAAGGGCATCAGCTTCACTCCGGCAGAAATTGCCGGTTTAGACTGGCACCATATCTATGCCTATGACCGCCCGGAAGGGGAGCGGTTGACGATTCACGAGCTAAAAAATACAGTTACTCAAACGGGAACTACCAATACAATGGAAGTCAGCAAAGGCTTTCTGTTGGTAAAAACCGATAAAAATGGGGCTATACAAGCTGCTAGAGGCATCAAATCCTCTCCTCAAGACAACCCGGCGTATAAGCCCTACTTTAAAGTTTACGAAAGTGGAAATGGCGGCTATTCGATACTTTGGAAAGCCTGGCAAATGGATGGCAGTGCCAAAACAACGATATTTACGCTAGATGCCCAAGACCTGGAACTGAAAGAAATTGCTCAATTGAGCAATGCGCAGCAAGTGTCCATAGAAACCCTTTCTGACAAGAAGACACTGATGGTTTTTTCTGCTGACTTGAAGCGATTATTAAAGGTCGCTTTGTAATAACAAAAAAAAGGGTAGCCCAATTCAATCAGGCTACCCTTACTTTTATCGTATTAATCTTTTAATGCTCGAGGAAGGTTTGTAGGCTTGCAACGCTCCTACTACACCCCATTCACCAACCACTAATACTCATCTTCCACTTCTTCAAAGGCCGCCCGGCGAGCTTCAAACTCTGCCTGATTGGCTTTAGAAGTTACAAATAAGTCATTGTATTTGCGCAAGCCAGTACCAGCAGGTATCGGTTTGCCCACGATCACATTTTCCTTCAAACCATTCAGGTAATCGCGTTTGGCTGCAATAGCTGCTGTGCTGAGCACCTTAGTAGTTTCCTGGAAAGAAGCGGCTGAAATCCAGCTACTTGTACCCAAAGATGACTTGGTGATACCTTGCAACAGCGAACTGGAGGTAGCAGACATAGCATCTCGGTACTGGACTAGTTTGCGGTCGTTGCGGCGCAAGAAGGAGTTCTCTTCCCGAATTTGGCGTAAGGTCACCAACTGGCCTGGCTTCAGGCGGTTGGATTCGCCAGCATCTACGATTACCTTCTTATCGAATATCCAATCGTTTTGCTCCAGGAAGTCGTAACGCTCTACCGCTTCACCTTCCAGGAAAGTAGTATCTCCTGAATCTTCGATCTGCACCCGGCGCATCATCTGACGGACAATTACCTCGATGTGTTTATTGTTGATCGTGATACCCTGAGAGCGATATACTTCTTGCACACCGTTGACGAGATAGGTCTGAACAGCAAATGGCCCTTTGATGTTCAAGATGTCGCGGGGAGCAATAGCTCCATCGGAAAGCGGTGTTCCGGCTCTGACAAAGTCACCGTCCTGAACCAGAATGTGCTTGGACAAACCAATCAGGTACTTGTGCTTTTGCTCATCTTTTGCCGTAACGGTAACTTCCCGGTTACCGCGCTTGATTTTACCAAAGGAAACGATACCATCAATTTCAGATACGGTTGCCGGGCTGGATGGATTTCTCGCTTCAAATAGCTCGGTAACCCGTGGCAGACCACCGGTGATATCCGCGATTTTACCCAACTTACGAGGGATTTTTGCCAGTTTCTGACCACCCTTGATGACTTCGCCATCGTCTATTGACAGGTAGGAACCCACCGGAAGGTTGTAGCTTCTCAGTTCTTCTCCATCTGGGCTATAGATGCGGATGATCGGTATCTTACGCTTGTTCTTGGATTCGATGATTACTTTCTCGGCATAACCCGTTTGGTCGTCGCGCTCCAGGCGATAAGTCACCCCTTCTTCGATGGAATCAAATTTCACGACCCCTGCGAATTCGGAGATGATCACCGCGTTGAATGGATCCCACTCGCAGACGAGTTGTCCCTTCTTAACGGACTCACCTTCTTTGACGTGTAGTGTAGAACCGTAAGGAATGTGCAGCGAAACATACTGCTTCTTGGTTTCCGGCTCTATGATCCGAATTTCACCCGTACGAGAAAGTACGGTAGTCACTACCTTGCCAACTTCATCCTTTGATTCGGTTGTACGAACACCATCGAACTCAATTTGGCCATTGAAACGAGCAATGATCTCGGATTCCGACTTAGAAACAGAAGCAATACCACCCACGTGGAAAGTACGCAGGGTCAACTGTGTACCCGGTTCACCGATGGATTGCGCGGCAATAATACCTACGGCATCCCCCATTTCAGCCAAACGACCAGTTGCGAGGTTCTTTCCATAGCATTTTGCACATACACCCCTTACCGTATCACAAGTCAATACGGAGCGGATATGCACCGCTTCTACGCCTACTTTTTCGATATGTCGGGCGGTACGGCTATCAATATAATCGCCTGATTTTAGGATCATCTCCTCTGTACCAGGGTCGAATATATCATGTAATGTATAGCGGCCTTCAATTCTGGAAGCTAGGTTCTCGATTACTTTTTCGTTGTCTTTTAACGCGGTGGTTTCCAATCCGCGCAGCGTGGTGCAATCGTCTTCCATGATTACCACATCCTGAGCCACGTCCACCAAACGGCGAGTTAGGTAACCCGCGTCGGCTGTTTTAAGGGCGGTATCGGCCAAACCCTTACGAGCACCGTGGGTAGAGATGAAGTATTCCAATACAGAAAGGCCATCTACGAAATTGGATAGGATGGGGTTTTCGATTACGGCACCACCGGTATCGCCCGATTTCTTGGGCTTTGCCATCAAGCCGCGCAATCCGCACAACTGCTTGATCTGTTGTTTTGAACCACGTGCGCCAGAGTCCAACATCATAAACACGGAGTTGAATCCTTGCTTGTGAGAGGCCAATTCGCGCATCAGTACATCAGTGATGCGGTTATCCGCATACGTCCATTTATCAATGATCTGATTGTAACGTTCGTTGTTGGTAATCAGACCCATATTGTAGTTTTCCCAAACTTCATCCACTTCTGCCTGTGCTTCTGCTAGCGTATCGGCTTTCACCGTAGGCGTAATCAAATCACCCAGGTTGAACGACAAACCACCTTTGAACGACCACATGAAACCCAGTTCTTTGATGTTGTCCAGGAAGTCGGCAGTAGTAGGGAAATCTGTCCTTTCTAATACATCGCTGATGACTATTTTCAGGTTCTTTTTAGTCAGCAGTGTATTCATATAAGGCACGCTCGAAGGTACCGCTTGGTTTAGAAGTACCCGACCTGTAGTCGTTTCTATCAGCGTATTGCCGATTTTGCCATTTTCATCTTCTGCGTTTACGCGAACTTTGATCACGGCGTGAAGATCGAGTTGACCTTCATTGTAGGCAATAATGACTTCTTCTGGCGAATAGAACTTTCGGCCTTCGCCTTTTACTTTTATATCATCCTTAGAGCGACGCTCTTTCGTTAAATAGTACAAACCAAGTACCATATCCTGAGAGGGTAGGGTAATAGGCGTACCATTTTGAGGGTTGAGCATGTTGTGCGAAGACAACATCAATACCTGGGCTTCCAAAATAGCAGCGTGGCTCAAAGGCACGTGAACCGCCATCTGGTCACCGTCGAAGTCAGCGTTGAACGCACCGCACACTAGCGGGTGCAACTGGATGGCTTTTCCTTCAATCAATTTAGGCTGGAATGCCTGAATGGAAAGTCGGTGCAGCGTTGGTGCCCGGTTGAGCATCACTGGGTGTCCTTTCAAGATGTTTTCCAGGATTTCCCAGATGATGGGGTCTTTGCGATCCACCAGTTTCTTGGCAGATTTAACCGTTTTGACGATACCGCGCTCGATCAGCTTTCTAATGATGAAAGGCTTGAAGAGTTCGGCAGCCATCGCTTTGGGGATACCGCATTCGTGTAACTTCAAGGTGGGGCCTACTACGATCACGGAACGACCGGAATAGTCCACACGCTTACCCAACAAGTTTTGGCGGAAACGGCCTTGTTTGCCTTTTAGAATATCACTAAGAGATTTCAGGGCACGGCCACCTTCAGCTTTTACCGCATTTGACTTTCTGGAGTTGTCAAACAAGGAGTCAACCGCTTCCTGCAACATGCGTTTTTCATTGCGCAGGATCACCTCAGGTGCTTTGATTTCCAACAAGCGCTTGAGGCGGTTGTTGCGTATGATCACCCGGCGATACAAGTCATTCAAGTCGGAACTTGCAAAACGACCACCATCCAGAGGAACCAAAGGACGCAATTCAGGTGGTACTACGGGCAAATATTGAATGACCGACCATTCAGGGCGGTTGCTGTTGCCTTCTAGTCCTTCGCGGAAAGCTTCTACCACGCGCAGGCGCTTGAGCGCTTCTGATTTGCGCTGCTGAGAAGTTTCACTGGCAGCCTGGTGGCGCAAGTCGTAGGACAATTGATCCAGGTCGGTGCGCAAAAGCAGGTCGCGAATGGCCTCAGCACCCATTCTGGCCACGAATTTATTGGGGTCTTCGTCGTCCAGCATTTGATTTTCCGCCGGCAAGGTATCCAGTATTTCCAGATATTCTTCCTCGGTGAGCAAATCCAATGCGGAAACACCTTCTGATTCTTTGATACCTGGGTTGATGACCACGTATCGTTCGTAGTAAACAACGGATTCCAGTTTCTTAGAGGACAGCCCGAGCAAATAACCCAATTTATTGGGCAAGGACTTAAAAAACCAGATATGCACCACAGGAACCACCAGTTTGATGTGTCCCATGCGCTCGCGGCGTACTTTCTTTTCCGTTACCTCTACACCACAACGGTCACAGACAATTCCCTTATAACGGATTCGCTTGTATTTGCCACAATAGCATTCGTAGTCTTTGACCGGACCAAATATCCGTTCACAGAAAAGACCATCGCGTTCGGGTTTGTAAGAGCGGTAGTTGATGGTTTCGGGCTTGAGCACCTCGCCATAAGACCGCTCTAAAATATCGTCCGGTGAAGCCAGGCTGATCGTAATCGAATCGAATTCCTGAGCTTGAACGGGGTTCTTTTTCTTAAAAGACATATTGAGGTAAATTCTTAGATTAAGTTATGGATGGAGGCAAACCATTGATGGCTTGCCCCATTTAACGAACTTTCAGATTATTCGAATTTTACGTCGAGTGCCAGACCTCTCAATTCGTGTACCAATACGTTGAAGGACTCCGGAATACCTGGATTGGGCAGTGGATCTCCTTTCACGATGGCTTCGTAGGCTTTTGCACGACCATTGATGTCATCGGACTTAATGGTCAGCAATTCCTGTAAGATATTGGATGCGCCGAAGGCTTCGAGTGCCCAAACTTCCATCTCTCCAAAGCGCTGGCCACCGAATTGAGCTTTACCACCCAATGGCTGCTGCGTGATGAGAGAGTAAGGGCCAATCGAACGGGCGTGCATCTTATCATCCACCATGTGCGACAACTTAAGCATGTAAATCAAGCCTACAGTAGCTTGCTGGTGGAATCTGTCACCCGTTTCACCATCGTGCAGGTAAGTTTGTCCAAGGCTTGGCAGTTTGGCCTTTTTGATTTCTTGATCGATTTCATCTAGACTGGCTCCATCAAAAATAGGCGTCGCATAACGCAAGCCCAGCTTTTCGCCAGCCCAACCCAATACCGTTTCAAAAATCTGCCCCAAGTTCATACGAGAAGGTACACCTAGTGGGTTGAGTACAATATCAACCGGAGAACCGTCTTCCAGGAATGGCATATCCTCGATCCGTACGATTCGGGATACGATACCTTTATTACCGTGACGGCCAGCCAATTTGTCGCCCACTTTGAGCTTGCGCTTTTTAGCCATATATACTTTGGCCAATTTCAAAACACCTGCGGGAAGCTCATCCCCAATACTGATGTTGAATTTTTCGCGCTTGTATCGTCCAACCTCTTCGTTTACTTTAATGCTGTAGTTGTGGAGGAGTTTTGCAATCAGTTCATTGATACGCAATTCCTCTGTCCAATTGGTATAATCAACCGTAGTGTAGTCCAAATCGCGCAGGATTGCCTGGTCAAATTTGGTGCCTTTTGGAATCAATGGCTCACTGTAAATGCTCTTGATGCCTTGAGAAGTTTTCTCCTTCAGCAGAACCAGCAGCTTATCGATCAGAATGGTTTTCAACTCATTCAAAGCAATTTTGTGTTGGTCATCCAGTTTGGACAAAAGGTCTTTTTCCTGGTTTTTCTGCAGCTTATCCTTCTTAGCACGCGCAAACAATTGTTTATCGATAATGACGCCATTAGTTGACGGGGGCGCTTTTAAGGAGGCGTCCTTCACATCACCCGCTTTATCTCCAAAGATAGCGCGCAACAACTTCTCTTCAGGCGTCGGATCGGTTTCCCCTTTTGGCGTGATTTTGCCGATCAGGATATCACCTTCCCGAACCCAAGCGCCAATGCGAATGATGCCATTTTCATCCAAATCTTTGGTGGCTTCCTCACTGACATTTGGAATATCGTTGGTCAGTTCTTCTTCGCCCAATTTGGTATCCCGTACATCCAACTCAAAGTGTTCGATGTGGATGGAGGTGAAAATGTCTTCCCGAACAACGCGTTCTGACAATACAATCGCATCCTCGAAGTTATAACCTTTCCAGGGCATGAACGCCACTTTCAGGTTTTGCCCCAAGGCCAACTCCCCTTTATCGGTTGCGTAACCATCGCACAGGATTTGCCCCAATGTTACCCGGTCGCCTCTCTTTACAATGGGCTTCAGGTTGACGCAAGTTCCTTGGTTGGTACGGCGGAATTTAACTAGTTTGTAAATTTTGCGATTGTCTTCGAAAGAAACCAACTGCTCTTCCTCTGTTCGGTCATAGCGGATGATCACTTCGTTGGCATCAACATATTCTACTACTCCGTCTCCCTCCGCATTGATGAGCATACGAGAATCCCGTGCTACTTTGCCTTCCAGTCCAGTACCTACTACTGGTGCTGCTGGTCTGAGCAGCGGAACAGCTTGGCGTTGCATGTTGGATCCCATCAATGCTCGGTTAGCATCATCGTTTTCCAAGAAGGGGATCATAGATGCCGACACCCCAACGATTTGGTTGGGAGCAACGTCCATGTAGTCAATTTCATCCGGTTGGAGCAGAGGAAATTCACCGTGTTCCCGGCATTTGATGCGATCAGAGCGGAATGCGCCCATTTCTTCGATGGGTGCATTGGCCTGGGCAATTCTCATGGTATCTTCGCCCTCTGCGGAAAGGTAGATGGGCTCAGACCTTACTTCGACAACGCCCTCGCTTACCTTGCGATAAGGCGTTTCCAAGAAGCCCATCTTGTTGATCTTGGCGTGTACGCACAAGGTAGAAATCAAACCGATGTTTGGTCCTTCTGGTGTTTCGATGGTACACAAACGACCATAGTGAGAATAGTGAACGTCCCGTACCTCAAATCCCGCTCTTTCTCGAGAAAGACCGCCAGGCCCTAATGCAGAAATCCTTCTTTTATGCGTGATTTCAGACAGCGGGTTGGTTTGGTCTAAGAACTGAGAAAGCTGGCTGGTACCAAAAAAGGAGTTGATGACCGAAGAAAGCGTCCTTGCATTGATCAGATCAATAGGCGTGAACACTTCGTTATCCCGGACATTCATCCTTTCGCGAATGGTACGTGCCATACGAGCCAAACCTACACCAAACTGGGCGTACAACTGCTCTCCAACGGTACGCACCCGGCGATTGCTCAGGTGGTCGATATCGTCGATTTCAGCATTTTGGTTCATCAAACTAACCAAATAAGTAACGATAGAGATGATATCTTCTTTGGTTAGTACCAGCACCTCTTTGTCTATATTCAGACCGAGCTTGCGATTGATTTTATAGCGACCAACTTCACCAAGGTTGTAGCGCTTGTCAGAAAAGAACAGCTTGTCGATGATACCACGCGCTGTTTCATCATCCGGTGGATCAGTACCCCTTAATTGTCGGTAGATATATTGTACCGCCTCCAATTCGGAACTGGAAGGGTCTTTTTGCAACGTATTGTATATGATAGAGAAATCTTCTTCAATATCGTCTTTCTGGAGGATAACGGTTTCTGTTTCCGTTTCGATGATCAATTCGATATTATCCTCATCCAAAACCACGTCTCGTTCCAGGATGATTTCATTCCGTTCGATGGTCACTACTTCACCGGTATCTTCATCCACAAAGTCCTCTGTCCAACTCCGTAGGACACGTGCCGCCAGCTTTCTGCCAATGGCATTCTCCAGGGATTCGCGGGTAGCAGGTACTTCGTCGGCTAGGCCAAAGATGTCGAGAATGGCTTTATCCGTATCGTAGCCAATGGCCCGAAGTAGGGTTGTTACCGGAAATTTTTTCTTGCGGTCGATGTAGGCATACATGACCGTATTGATGTCTGTAGCAAACTCCATCCAAGCGCCTTTAAAAGGAATGACCCTGGCAGAGTAAATCTTGGATCCATTTGGGTGAAATGTTTGTCCAAAAAATACTCCTGGAGAGCGATGCAACTGAGATACAATAACCCGTTCCGCCCCATTGATTACGAAAGTACCTTTTGGGGTCATGTAGGGGATATTGCCCAAAAACACATCCTGTACGATGGTTTGGAAATCCACGTGTTCTTCATCGTTGCAAGACAAGCGGAGTTTGGCTTTTAACGGAACACTGTAAGTGAGCCCCCTTTGCATACATTCGTCAATGGTGTAGCGCGGTGGATCGATAAAGTAGTCCAGGAATTCCAGCACGAAAATATTTCGAGCATCGGTTATGGGAAAATTTTCCTGAAACACTTTGTAAAGTCCTTCATTGATGCGGTTTTCAGGAGTTGTTTCCAATTGAAAGAATTCCTGAAAGGACTTTAATTGTATTTCGAGCAAATCTGGGTATGGTGAGGGGAGTTTGATTTTGCCGAAGCTCCTTCTCGTGGCTTCAGCGGATAGAACCTTACCGTTTGACGTCATTGGTAAATTTTATATTTGAAATTACTGGCAATCAAAGCTTTCTTAAATTCCAGTTGCCTTTATAATACAGAAAAAGCAATGAAATAGTTCAATCTGCTGTCACTAATTATAATCATCAAACCAAAAAAGGCAATCTGATATTATACGACAATAGGCTTAGCGGGTTGTCACTCAACTCGCTAAGCCTTTGTAAGCCAAAAGTTCAACATGGTATTTGAAATTCTGGCTGTTATTGGGCACTGCTTATTTCAGCTCGATTTCAGCGCCTGCTTCTTCCAGAGCAGCTTTCAGCTTTTCTGCTTCATCTTTTGGCAGGTTTTCAGCTACGACTGCTGGAGCGCCGTCCACCAAGTCTTTTGCCTCTTTCAAGCCAAGGTTAAGTAGTGTTTTAACTTCTTTTACTACTTTCAATTTACCAGCACCTGCTGATTTCATGAACACAGTAAATTCTGTTTTTTCAGCAGGAGCTGCGGCACCTGCATCACCGCTGGCTGCTGGTCCGGCTGCAACTGCTACTGCTGCGGCAGCTGGCTCAATGCCATAATCTGATTTTAAAATATCGGCCAATTCTTTTACCTCTTTGATGGTAAGGTTGACCAATTGTTCTGCGAATGCCTTTAAATCTGCCATTTTAAATGGATTTTAATCAGTTGTACGTTAAACAATATATTGTGCGTACAGCTTGGAAGCCGTAATAATTGGGCTTTAGCACCTTTGTTGTGGTGCCAAGCCATAAATGGTGGTTTATTCGCCGCGTTCTTCCAACGTTTTGAGCAAACCGGAGATGGTATTTCCACCTGATTGCAAAGCCCCTACCAATTGCTGCATTGGGGATAACAACAGGGTAACCACTTCGCCCAGCAAATCTTCTTTTGATTTCAGTGTAGCCAAGGCATCTAGTTGGTCGTCGCCAAGGAACACGTCTGAATCAATATAAGCTGCTTTAAGTACGGGCTTATCATTTTCCTTTCTAAATTCTTTCAGAATTTTAGCAGGAAGGTTGGCGTTTTCTGTAAACAATACAGAAGTTGGGCCTTGTAATACTTCGTAGAGGTTATCATAACGCCTTTCTTCCGGGAAAGATTCCAGGGCTTTTCTTAGCAATGTGTTTTTAACCACACGTACTTCGATGCCTTTTTCAAAACAAATCCTGCGGAAAGCGTTGATTTTCTCTACCGTAAGTGTAGAGGAATCTGTCAGGTAAAAAAACTGAACGTCTGACAGCTTTTCCTTCAGTTCTTCAATGGTAGCTGTTTTTTCTACTTTTGTCATTTCAATTCAGTTTTTTTACTTAGCGAATCGATTTTGCATCCACCCGGATACCAGGACTCATGGTACTGGCCACTGTTACAGACTTGATATAAGTTCCTTTAGCAGCGGATGGTTTCATGCGTACCAGGGTACCCAACAATTCGTTGGCGTTGTCGGTGAGCTTGTCGGGCGTAAAGGATACGCGACCGATAGAAGCGTGGACGATACCTGTTTTATCAACTCGGAAGGCGATTTTACCCCCTTTTACATCTGTAACTGCTGAAGCGACATCCATAGTTACCGTACCCGTTTTAGGGTTGGGCATGAGTCCACGAGGCCCTAAAACACGACCCAAGCGACCCACTTGAGCCATAACCTGTGGTGTAGCGATGATGACGTCCACATCTAGCCAGCCACCTTGAATTTTTTGCATGTATTCTTCCAAACCCACGTAATCGGCACCTGCTGCCTGGGCTTCTGCTTCCTTATCGGGTGTACAGAATACCAGCACGCGCTTGGTTTTACCAGTGCCATGGGGGAGAGATACCGTACCGCGTAGTGCCTGGTCGGGCTTGCGCGGGTCAACACCGAGCCGGACATGCACATCAACCGAAGCGTCGAACTTAGTTGTATTTACATCTTTGACCAAGCCCATGGCTTCCTCCAAAGAGTAGAACTTTTCTCGATCGACTTTGGCATCTGCGGCAGCTCGCTTTTTTCCTACTTTTGCCATTATTTCAAATTTTGAGGTATTGCGCCCTATTATAAATGATTAGGACTCCCTCGGTGAAAAAACATTCATTATGACTGCCAAGGCGGTGTACCAGTCACATTAATACCCATGCTGCGGGCAGTACCGGCTACCATCCTCATGGCAGATTCAACTGTAAAACAGTTCAAGTCGGACATCTTGTTTTCCGCTATTTTCTGGACATCTTCCCAGCTTACCGAACCGACTTTTTTACGGTTTGGCTCAGGAGAACCTCCTTTTACTTTAGCTGCTTCCATCAGTTGAATGGCTGCAGGAGGCGTTTTGATAATAAAGGTGAAAGACTTGTCTTTGTAAACTGTAATCAATACAGGTAACAATTGACCCATTTTGTCCTGTGTTTCCGCATTGAAGCGTTTGCAGAACTCCATGATGTTCACCCCTTTAGAACCTAGCGCAGGGCCAATCGGCGGCGCTGGGTTTGCTTGTCCTCCTTTTGCCTGAAGTTTGATAAGAACATCGACTTCTTTAGCCATTGTTAGTGCTTTAAAATATCAAAATATCGAGGCTGTTTGACGCTTTAGGGAAGCTTACCATTCAAAATGGTACTAAAGTATGGGCAGCCCCATATGGTTGTTATGCCGTTTTTTCAACCTGCACAAAATTCAGTTCGACTTCTGTGCCCCGGCCAAAAATTTTGACGATTACTTTCAATTTTTTCTTTTCCTCGTTCACTTCCTGAATATCGCCTATGAATTCGCTAAATGGGCCGTCGATGATTTTGACGGTTTCACCTACAATAAAAGGCTCTAATAGCGCTTCACCTGCATCTTGCGATTCGTCCACTTTACCCAGCATGCGATTGGCTTCTGACTGCCGCATCGGGATAGGTTCATTTTTGCCCAAGAAGTGGATTACATTTGGCATATTGGAAATAGTAGAAACTACTTCACCTGAAAATTGAGCTGGATCGGCTTCAATTAAAATGTAACCTGGTAGAATATTGCGTTCAGAAATGACTTTCTTGCCATTCCGGATTTTATAAACTTTTTCAGTAGGAACAAGAACTTGGCTAATGAAACCACTCCATCCGGCGCGATCCACTTCCAGCTCTATTCTTTCTTTAATCTTGCGCTCTTTGCCGCTGATTACTCTTAAAGAATACCACTTTTTCTCATCAGCCTTGCTTTCTGCTGATGCGTTTTTTTGCTGATCTTCCATTTAAAAACGATTATGCGTTGGGATAGATCAAATCGAGTAACCCATTGGAAGTAGCATCCATCAAAAAGATGATGAGTGCCAGGATTAGTGAAGCTACTAATACAACGATGGTACTGCTGAGCAGATTTTCATAAGTAGGCCAGGTAACCTTGTTGATCAATTCATTGTAGCTCTCCAAAAAATATAACTTCAATCTTTCCATCTTGCAGATTTTATAAGTCGCACTTTATGGTACGGCTTTTTTCTTGCCTGGCACGGGCAGAAGGATTCGAACCCTCGGCCTACGGTTTTGGAGACCGTCGCTCTACCAGCTGAGCTATGCCCGTAAATTGAGTGAGGGTGAGGGTGAGGGTGTGTGTGTGTGGCTATGCTTGGCCAAGCTAACATAAACGAAAAATTAAGCATCCGTCGGGATACTTAATTTTTCGTTTTTATGGATTTAAAAAAGGAAAAAAACCTTTGATTATTTATCCAGGATTTCAGTAACCTGACCAGCGCCTACGGTACGGCCACCTTCGCGAATCGCGAAACGAAGACCTTTTTCCATAGCGATAGTGCTCAGCAGTTTTACTTCCAGGGCTACGTTATCACCAGGCATCACCATTTCAACACCTTCAGGAAGCTTAACATCGCCAGTTACGTCCGTGGTGCGGAAGTAAAACTGAGGACGGTAGCCATTGAAAAATGGTGTGTGACGGCCACCTTCTTCTTTTGACAAAACGTAAACCTCACACTTGAAGTGTTTGTGTGGCTTTACAGAGCCGGGCTTGCAGATAACCATACCGCGACGGATGGCATCTTTTTCAATACCGCGCAACAACAGACCTGCGTTATCACCTGCTTCACCGCGATCCAAAATTTTGCGGAACATTTCTACACCCGTAATGGTAGAGTCCAATGGCTTTGCGTCGTCTGCCATCATACCGATGATCTGTACTTTATCACCTGTGTTGATCACACCGCGTTCGATACGACCAGTGGCAACTGTACCACGACCAGTGATAGAAAATACGTCTTCAATTGGCATCAAAAACGGCAGGTCAACCAAGCGTTCTGGCTCTGGAATATCATTGTCAACTGCATCCATCAATTCCTTGATAGCAGCGACTGCTTTTGCATCACCTTCCAGGGCTTTCAATGCAGAACCTTTGATAACAGAAGCGTTGTCGCCATCGAATTCGTATGTATCCAGCAGTTCGCGCACTTCCATTTCTACCAGTTCCAACATTTCCTCATCGTCCACCAAATCGACTTTGTTCATAAAAACAACGATTTTGGGTACACCTACCTGGCGAGCCAAAAGGATGTGTTCACGCGTCTGTGGCATAGGACCATCGGTAGCAGCAACTACCAGAATGGCACCGTCCATCTGGGCAGCACCTGTTACCATGTTCTTTACATAGTCGGCGTGACCTGGGCAATCCACGTGTGCATAGTGACGTTTTAACGTCTGGTATTCAACGTGTGCCGTATTGATCGTGATACCGCGCTCTTTTTCTTCGGGTGCAGCATCAATTGAATCATAGTCCTTTTTTTCTGCAAGACCGTCTTGCGATAGAACGTAGGTAATTGCAGCAGTAAGTGTCGTCTTACCGTGGTCAACGTGGCCAATAGTACCTACGTTGAGGTGGGGCTTGGTCCTTTCAAAAGTTTCCTTAGCCATCGATATTGAATTTTTAGGTAAAGTTTTTATTAACAAATAATCGCTGAACACATCATGGAGCCAATGAGGGGGATTGAACCCCTGACCCCTTCCTTACCATGGAAGTGCTCTACCCCTGAGCTACATTGGCAAATTGAGTGAGGGTGAGGGTGAGGGTGAGAGTGTGGGTGTGATAAGGGAGAGTTAGGTCAAAAAAAAATGGAGCGGGCGACGAGGCTCGAACCCGCGACCCTCAGCTTGGAAGGCTGATGCTCTACCAACTGAGCTACGCCCGCAAATTGGGTGAGGGTGAGGGTGAGGGTGAGGGTGAGAGTGTGTGTGTTTGAGTTTGAGTTTGAGTTTGAGTGTGTGTGTGTGGGGGTGATAGGATTCGAACCTATTCAGCCATAAGCAACAGATTTACAGTCTGCCCCGTCTCTCCAACTTCGGCGCACCCCCTTGATTCAACATCAGGGAATTGTCAAAATTCTCTGAATGGATTCATATATCTAGAGCCAGCAGAGGGACTCGAACCCCCGACCAGCTGATTACAAATCAGCTGCTCTACCAACTGAGCTATGCTGGCTTATGGTAAATGCCAAATGACTTGGACAAAGAAAATGAATCGACAAATAGGAATTTGTTACTGCCTGAAAACCATTTGCTTGAATGGTGTTTTGAGCGCGTAAATTGACCCTAAAACGTTGAATTTATTAGCTTTTCAAGATTTACTTTGGGAACGTTTTCGCAAAGCGATTGCAAAGATAGAACTTTTTGACAAAACAAAAAACTAAATAATTTTTTTTTCTTTTTTTTTTGAGCCTTGAATCATATAACAATGATTCGTTATTTGAAATAACAAACCCCCTGATTTTTATCAGAGGGTTTGTTGACCCATCCAGAGAAAAGGAACTTGAGCCATTGTATGCCTTTTCTTCTTATTCTTTATTTGGCAAGTCGGTCTTTGTATTTCTCCAATTGTCGCCGAAGGGATTCCGTGGCACTGTCAACGGATGCTTCGAATGTTTTGCTGGATTCCTTGGCAAATAATACTTCGCCTGGAACGCTGAGCTTGACTTCTGCTATTTTGTCTTTCACTTGGCCGGAGTTTTCTAACTTCAATATCACGTTGGCTTCTATAATCCGGTCGTAAAACTGGGTCATTTTAGTCATCTTCTTTTCAATGAAGGTGATCAACTTTTGATCGGCTTTGAACTGAACAGCTTCGGTATGGATTCTCATAAAAATACGGTTTAAGAAATGAAAAAATAAAAGGAATATACCAGGAAGCACTATAGGCTCAATCTTCCTGGCCCGACTTGGGATGGGCTTGTTGATATACTTTTTTGAGTCTTTCGATGGAGTTGTGCATATATATTTGTGTGGAAGCTAAGGAAGCGTGACCTAACAGCGATTTGATGGCGTTGAGATCCGCTCCGTTTTCTGATAAGTGGGTAGCGAATGAATGTCGCAGGGTATGTGGGCTTTTACTTTCATTTTGTGTCACTAGCGATAAATGTTTGTGGACAATATTATAAACAAGCTTGGGGTACATGGGGTTTCCTTTTGAGGTGAGAAAAAAAAAGGAATTTTTGGAGGAATCGGGAAATTCGGCCAAGCGGGCTTGGTGATATTGTCCAATCAGGTTCATTAGGGCTGGTCCAAGCGGGATTAAACGTTCTTTGTTGCCTTTGCCGCTCACTTTTAGCAGCGCCTGGTCATGGTAGATATCGCTGATTTTGATATTTATGGCTTCTGAGCGTCGAATTCCTGTTTGGTAGAGCAGTTCCAATAGGCATTGGTTGCGTTTGCCTTCGTAATCATCGCTAAATGGAAGGGCTTGATAAAGGTTCTCCAGCTCGCTCACCCTCAGTACAGCAGGTAGTTTTTTGGGTACTTTGGGCGCTGAAACTTTGAGGGTCGGATCGTTTTCCAGCCCTTTTTTGCGAACTAAGAACCGGTAGAATGCTTTTAGGGTGGATATTTTTCGGGTGACTGATTTTGAGGAGTAGCCTTTGTTGATCAAATCAACCATCCACCTTCTAATATGAGTATGCCTCACCTCCGTTAAAGAAGTGAGGCCTATATCGTTTTTTACAAAGGCTTCGAACTGGTCTAAATCAGTAGCGTAGGCCAGTTGCGTATGCTTGGAAAACCGTTTTTCTAATGCTATAAATTGCAAAAATGAAGACTTGCTCATGCAGTATATAGGCTAATTTGCTATATGATCCGAGCAAATTAAGCCGATTACTCGAAAAATGCAAGTTTTATAGCTCGGTTTCTGCTTGTTTTTTGGATCGGTAGATAGCGTTGAGCATTTCACTGCGTCTTTTGATAGATGGTTTGGTGAATTGCTTGCGATCGCGCAATTCCCGCATAACGCCAGTGCGGTTGAATTTGTACTTGTATTTTTTCAGTGCTTTGTCGATCGTTTCGTTGTCGCGAACATCAATGATGAGCATAGAATTTTATGTTTTTGATCTTGAAAGAATGCTGGTTGTGAAACATTTTTTTGAAAACGCGGCCAAAGGTAAGTATTATTTCAGATATTCACCGCGGTATTGTACAAAATTATTGAACGAAATGGAAAAAGAAAGAAAAGGGAAGGATTTCATCCACCAACCAGTGTACAAGGGAGGCCCCAAGGCGATGTCCGATTTTATCAAGCAGCACTTGCGCTATCCGGAGGAGGCGCTAAGTAATGGCATTGAAGGTACGGTTTATTTGACTTATACCATCAACAATCAGGGTAAAGTAGTGGATGTACGCATCATCACTGCGCTGGGGTACGGATGCGATGAAGAGGCAGCTCGGGTGGTGCGCTTGCTGCAATTCGAGGTGCCAAAAAACAGGGGCGTAAAGGTGTTATTCAACAAAAAGCTGAAAATACCATTTAAAATGGCGCGCAAAAAAGTAGAACCCCGTAAAGATACCCCTGTTTCTTTCGCCGTACAATATATATATACAACTGGTACGGTTGCTACGCCATCCAATGAGAAAAAAGAAGACAGCTCACCCGGGGGATATACCTTTTCCATAAAGCTGGGTTGATCGGTGTTTTTACTCAAGCTGTGGCTTCGACTTATGCCTGTTAAGGGCGCTGCTGTCGAAACTACAAACAGGATAATCGAAAAATTCAATCAAATTATGGGCAAAAAGCCTTAATTTGCATCCAACAAAAAATTGCAAAATGTTGAAAGACCTACAGGAAATTTTCGGTGCCCATCCAGGCATGGATGAACGCAGTGTATCATCTTTGGTTAAAGCACTGGAAAAGAGTAATTTACCTGGTTTTGATTACATCGAATTCAAGCAATCGCTGAGCAGGTTGACAGCGATGAATATGGACGAAGCTACCGCCTACAAATCTACTTTTGCTACCGCATCCACCGTTGGTCTTACCAAAGATAAGTTGCTCAAAACAGCCGATCATTACAGAAAAGTGCTGATGACCGAGAAACAGCAATTTGACGTGGCGCTGGAAAATCAAATGCAGCAGCGGGTCAAAAATAAGGTTTCGGAGGTGGCTGCCCTGAAGCAGCAAATTGAAGACTACAAAGCCAAAATCAAAGACCTGGAATCTAAAATCGCCAAAGCGCAGGCTACCGTGGATCAGGCTGATCGGCACATTCAGGAGTCCAAAGACAAGTTGGAAAGCACCAAACATGCCTTTGAAAGTACCCTGAGGAGCATCCTTGATCAAATAGAGCGGGATATTGCCAACATCAATAACTATTTGTAAAAACAAAAACTGTATAAAATGTCAAGTGTTCCTTCTTTTGAAAATCCAGAATTTAAAAATAAATCTTTTTGGAAAAGACCAGAGGGTATAACCGGTGCCATTTTTCTCATCGCAATAGTTGGAGGATTGGGCTACCTGTTGGTATCTAATATGGGGGCTATTTTAACTTTTGCCGGTCAAACCCTGGGTCTCGCCATTGTGCTTTTGGCGCTAGCAGCGCTGCTTTATATGGTGCTGGATCCCAGAATGCGCAACCTTGTCTGGTACATGTACAAAAGCGTCATGCGCGCAGTTACCGGTTGGTTTGTACAATTGGATCCGATAGGTATTTTGAAAAGCTATGTCGAAGACCTGCAGGACAATTTGAGCAAAATGCGGAAACAAATTGGCAACATCAAAGGCCAAATGCGCAAACTACAAGGCTTGATGGAGAGCAACGAAAAAGAAATCGAGCAAAACATGAAGTTGGCTAGCGCTGCGAAGGATAAGGGGGTAGAGAATCAGGTGTTGCTGGCCACCAGAAAGGCGGCGCGCCTAAAGGAAAGCAATGAAAAATACCGGCAATTGCACCAGAAAATGGAAGTTCTTTACCGGATTCTGACCAAAATGCACGCCAATTCGGAAATCTTGTTGGAAGACACCAAAGACCAGGTTGCATTGAAAGAACAAGAACGCAAAGCGATCCGGACTTCCCATTCAGCCATGAAATCTGCGATGAGTGTCATTTCGGGCGATCCCGACAAACGCGCCATGTTCGATGCGGCGATGGAGTCTATTGCTGATGACGTGGCCAATAAAGTAGGCGAAATGGAACGTTTCATGGAAATGTCGGCCAATTTCATGCAATCCATCGACCTACAAAACGGCATATTCGAAGAAGATGGGATGAGGATGTTAGAAAAATGGGAAAAAGAAAGCACCCTGATGCTGATTGGAGGGCCACAAGAGCGGGAGGAAACATTAGATTTGAACGCTCCTGTAAAACGCGCTGAAAAGGAAGGCAATACAGGTGGTTACGACAGCTTTTTCGAAGGATCTTGATCGATTGAATGCCTATAAGTCTTTGACCATACCACATAGGCAAAAAAGACAAAATACAGCAAACAAAAGATCGATATAATGTTCCAGAAGGGTGTCCGATCGGGATACCTCCAAACGATGGCGATGACAGCTATAAAAGATAGAGCCGTTATCAATAGGGTGGGTTTTCGCCATCGTTTGGTTCTGCTGGGGTAAGGAAATTTAATGGGCACAAATTGAAAAGCTGCTAAAAGGATGGCCACAATAAAATACAACCAACTCGGCCAAAAAAATACAAAGACATAGAAAAAGGCGACCATATTCCACATAACAGGGAAACCTACAAAATACAGATCATCGGAAACCATGCCTTCTTTTCCATAGTACAAGGCTGAACTCAACAAAATGACAATGGCCATGACCCAGTTCCAAAATCCACTGACCAGTTCGGCTTCAAACAAGAAATAAGCGGGCACGATGGCATAATTGGCAAAGTCAATCACATAATCAATATACTTTCCACTTACTTCGGGCAATACTTCTTTTACTTTAAACAATCGGGCCAGCGTACCGTCCACGCCATCAATGAATTGGGCTGCAAGCAGGCACCACATTACTGTCGCCCAATCGGCATCGGCAATGGCCTTTAACGCAATAAAAGTTGCCACTAAACCAGAGGCAGTAAATAAGTGTACTCCCCAAGCCAAATAGTATTGGGTCGAAATAGGGGATAAACCGAACGTTCTCTTCATAGCAACCTAGTCAATAGCTCAGCAATTATGTTTAACTCAGTTCTTTGGCAAACCGTGTGATTAAAACAGAAGCTCATCTTTTTCCACATAATTTTTCAAAGAAGCTTAACTTTATGGCAAATTTTACGTATATTTGTTAAAATCCAAAATTTTATTCTAAGCCGCAACAGCCAAAATATTCCGATTGCCAAAATGCCAGGCTTTTTTGAAAAGTAGGGCGCTGATTTGACCCGCGTTCCCGGGATAATGATTTCTGCCAACACAACAACTTTTGTCTTTTAACAAGAAATCTCGGTCTATGAAATCCTTGTCTATTATCAGTACAGATTTGGCAGGGCTTAAAAGTCGTGTTGAAGGAAGTATCAGCCACGAATTTTTGCCTAACGTTGCTATTGTTTTTTGCTCCACAAAATTTGATCTTGATCAGCTTATCGCGGTATTTGCATCTTTTCACATTGATCTGATAGGTTGTACGACTGCGGGTGAAATTGTAGATGACGGCATGTTTGAAGATGCCATAGCTGTATTGCTATTAGAAATGCCAGCAGGCCATTTTTTAATTAGCGAAGCGTCCTATGATGAATCTGGTGTTTTACAAGCAGCCGAAATTTTAGGACATACTGCTCAAACGGCATTTGCTCAACCAGCAATGGTCATCTTATCTGGTGGTTTGACTATTGATGCCGAACAGATTATAGAAGGATTGAAACTCGGTGTTGGTAGGTCTATACCGATTTACGGAGGTTTGGCTGGCGATGATTTAAACCTGATTAATACAGCTGTTTTTACCAAGAATGGCTATTCAACGAATGCGCTGGTAGCGATGATCCTGGATGAAGCAAGAATAAGCGTTCAGGGGTTGGCGACTAGCGGATGGGAGCCCATTGGTGGTGAAAACGTCATTAGCGCGTCAGCAGGAAACATTGTTTACGAAATTAATGGGGAAAGGGCTTACGATGTTTTTATGAAATACTTTGGTTTGGATCAAGAAAGGAACACCATTCACGATCCTTTAATTACCCTACAAACCAATTATCCCCTTCAATTGATAAGAGAAAATGGTAAGACCGTACTGCGTTCACCGATGCAATTAGACCCGGAGTTGGGGGCGATTACACTGACAGCCAGTGTGAAAAAAGGCGATAAATTCCGGTTTTCCTATTCTCCTGGATTTGAAGTAATTGATGAAACCATAAAACAATTTGATGAGTTTAATTGTAGCGTACCGGAAGCAGATGCCTTGATTCTTTTTTCTTGCAAGGGACGGCATGGCGCTTTTGGACCTTTGTTGGAGCATGAAATTCGTGGAATTTATCAGAATTGGTCTAAACCGATGATTGGTTTTCTGACCTATGGGGAATTTGGTAATATCCAGGCTGGAGCTTGTGAATTTCACAATGAAACCTGCTCTTTGGTGATATTAAAAGAGCTTGAATGAACACACATCCATTGGGAGACATTGCAGAAGACAAATCGACTTGGAATGCAGATGCTGAGCATCAAGTAACGCCTTTATTGGCTGAAATTGAGCGATTGAAGAAAGATTTGGCTCAGAAAGAGTTTATTGTAAAGCGCCTATCGGCGGATAAAGCTATAGCGCTAAACATTTTGAAAGCGACAATCGGTGATCTGGAAAAGAGCAAGCTGGAGTTGGAAAAGGCCAATGAAAAATTATCCCTACAACACGAAGAACTATTGCAACAAAAGAAAATCATTGAGGAAAACTTGAGTAAACTGGAAATTTCTTTTCAAGAGTTAGAGCAGTTTTCTTATATCGCTTCCCATGATTTGCGAAGCCCATTGCGTACCATTGCAGGCTTTGCTCAATTGCTTAAAAGGCGGTATTCAGGATACATTGATAAAGATGCAGATGAGTTTATCGAGTTTATCGTCAGCGGGGTGCATCATATGGATAATGTGATCAATGCATTACTGGATTATTCCAAAGTTGGTCGTACCGATGAGGGTTTTCAAGAGGTTTGTTTGGAAGAAATACTGGATATTGTAAAGTTTAACCTTTCTGATGAATTGACGCAAAGCCAAGCGACTATTTGCTATGATGGCTTACCATGTGTACGTGGGCATAAAAGCAGTTTAGTCCAGCTTTTCCAAAATCTCATTTCCAATGCGATCAAATATCGAAGCGATGCGCTGCCGCATATACATATTTCATGTAAGCCTATTACAAGCGGTTGGGAGTTTCAGGTAAAGGACAATGGGGTAGGACTAGATGTAAAGTATCAAAACAAAGCTTTTTTCCCCTTTCAAAGGCTAACAGATGATCTTAACCTGCCCGGAATAGGCATCGGCTTGTCCATCTGCAAGAAAATTGTTAAAATGCACAAGGGAGATATTTTTTATACAGGCGTGGAAGGGGGCGGTACTACTTTTATTTTTACCATTCAAACCATATCCAATTCATGAAAACTGTGTTTGTATTCATGGCTATGCTAATGGTTGTGATACCGCTGAATAGCCAATCCTGGCGTTTTATGACGTATAACATCCGCTATGACAATCCAGGTGATGGGGCAGATGCTTGGGCAGCCAGAAATGAGGCCGTGGTAAATCTGATAAAACATTACCATCCCCTTGTCTTGGGCATTCAAGAAGGATTGGCACATCAGGTGGCCTATCTTGACAGCAATCTGACCAATTATGCTTATGTGGGCGTCGGCCGCGACGACGGGAAGGAAAAAGGGGAATTTTCTGCTATTTTTTACGATACAACGCTGTTGGAAGTGTTGGAACGCAACACCTTTTGGCTATCTGATACGCCGGATAAGGTATCGAAGGGCTGGGATGCCGCATTGGAGCGCGTCTGCACGTATGCTTTATTTCGCATCAAAGAGCGTGGTCAAAAGTTCTGGGTATTCAATACCCACTACGATCACATTGGCCAACAAGCACGTGCATCATCTTCCCAACTAATCGGAGAAATGATCATTCGCAAAACGCAAGAGGAGGCCTTTCCAGTGGTGTTGATGGGCGATTTTAATGCAACGCCAGATGAGACACCGATAAAAATCATTCAGTCCTATCTGAAGGACACTTATGAAAACAGCCCTTCTCATTCTTATGGCCCTCAGGGGACTTTTTGGGGCTTTGAATTGGATGCATTAGCAGAACGGCGAATAGACTATATTTTTTGCAAAGATTGCCAGGTAGAAGCGCATAGTCATATCGATGACAGAAGGCCGAACAATCGCCATATCTCCGACCACTTGCCGGTGTTAGTAGAATTGAGTTGGTAAAAATATTTGGCATTGGAAAGTGTCGGCGTGACTCGAAGTCACACCGACACTCTGGAAGTGGTTTAGTTCAATGTAATCGTATAGGTATAACCATTACTTGGGTGCAGGCTCATCGTAACGGTGTAATTACCGGCGGCAGCAATAGGAATGTCACTGCCTCCAGAATCCAAGTCGCCATCCGGCTCATTATCGCCGAAGTTGATGGGCCATTCATCGTTGGCGCGGAACTTGACAAAGCCCGTGCCTAGGTCGAGCGTAATCGTCCATTCAAAATCGTTTTGGAAGGTCATGTCTGTGTCCACATCCCAGCCCCCGGCAGTTGCATCGCCGATGATGGCCCAATCTGTTTTGGTATAAGCCACGGTTTTGTCACTGAAGTCCACGCGGATCAGGTAAAAACCGCTTTCACCAATCATGGCATCCTGCTCGCCTTCTTGGACGATCATACCCGGATTGGCCGGATCAGCCCCCCAGTCGCCAGCCCAATCCTGTACTTGCAGAAACTTGAAGCCAGTGCCCGTTTCGAGCGGGGCGTATATTTCAAAAACACCATCTGCTACCCGGCGGAATGGGATGGATGCGGAGGGCGTCCAAGCGCCATGTGCAGCCAGGCCACCTACTAAATACAACTCGGTTGGGAATTCACCGCGAACAAATTCGATGCTGTACTCAAGGGTTTCGTCATTGAAAGTGATGCTATAAACGGCAGTTGCCGAATCGGCAGGAAAAGTGATATTGTCGCCAAATAATTCGGCTATACCATCAAATTCAGGATCGCCCCAATTGCGGCCCATGAAGTTGGGGTATTCGGCCAGGCGGAATTTATCGCCGGCAGTCAGTTCGATTTCAGGCAAGACCCAGGTATTGTCGGATACCAATGTAAAAGGGTAATCAGCACCTTGAAAATCATTCATACTACCTAGTACGTACAAGCCGCTGATGTTGCTCTTGATGTTTACAGCAGGAACTATGGTGTATTGCAGGGTCAGGTCATTGAAGCGGAAATTGACCAGGCCGTTGACAGGGCAATTGGTATTCGCGCCACCGCCAGAAGTCACCTCTACAATGCCATCGCAATCGGGATCGCCCCAGTCGGTATCGGTCCAGTCCACCGTATTTTTCAATTTCCATTCGCCGCCCATTAAGTCAATACCTTGCAATTCCCAGGTGTAATCGGCTACCAGCGTCAGCGCATCTGCTCCCCAGCCATTATAGCCACCAGCCAGGTACATTTCTGATTGGATGGAGGCAAAAGCGCTGGAAGTGATTTCAAAGGAAGTCGCTTTCTCAGAGCTTTGGCCCTTGGAATCTGTAACGGTGATGTTGAGGCGATAAGTTCCAGGCCCTAGCAGGCTGGCATTGAATGAAGCCCCTTCGATGACAATCGAATCGCTGGTGCCGGAGAGTGCTTTTTCTACATTGGCGAGTTCGTTGCCGAAGTCGTCGCTGAGTTTGACAGAGCCGTTGGTAAGAGGAGATGTAGAGCCATCAACGAAATCAACTTTAATATTGAAATCTCCGATAACAACTTTACCTCCATCAGCAGGACTTATACTGAGAATACCCGGCGGAAAATCGGTTAATGCGTTAATATCCAGTTCATCTTTGCTACAGGTGTTAAAGAGAACCAGCGCTCCGAAGAAAATGAAACTATATTTTAACAAACGAGTCATGATGTTTGATTTTTTTAAATTAATAACCATCGTTTTGGCTTAATTTTGGATTAGCCAATATTTCTGCAATAGGAATAGGTAGAAGTTCCCGGAACTTTTCAGTAGTTTTCCCTTCCTTCACGCCGCCTTTCCAGGGCCAAATGCCGTTTTCTGTGAATTGGTTGTATCGGATCAAGTCTTGGCGTCGAGTGCCTTCCCAATACAATTCTCTAGCCCGCTCATCCAGCACAAAATCTAAGGTCATCTGGTCGGCAGTGATATTGCCTGCTGTACTGTTGTAGGCGCGTTCGCGCAGCGCGTTGATATACCCAAGTGCAGTATTTGGATCACCACCACCGCCTCTCAAAACTGCTTCTGCATAAATGAGATACGCCTCAGCAAGTCTAAACATCGGATAATCTGTATCTGCATGGGTTAAATCGGAACCGGCTGCACCTGTAGAAGAAACATTTTGAAATTTCAGCACACCATATCCATCTTGAAATGTACCAATATTTTCGATGGATTTGTTCTGGCCATTGGTATAGAATATAGCTCTTTCATCAATTTGACCAGCAGGAAACTTATCAACAAGGGCGCTCGTTGTTCTCAAGCCTGCCCAGCCTCCATTAATTCCATAAAGCGTAGATACCTCATCGGGAAAATCTTCCCCGGTTTCATCATTGACATTATCCTGCATATTTCCTCCTACAGGAGCGTGAACCAAGTAGGTCATACCGCCCCATGTTTGGGTACTTTGGCCATCAAATGGAATAGCCCATATGATTTCATTGGAGGTGTTGTTGTCCGTTCTGAACAAGTGCGCATAGGTATCTTGCATACTGTACGCCCCGGAATCGATCACCTTTTTTGCTGCATTTAAAGCATCAGCGTATCGCGCAGTTCCGGTATAAATTTCTGCATTTAGATACAGTTTTGCCTGGAGCATCCAAACGGCAGCACGGTCAGCACGGCCGTAATCATTGGTACCTGGTTCCTTAATCTGGCTTTCAATGTCATTCAGTTCGCTTTCTATAAAATTGAAAACGGTAGCTCGGTCAGCTTGGTCAGGAGCAGCGCCGCCAACTTCAGTTTCTTCTGTATAAAAAGGAATGTTACCAAATAAGTCGATTCCGTGCCAATAACTCAGCGCTCTTAAAAATCGAGCTTCTGCCCGGAAGTATTCAATCTCCTTTTTTCCTTCCTCGCTAACACCTCGGCTGTCCAATTTTTCCGGAGTGGATTCGCGAATGAATTCGTTCGCCATAGAAACTTGGAAAAATATCCGGTAATACATGGCTCGTACAAACTGATTGGCAGAAGACCAGGTATGATTATGCAGCTCGGGCAAGCCTTCATCTCCCCATGCAATGACCGCCTCATCGGTTGTTAGTTCTTGCAATTGCCAATACTGACGGAGATAGTTAGAAAAACCTTCATCAAGGCTTGAAATATCCGCTGAACCTGCAGGTCCGCTTTGACCAGTGACCGCCAGGCCGGAATATACCCTTGCAATAAATGATACATAGGATTCTTCATCCTGGAAAAAAACATCAGGCACCGCTTTATCTGGTGGAGTTAATTCCAGATCCGTGCAGGCTGATGCTGCGAACAATGCTGCTATTAAAGTTAGGTTGGTGATATGCTTTTTCATGTGAAAAGAATTCATCATTATTAAATAGATTATAGTCCAATACTAACACCAAAAATAAACCCTCTGGCACGTGGATAAGGATTATTGTCAATGCCATTATCCACTTCTGGATCTAGTCCGGTATAATTGGTCAAAGTCAACAAATTCTGGCCAGTAGCATACAAGCGGATACTAGTAAATGTATTTGCAGGTCGAATCGTATAACCGATGGAAATATTGTCCAGACGCAAGAAAGAGGCGTCTTCCAAATAATAATCGGAAAAGTACTGTGGCCGTGTGAAATTAGTTTCTAGGACAGAGGTATGTAAGTTATTCAAACTAACACCGCTCTCGTCAATTCGATCAAAATATCCGCGTAAGGAAGCGTTGTTGTTGTAAATATAGTGCCCCAAGTTACTTCTAAGTGTAGCTGATACATCAAAGTTACTGATCCTGAAGCTTGTCGTCAAACCGAAAAGATATTTGGGTGCTGGTTGCTCGACCACCCGCTTATCTAAATCATCAACGCTACCATCACCATTGACGTCCTCATAAATATCAGATAAATCACCATTGATAGCAGTTGTGCCATTTTCATTGTAATCAATATCGTCACGTCGAGGCAATCCATTTTCATCTAGTATGTGCTTGAACAGAAAAAATGAACTGACTGGAGAGCCTACTTGATGGATTTGAACGTTATTACCTACACCGCCAGAAATTCCACCAGTCAAAATCCCTTGTTCGCTGATGCGATCAATAGCAATTACCTCATTATCATTGAGTGCGGCATTGAAGTTGATATCCCAATTGAAGTTTCTAGTATCGACCAGTGTAGCAGCTAATTGAAGCTCAATACCACTGTTTTCGATTTCCCCGATATTGGTCAATACTCGGTCAGACAAGTTAGTACCGGCAGGTACGTTTACTGTGAAAAGCAAATCATCTGTACGCTTGAGGTAGTATTCCAAAGAACCGTTGATACGGCCATTGGAAAAGCCAAAATCTAAACCTATATTGTAGGAAGTAGTTTCTTCCCATTTCAAGGCTGCATCATAGGCGTTTGGACGAGCAGTAGTGATGTATATTGGTTCACCATCTGCACCGTAACCAAACTGATACCTGGCACGAAAATCACTAAATTGATAAAGGGGTAAATATAAAAACTCTCCAATACTTTGGTTACCGTTCACACCATAACCCAATCTGAGTTTAAGATCAGAAAATACGTTGTTTAAACCAGATGCAAATCCTTCTTCCAGAATGCGCCAAGCCAAAGCAACGGATGGGAAATTACCCCAACGATTGCTAGGACCAAAGCGGGTTGAACCATCGCGACGAAAAGTTGCCGTTATCAAATAACGGTCGTCAAATGAATAGTTAAGTCTTCCAAAGAAAGAGATCAAACGACCTGGGACAACCGTATTGCTGGCCTCGAACTCTGTGGCTGGTCGGGTACTATTAACACCAAAGACATCTGTTTCAAGGTCAAAAGCCACTAAAGATGGATATTCACGGCGGTCATTTTGGTAAGAATAACCAGCCGTAATATCTACGCGATGTGCTTCTCCAATGTCTTTTTTGTAGTTAAGCCAGGTTTCCAATAGGTTACTGTTTTGGATCAAATTCTCAATCCTGATTTCCCCATTCCTGTTAGAAACTTGTTCATTCAAATAGGTAGTTGGCAAAAATCGACTTCTCTGTCCATTCGTTATATCGAATCCGATATTGGCTTTGGCGCTTAATCCCTCAATAAGGCCATCCAATTTGTATTCCAATTGCATGTTGCCAATTCCCCTGAAATACCTACCCTCGTCCAAAACTTGTTCTATTGCTGCTACTGGATTTCGGGGAGCATTTGGATTGCCGTATTCAAAATAACCGCCAAATGCGGTGTTATCTGGATCGAGAATGGATTGGGTAGGGTCAAAGCTCCATGCTGCACCAACTTGTCCCGGGTCAAATTGATCTTTAGTGAAAGATCCTTTGAAATTAGTATTGATGATTAATTTATCATCCAGCAAATTGTTATTGATATTCATAGAAAAGTTGGTGCGTTCGGTGGAGGAAGAGCGCACAATACCGTCTAATTGCTGATAACCTGCTGAAAGACGGTAACCGATATTTTGTCCACCGCCTGTAAAAGTTAAATTGTGGTTTTGCCCAGTAGCAGTTTGTAGCATTTCATCGAACCAGTTGGTAGAGGTATTACCCAATTCTTCCAATCGGTCGGGAGCTTTGAACGTGACTACATTTCTAAAGGCTTCAGCATCTAGTATCGCGGGTTCACCAACAATACTTGAAGTAGTATAGTAGCCATCATACGTAAGTGTAGGCCGGCTGCCAGCTACTCCTTTTTTTGTAGTAATCAAAATAACGCCATTCGCGGCACGAGAACCGTAGATGGCAGTTGCAGAAGCATCTTTCAACACAGTAAAAGTCTCGATGTCGCTTGGGTTGAGAAAGTTGAGCGGATTCCGTCCACCGGAAAAACCTCCTGGATCGTGAGCCACGTTTTCAATTGGCACACCATCAATGACATAAAGTGGTTCATTACTGGCATTGATAGAAGTACCGCCCCGGATGCGAATTTTAGATTTCCCGCCAGGTTCACCACTATTGGGCGTGATTTGTACACCGGCAACTTTGCCTGAAAGCAATAAATCAGGAGAGACAATAGCACCTTTGTTGAATTTTTCGTCGGTTACTGATGTGACAACACCTGTCGCATCACTTTTCTTCACCGTACCATAGCCAATCACCACAACCTCTTCCAAAATTTCCACATCTTCTCCCAGAGAAAAATTCAAAGTTGTCGTCTTGCCATTTTCCACTACAACCGTTTCGATCTGATCCTGATAGCCAGTGTAAGAAGCGATCACCTGGTGGCTTCCCACATCAATTCCATCTAGGGCGTAGTTGCCATCAAAATCGGTAGCTGTTCCTTTGCTGGTGCCCGACAAAAGAATGGTAGCTCCTATGAGCGGCTCCCCGTTCTTGTCTTTTACACTGCCTGTTACAGTACCCTGTGCATATAAGCCCTGGGTCATGGCCAGACCCATCAGGCACACAAGTAAACGTAGCATGTTTTTCATACACGGATTTGATTTAATTTTAAATTATGCTGAAAAAAATTCAGTCGCACAAAAAACTTGTTTTAAGGCGGACGATATAGGCTGTTTTTTGTTTGTTCGCCAATTGGGTAAGTTGTTTTAGTGTTTAAAACACACTAATTCGGCGGATTTTAATTATCGCTTAAGCTATTGATTTTTAAAGGGTTCAGTTTGATGATGTATGGTATTCAGATTAGTTCTTGTAAACAGAACTAAAAGTCAATTGAAATACGAATCGAAGTTCGGAATACTGTAGTGAATTTCCAAATAATTTTTGTCACTGTTTATAAAAAGACAATATACTTTGACCAATTTTGGCTCAAATGGGCTAAAGTTTGGCTTTCGACAATTTTGATGACAGGTGCAGTGGATAAAACCAGGGTTATTACAGCAATTCCAATTTATCAAAATCAGCCCGTACCACCGCATTATATCCATACGCTGTTTTTATCAAGGGAATAGCGACTTGATCGCAAAGCAGGGACTTGGCCTCGAAAGGCAGTCCATAAAACTGCACTTGAAAATGGCTGTGGGGAACAATGCCCGGGTTGCCCTCTATCGTTTGATGAATGGTCAATGATTGTGGTGTAGATAAAGTTTCAAAATGGCGCAGGCAGTAGCCATCCTCCTTTAAGTAATCATAGGCATCGCCCGCGTCTTCATAAAAGGGGCTTTTCGCGCTTCCGAAATAAATCCGCAAATCTATTTGATCCAAAGATTTTTGCCCCATGTACTGCTGCACCGGATAATTGGGAACTACGGCTCCTGCCTTTGCAAAAATAGGCAGGTGTTCATCGGAAGTATTGTGGCTGATTTCCTGTTGACCTTTCAATATTTGGCCACTCTCATAATCCACCCATTCGCCTTTTGGCAAGTAGCAGGAAACCTGCTCTGCACCAGCCTCCAACACAGGAACGACCAGTAACTGATCGCCAAAAATGAATTCATTTTCGCGCAGCAGGCATTCGCTATCCTTTTGATCGTAATAAGCCAGGCTCTTGATGATGGGATTGCCCGATTGACAGTATTGATAAAAAGCGGTGTATAAATAGGGGAGGAGTTGGTAACGAAACGAAATGGCCTTTCTGGCCTGGCTGGTAAAAGGCTCTCCAAACGACCAGGGTTCCTGATCCTGTCTGTTTTCAGCCTCTGACTTTTTTATGGTTTCAGCATCCGCTTCTGCTGCACCGTCCATGTTGTTGCCCATCGTATGCACCCGGAAAAAAGGGTGAAAAGCGGCCAATTGCAACCAACGCACAAACAGCTCGCCATCGGGCTGATCCTTAAAGCCGCCAATATCAGAACCGACGAAAGAAAAACCAGAGATACTCAGGCGCTGGCACTGTACATTGGCCAAGCGGAGGTGATCCCAACTGGCCACATTATCGCCCGTCCAGAGCGATGCGTAGCGCTGGCCTCCGCTAAAAGAGGCCCTGGTGAGTACAAAGGGGCGTTTGTCGGGCTGGAGTTTTTTCAAACCATCATAGGTGGCTCTGGACATTTGCTGCCCATATATATTGTGGGCTTTGCGGTGGTCGCCGCCTTGGCCATCAAAATCGTGCAGCACCTGGTCGGGAAAAGTACAAGTAGCAACTTTAAAAACGGCTGGTTCGTTCATGTCGTTCCAAAATCCGCTCACGCCATGTTCGTTGTACAACTCCTGGTAAAGCGCGCCCCACCATTCTCGTACAGCAGGATGGGTGTAATCGGGGAAAACGCATTCCGGCGGCCAAACCGGGCCTTTCATCACCTCACCAGATGTCCTTCTGCAAAAAACGTCCTTTTCCAAACCAGATTGGTAAACGGCATATTCCTCATCCACTCGTATGCCGGGGTCTATCATCACGACCGTTTGAAAGCCCTGCTGAGCCAGTTTCTGGATCATACGCGTGGGATCGGGGAAGTATTCCCGATTCCAGGTAAAGCAGCGATAGCCGTCCATGTAGTCAATATCTAAGTATATGGCATCGCAGGGTATCTCCAATTCCCGGAAGGTCTGGGCGATTTCCATGACCCGGCTTTCGGGGTAGTAGCTCCAGCGGCACTGGTGAAAACCCAATGCCCAGAGTGGCGGCAATTCTGGTTTTCCCGTAAGGGCGATATAGGCTTGATTGACTTGAGCCATTTCCGGGCCATACAGGAAAAAATAGTCCATCTCGCCCCCATAAGCCTGGATCAAAAGCTCCCCAGTTTGCTGGCTGTCGAAGTCGAATTGCGAACGGTGGGGGTTATTCAGAAAAATGCCATAGGCTTGGTTTTGGTGTAAGCCGTAGTAAAAAGGAATGCTTCGATAGAGCGGATCGCTGTCTTTTTCGTATCCAAAAGCATCGGTGTTCCAGTTTTCCAGTTGGTATCCGCGCAGATTCATGGGGCAGGTTTTATCGCCCAAACCGTAGTAGCATTCGCTTTCCTGAGCCTTTAGGGAAAGGGATACCCACTCCAGTCCGTTCATAATGGAATGCCTGGCCTTAAAGCCTGCTTCCTCTTCGAGCAGCAACTGCTTTTTTTTCGCGTCCCAAAGCTGTATTTTGAAACTGTTTTTGTCGATGCTAAGGTGTAAGGCTGCGGTTTGAAGCGAAAAGATCGATTCATCAGTATATGCAGTAACAGGTACCGTTTTACGCTGATAAGCCGGGTCAATGGCGTAGGCAAATTCTTTTTGAAAAAAAGCATCCGAGCTGTAGCGAAAGCGGATGATGCCGTTTTCCCAGACCTCAATCCGCAGGTGTACACCATTGCTTGCACGGAGCAGAAAACTGCCATTTCCTAAGTCTTGAAAATCCATGAGTGCTTGAGGGCTTTTTTCCCAATACACATCCAGATAACGGGCCGTGGTCAGGCTTTCTGATTCGGGGACAATACGGGTTTTATTGATTGCCTTTTCTGTGTTTTCCATTATTAAATTTTACTCATTTAAAGTTTTCTTGCCTTTTTTTGTTTTCAAAAAAAACAAAAAAAAACTGCACTCAAGCTTCCTCCTCGAAATGGCTGATATTTCGGATGCATGCTTCCAGATCGCGGATTTCCTGCTGATGGCGGGTCGAATCCCAGGCGAGGTATTGCTTAAAATCCGCAGCAACGGGTTGAAGAACGGCCAGAATGCCCGGCAAATTAAAAAACAATCGGCCAGTTCTGCGATTAAAAAAATCCAATAGCGTAGTAGCTAGTTCATAGTGAATACAGAACCAGGCTTCGGCACGAGCCAGGGCGATTTTCGGATCAGTTTGAAATACGGGCATTTTATCCAAAATGATGTCACTTTGGCGACCGTAGTTGGCGACCAGGTATTCGGCTGTCTGTTCAGGAAAATTGAAATGGTTCAGTCGATTGCTCAATTGAAGGACATAAGCTTTGACTTCTTTTGCGTTGGCAAATGGGCCGCCTACCAATTCGATTTGATCCGTCGAACTATGCGTAGCACCTTTTCCCAATTTTTCTACGGCTCGAGTGCAGATACGCTCCGCCATTTTTCGATAGCCAGTCAGTTTGCCCCCGGCGATGGATATCAAGCCACGATCCGACTCAAAAATTTCATCTTTTCTGGACATTTCGGAAGCTGATTTGCCACTTTCGTAAATGAGTGGCCGCAATCCGGCCCAAGCCGATTCCACGTCTTCCAATTGCAGTGCCAATTGTGGAAACATCGCATTGACGGCATTTAACAAGTACTGGACATCCGATTTTAAAATGGGTATTTGGCTCAAATTGCCTTCATAAGGCGTATCGGTGGTACCAATGTAGGTGACTCGCTGACGGGGAATGGCAAAAATCATACGACCATCGGCTACGTCAAAATAGACGGCTTGCCTAACTGGAAATTTGGAACGGGGTACGACAATATGTACGCCTTTGGAATGGAAAACCCGCTTGCCCTCCAGAACTTGGTCTTTGCTCCGCAATTCGTCCACCCAGGGGCCTGCGGCGTTTACCACCAAACGACTGCGCAAGGCAAATGTCTGGCCGCTAAAGATGTCCTCGCAATGGATGCCAGTTATTTCATCATTTTCGTAAATAAAATTGGAAGCTTTGATGTAGTTCAGGCAAATCGCGCCGCGCTGTGCCGCCGTTTTGATGTTTTCTATGGTAAGCCGGGCATCGTCTGTGCGGTATTCGGCATAAAAGCCACTGCCAGTTAAAATGTCCGCCCTGCTTTGTAGCAGCGGTTCTTTTTTTAGGGTTTCTTCCTTGTCGAGGATTTGCCTTTTGTCCGCACCGTGAACACCAGCCAATGCATCGTAAACCCATAGCCCCAGCGAGGTACTCCACACGCCATAAGTGCCGTCTTTGATCAGGGGTAACAGCATTTTTTCGGGGCTGACCAAGTGCGGTGCCAAGCGATGTACAATAGCTCTTTCTCTACCGACCTCCCTTACCAAACTGATTTCCAGTTGTTTCAGGTATCGAAGTCCGCCGTGTATCAATTTGGTGGATTTGCTGCTGGTACCAGAGGCAAAGTCTTTCATATCGATCAGTGCCGTCTTCAAGCCCCTGCTGACAGCATCGAGTGCAATGCCTGCCCCTGTAATGCCGCCTCCAATCACCACTAAATCGAAAGGGGTAGTGGAAAGCTGAGCAATGGTCTCCGTTCTTTTTAAGGCTGAAAGGTTCATGGATACTTTTATTTCCTTTTTCCGAAGTTAGGGTATAATTTGAAGTTACTCCTAACTTATAATGAGACTATTTTTTTCGTGTGTATATTTGCTCGATTTTAGATGCAATAAATGTCAGCTAATGAATCGAAGACAAGAACGAAATATAGCCATTATTTCTGTTGGGGAACTGTTGATTGATTTTATTTCAAGCGATTTTGTAGAAAATTTGAGCGAGGCTAAATATTTTACAAAATTCATGGGAGGTAGCCCGGCCAATTTGGTGATGAACATGGTACGCTTGGGCAACAATGGTTACTTAGCGGCTACTTTGGGGAATGATGATATGGGGGATTTCCTGACGGATTTTATAACAACTTATGGTGTAAATGGTTCTTTGCTCAGGAGGGTAGGGCGGCCGACAACCCTGATTTTGGTGACACGTTCGAAGGAGGTTTCTAATTTTGAAGCTTACCGTGGTGCCGATGCAGAAATCAGTGAGGATCAATTCGATGGGATAGATTGGCAGGAGGTTTCATTGTTTCATACCACCTGTTTTGCCTTGAGCTTAGAGCCCGCCCAATCGACCATTTTGAACATAGCCCATCAAGCATTTACAGCAGGCTGCCAGCTCAGTATAGATGCGAATTATGCCCAAAAAATTTGGCCGGATAGGGCAAAAGCACAAGCTATTGTCCAGGAATATTGCCAAAAGGGCAGCTTGGTAAAAGTGAGCGAAGTCGATTGGGAGCGTTTGTACGGGCATCCGTTAAAAGAACCGAATGAAGCTGCCGATCATTTTCTCGAACTGGGGGCAAGGGCTGTTTGTGTCACCTTGGGGGGCGATGGCTGTTTGGTCGCCGATCGGGCAGAGCGACACCGATTGGGTACTCGTCCCGTGGATGTAAAGGATACCACCGGTGCAGGTGATGCTTTTTGGTCGGGTTTTCTAACGGCTTGGCTGGATGGGTATGACTTGCTGGGCTGTGCCAAAGCGGGGCGTGCGATGGCTGAAATCAAGCTGGCTTGCCTGGGGCCTTTGCCGCCTAAGGTGGAAAGGCGTAGGATTTATGAAGGCTAGTTGAGGTTTTCTGGTTTCAAGTTTTCCTGCCCCCGTCCGATCCCGCTGAGCGTATCGGCCTCAGCGGGATCGTCCCGCCCGGATGATTCCGGTCGGACGGGCCGGGCGGGCGAATTCCGCTGAAAGCGGGAGGCGGGTGGTTTCAAATTTCTGGTCTAATGTCCAATAACATAGAAGAAGAAGAAGAAGGTTCTGACGAATATGTTGACTACCAACTCATCAAGGTGGACAAAAAGCAGGGTTCTGTCAGGATTGATAAGTTTTTAATGGATCGACTGGAGCGTACTTCGCGCAACCGGGTACAGAATGCCATTCGAGCCGGTGCTATTCTGGTGAATAATGCCGAAATCAAGCCCAATTACAAAATCAGGCCTCTGGATGAGATATCCATCATTATTCCAAAACCTTATGGGGAGAGTGGCCATGTAGAACCCCAAAATATCCCATTGGATATCCGATATGAAGACGATGATTTGATCGTTTTGCACAAGCCGGCCGGGATGGTGGTACATCCAGGTATCGGGCATTTTCGGAATACGCTGGTCAATGCTTTGGCCTATCATTTTGGGCATCAGCGTTTACCTGTGATGGAAGGCAACATGCAGGATCGCCTGGGTTTGGTACACCGTATTGATAAAAACACATCCGGTTTGCTGTTGATTGCCAAGTCGGAACTGGCCATGACGCACCTAGCCAAGCAATTTTATTACCATACCATCGAACGCACCTATTGGGCTTTGGTGTGGGGCGAGCCGGAGGAAAAAGAAGGCACTGTAACGGCGCACGTTGGGCGGCATCCGCGTTTTAGGCAGCGGTTTGCTGCTTTTCCAAATGGGGAAATGGGAAAATGGGCGGTTACGCATTACAAAGTACTGGAGCCGCTCTACTATGTGAGTTTGATTCAGTGCAACCTAGAAACCGGGCGTACCCACCAGATACGCGTGCACATGGAACATATTGGCCACCCTTTGTTCAGCGATGAGCGCTATGGCGGCGACCGCATCGTGAAAGGCACGGTTTTTAGTAAGTACAAGCAGTTTGTAGAGCATACTTTTTCCGTGATGCCTCGCCACGCCCTGCACGCCAAGTCGCTGGGCTTTGTCCATCCGCGTACGGGCAAAGAAATGTACTTCGAGTCGGAACTGCCGGAAGATTTTCAAGCCGCTCTGGATCGCTGGCGGCATTATTTGGATACCCGTCGGGAAGCATTGGATAGGGGAGAAGGGGCTTAGGGGAGTAGGTCAAAATCTATTTGCTGCCTTTTTCCAAGCCCTGCTTCAATGACCTCCTTTAATGTTAAAAGCTCAATATCCGTTTTGCCATTCATTGTTTCATTTAATTTCAAAAATCATGTCATCTAGGCTTTGAGGGCTTCTGTCTCCTGGGCAGCGGTATTTAATTTTTCTAAAAATAAACAAATCACCCGATGTCGCCTTGAGAATGATCTCCTCGCTTTCGTCGGAGAATCTGGCGCCGATGTTGAGGGTTCTTTCTACTTCGTTTCGGCTGCTTATTCTAATTACTTCATATCCAACTACTATGCAAGACGCGCAAATATTATAATCAACAAGTATAGCTGCTATACCGCTTTGTGCATTGAATTCGCCGCTTTTAATGGGTTCAGGTTGATTTGCTGTATGTTTACTCAAATACCCTTTGGCTTCCATGGTTTTCACCCTCAGCCTTTTTACCTCTATGGTATCCCCTAAGTCTATGCTTATTTCCACCATACCAACTGTATCCGGGTGGATGAAAAATAGGGTGTTGCTGCCTTTGATTTCAAGAGGGCTTGCTTCCCCACCATATATTTGTATTGTAGCACTCAATTGCGTTATAGAAACGGGTGTTTCTTGCTGAGCCACTACCCAAAAAGCATTGTCTAAATGCGGCACTAAGTGCTTGTTTTCTAGAGAAATGAGGGAACGAACCTGGCATGGACTGTTGATTGGAAGCAGGCCGAGTAGTAACGATAAAAAAATAAGCGGGGATGCAGATGTTTTCATGCTGACGATGGTTTAATAGAACTTTAGCATGTGACTACAGCTATGGATATAATGCCCTCTCTACACCCTAATCCACCACCGCAAAACAACGCGACTCCCGTACTGTATCTCCGATTTGTAAATGAGCCATGTAAGTACCAGGTGGGTAGTGGGCAATCTGGAATTCGAGGGTGCCTTCTAGCGCAGGAAACTCTTTTTGGGCCATTAATTAATGTAAACTTGTAAAATTGGTTACATCCAAGTGGCTTTTTTGAAGTCCGGTTGCTCAGATCGTACAGAAATTGCGCAAGTTTCAGGAGGAATCCCGTACTTTGCAGCAGCATTGACTGATTGCCATATGACTCGTCGAGAAAGAATAGCCGCACTCGCCCAACTTGGGCAAAAGCTGAAAGAACAAAATGATTATCTAGAAGCCGTCATGAAGCGCTCGGCTTTCAACAATCCCTGGTTTACCCTCGACAGCCAAGCTCTCGCCATACAAGCCATTGCCGGGCATTTTTTAGACATTCAGGAATTGGAAAAATGGCTAGATGGTTATGACGTGCCTGAGCTCACCCAAGCGAAAACAGTCGGACTCGTCATGGCAGGCAATATCCCTTTGGTAGGCTTTCACGACTTTTTATGTGTTTTTGCAGCTGGCCATCGCGCCCAGATCAAGCTTTCCGAAAAAGACCCCTATCTGCTGCCAAGTCTTGTTAAAATGATGACGGAATTTGACCCGGCTGTAGCAGGTTACGTCACTTTCGTGGAGCGCCTCCAGGCATTCGATGCCGTAATTGCCACTGGCAGCAACAATTCAGCCCGTTATTTTGAAGCTTATTTTGGAAAATACCCCCACATCATCCGCCAGAATAGAAACGCAGTAGCCGTATTGACGGGAAAAGAATCCCATGCAGCGTTAATAGCGCTAGGGCAGGATATTTTTCAATTTTATGGATTGGGCTGCCGAAATGTTTCCAAATTGTATGTGCCGAGAGCTTATGATTTCAACCCCTTGTTGGAGGCCTTGCACGAATACAACAGCGTCGTTTTGAACGATCGCTACAAAAACAACTTTGACTATCAATACACTTTGATGCTCTTGAACAAAGTCGAATTCAAGGCCAACGGTTGTATCCTGCTAACGGAAAATGCAGCCATTGCATCGCCTATTGCCTGTTTGCATTTCGAATATTACGATGATTTGGCAGCACTGAATCAACTGCTTCAGGAAAATAGTGCTGCCATTCAGTGCGTGCTTGCTACTGAAGCTCAACTTCACTTGCCGACCCTTCCATTTGGCCAAGCGCAGCAGCCGACTATTCTCGATTATGCGGACGGCGTTGACACGATGCTATTTTTAAAAAGCCTGGAAGTATGATGTTTCCTCCTGAATGGAAAACAATCCATAAGCCGCTGTTTTCATTTCCAAATACATTCAGAAAAAAATTATCCCATAGGGAAAGCGCTGAATTTCAGTGATTATGCGTACATTTCTCCTTGATACTTGACGTGAAACCAACAACCGCCCATGAAGCAACTCTTAGAAAATACCATCGGTTATTTTCTATTGTTTATCGTGTTATATCCTGTTGCTCTTTTCGGGCAACCAGAACAAGCTATTCCACTCATCAAGTCCTATCAGGAAGCATCGGAGTTTAGGGAAAAAAAGGTGGCTTTCCAAAGCTTGGAAAAATTTTACCACTTCTACCACTTGGATTCCGCGCTGCTTTTTTGCGAAGATTTCAAACTATTTTGCAAACAATACCAGCCTAGCTACCTGCCCTACATTGACCTGCAAATAGGGGCCATTTATACCAGAAAACTGGAATTTGAAAAATCAAGCAACCTTTTGTTAAACATCCTTTCCCAAGCCGAACAAGGCAAGAACGATACCTTACGCGCATTGACACTGACCCATCTGGCTAACCTCAATAGAGCCCAAAATAAAAAGGATTTGGGGGTAAAAAGAGCGCTACAGGCAATTAGTTTGCACGAAGAACTAGGACTTTGGTACGAACTGTCAAAAGATTATCTGGTGTTAGCAGGGCTATACAACGGAACGGATTCGGCTCGAATTTTTTTAGAAAAAGCCCTTTCGCTGGCTACTGCTAACGATTATCAGGATGTTACAGGAGCTGTTTACAATAATAAAGGCGTAAGTTTTCATTTGGCTGGTGCAACAGATAGTGCTTTATTGATGTATAAAGCAGCCTTGTCTTATGAAAAATACCGGACAGAGAATCGATTTGGTGTATGTTTTACAACACTGAATGTGGGATATCTGTACTTATCGGAAAAGCAATGGTCAGAAGCGCATGAATGGTTTGAACAGGCGCTACCCCTTTGCAAGGCATGTGGCAATCTGGAAGGCGTAGGGAGTGTATATAAAGGATTGACGGATTTGTACGAAAGTCAAGAGGATTACCAGCAAGCCTTGGTTTATCAGCGCAAATTAGAGGCCATTGATAAAGAATTAAATCTTCAGCGCTACAACAGAGCCGTTGCTGAATTAGAGACCAAATATGAAACCGAGAAGAAGGAACGCTTGTTGATCGAATCGCGGCAAAAGCAAAACTACTTGATTGCTGGGGCGCTTTTCTTAATTGGCCTACTATTGATTTATCTTCAATGGCTACGAAGCCGTCAAAAAATCCGTCAAAAGGAAGTCCTGTTGGCCGCCGAAAAAGCGGATGTGATGGCTCAATTAGAACATGCTGAAGCTGAAAAACTAAGGGAGATGGATGCTCTAAAAAGCACTTTCTTCGCCAACATCAGCCATGAATTTCGAACGCCCCTTACCCTGATCACAAGCCCCATCGAGCAAATGATGCATGGTACATTCAAAGGTGATGTACAAAAATACTATCGCATCATTCACCGCAATGGCAAACGATTGCTGAATTTGGTGAACCAACTCCTGGACTTATCCAAATTGGAAAGCGGCAAGCTCCAATTGAAAGCAGCAAAAGGGGATATAGGCCAAATGGTGCGAACTATTTCCGGTTCTTTTGAGAGTTTGGCCGCCCGTCAAATGGTGGACTTTCAAGTAAACATCCCGCAAAGCGATTTCATCGGCTATTTCGATAAAGATGTTTTAGAAAAAATCTTGGTCAACCTCATTTCCAATGCCTTTAAATTTACAGGTGAAGGCGGTAAAATTAGCGTTGCCTTGGAGCGAGAAACTGACTTTGCCAAATTGTGGGTCAGCGATAACGGCATAGGCATCAGCGAGGATCAAAAAGAAGCTATTTTTGAACGTTTTGGCCAAAGTCATTATTCTGAACTTCAAGAAGGAAGCGGGATTGGTTTGGCGCTCACTAAAGAGTTGACCCAATTGCACGGCGGCAGCATCAGTGTGCAGAGCGAGGTAGATAAAGGGACAACTTTTGAAGTCGCTTTAGCGATAAATAAGGCATTTTTCAAGCCAGAGGAAATATTAGATGCTACGGATGATTTGGAATCGACTATTTCTCCACATCCAGTTTCTCCACTTGTACCCATCGAGCAGAACACGGTTCAACCACAAAAGAGTAGCCCTTTCCCTTCGACAGAACAACGACCTGTCGTTTTAATCGTTGAAGACAATAGGGATGTCAGTCAGTATATTCAGGATACTTTGAGTGAAAAATACCAGATTTGGACTGCCTATGACGGCAAAAAAGGCCTGGAAAAAGCATTGGAAATCACACCCGATTTGATTATTAGTGATGTTATGATGCCTGAAATGGATGGACGTGAATTTTGCAGGCACTTGAAACAGGATGATAAAACCTCGCACATACCCATAATAATACTTACCGCCCGAGCTGGGCAAGAAGATAAACTAGAAGGGCTGGAAATTGGCGTGGATGATTATCTCGTCAAACCTTTTGATGGCCGGGAGCTTCAGATCAGGGTGTCCAATTTACTCCAGCAACGACAAAAATTGCAATCTCATTATCGGCGAGTTTTCAGCGCTTTTATGCCCACCGAGGTAAAAGCGGAAAGTATGGATAGTGTATTTCTTCAAAAAGTGAAGGAATGCATTGAAACCAATTTGGATGACGAACATTTCAGTGTGGTCGAATTGAGTGTACAAGTGGGCATGAGCAGAAGCCAACTCCACCGAAAACTTTCCGCTTTAACGGGTTTTTCACCGAATGAAATCATTCGCAACATGAGGCTGGAAAGGGCCAAACAACTCCTCGAACAAAAAGCGGCCAACGTTTCAGAGATCGCCTACCTATGCGGATTCAGCTCGCCGGCTTATTTTATCAAGTGTTTCAGGGATCATTTTGGAAAAACACCTGGAGAAATACTTTGATAATGAGCTAGTTATCTTCAAAAGACAAAATTGATATTGATTGCGACATTATTGATATAGCCTGGGCTGTATCCGGCTGCATCTTTGCAACGGTCATTTGAGGTGGCGCTAAAGCCGTCATCTGACCGAGTAACAATTAAAAAGATGATGCAGCCATGAAAAAAGTATTCAAAAGCCTCGGGATAGCAATAGGAGTCATTGTTTTAGCCCTTTTGATCTTATTGGCCTATGCCTACCTCACGCCCATGAAGCGATTTCCAGTACAGGATATATCGGTTCAATTACCTGTGGATTCGATGAATTTAGCTCAGGGGAAAAAATTGGTCGAAACCGTTTGCGCTCATTGCCATTTGGGCGAAGACGGAAAGTTGAGCGGTCGGTTGTTCAATCGCAAAGAAGACCCCTTCGGCGAAATGTGGTCGGCCAATATTACTCAACATGAAAATGGGATAAAGAATTACAGCAATGGCGAGTTGGCCTATTTGATGCGAACAGGTGTTAACAGGGAAGGACGTTATGTCGGAAACATGATGTGCCACCCCCAAATGTCGGATGAAATGCTGGCTTCAATCATTGCCTACCTGCGTTCCGATGCAGATATTGTAAAGGCTTCGGCGACGCAACACCCAGCCCCCGCTTACTTGAATTCGCCTTTGATCAAAATATTCGCCATACTGGGCATGTTTAAACCCCTGCCTTACGACGGCCAACCCATCCAAGCTCCACCTATGACGGATAAAGTTGCCTACGGCAGATACCTGGCTACTGATGTGTACGAATGTGGGGTATGCCATTCTCAGAATTTTGAAATGTACAACTACTTCCAGCCAGAAGAATCAGCCCGCTTTTTTGGTGGAGGATGCCCTGTACCTGATGAAAATTTTGAAAAGGTATTATCTCCCAACCTAACTCCCAGCAAAGAATTTGGGATAGGTAGCTGGACAGAGCAAGAATTTATGGATGCGGTAAAGGGCGGCATCAAGAAAGATGGAAACATCCTCCAGCCGCAGATGCCACGCTTCGCGCAGCTTTCGGACGAAGAAGTCAGTGCGATATGGGCTTATTTAAAAACCATACCAACTATCGAAAGCGAACTCACAGAACCATCCAATTAATCAGTCATCATTCTAAACACAACATAACCTCTTTAACATGGAAAAGAAAGTCATTTTTGGCACATTAGCTGCCACTGTAACCAGCATCGTATTGGCCACCATCATTTTCCAATTTATTCTGGGCAAACAAACGGAAGCTTGGGCACAGGAAAACGCTGCCTGTTTGAAAGAAATGAACCCTGTTTGGTGGATTGTCGGCAGTTTGTTGCAAAGTTTACTCCTATCCCTTCTACTTTACAAACTCGGTGTTAAAACCTTTAGAGCTGGAGCGATAGCAGCTACTTGGATCACCTTTTTAATGGTTTTATTGATAGGCATTTACTTCGGCTCTACTTTTATCGCATACGGCTGGGATTGGCTGCCTATTGACGTAATTTCCAACACAGTGATCGGTTGCGTAGCCGGCGGCGTAATCGGCTGGGTGTTTGGCAAAGTCAATGCCTAAGGGATATAGGCTAATCGGCAGGCATTATTTCCATTGAGTTACGATCAGTGGGAATAATGCTATTTAACACAATAACTATCGTGTTCAAAAAACAAGTTTATAGCTATAGTGTATTGGAACAATAAAAAAACAAAAAGGCGTTTTTATAAAAAATAGCTATTATGAAACTAAGCGCACTTTTACTGGCACTTTTTCTCTCTTCAAGCGCCATTCTGGCACAAAACGAACACACCGATGTCCTGACCTGCCTAAAGCTTTGTCTGGATGATTCCGATATGGAGGCTGCTTTTATGCAGGAGTGGGGCGAACTCCGTACCTTATACCTGGTAAAGCAGAATCCATCTATTAATCGAGACAATGCCCTGGTAACAGATGCCATCGATCGCCTGAACGAAAGTGATTTCTACGACTTGCGCTATTCGGTTATCCCAGTTACGGAAGTCGAAGCCCGGCAATTAGCAGATGATGCCGCAGAATTCAATACCTTGAATACGGTACTCCAGCTAGAAGCTCAAAAGGCTACCGTCCAGTTTTCGGTCAATTTGGTGCGCTATCCCCGCAAATGGCTCGTTGCCGTTTATGCTTTAGAAAACATAGAAGGGGATTGGCAGATTGTTAAGAAATCGATACAAGTGCAGCCCTAAACGATTGCATCGCTTCCCAACCAATGCCAGGGAGGTCTCAATGGGTATCTTTCAAGTCAAATAGCAACTCCCCGCCTTTTACCAATTGGTGGTGGTCTATGAAAAAGCTGCGGAGGGCTTGGCCATTCCAAGACACCTTTTGGATGTAAGGTGTTTTGTCTCCTTGGTTGTTCCTACTGGTAATCGACAGTTCTTTGCCTGGATAAAACCGTGTATCCAGTTGAATGCTCACCTCGTCAAAAACAGGGCTGGTCAAGGCATATTGTGTATTGCCCGGACAATCGGGGTAGAGGCCCATCATGCTAAAAAGCAGCCAAACAGACAGGGTTCCCGTATCGTCATTTCCTGGCAAGCCCGCAGGCCCGTTGTAGTAGTATTGACGGATTAGCCGGCGCACGGTTTCTTGCGTCTTGTAGGCTTTTCTAGGTACATAATTGAATAGGTAAGGATACGTGATGTCAGGTTCGTTGGCCATATCGTAGTTATTGGTTTCAAAGCAAGCCATTAAAGCTTGGTAAAAAGCCTCCTCACCGCCTATCAATTGTATCATACCCGGGATGTCATGCGGCACATAAAATCGGTACTGCCAGGCATTTCCTTCTACAAAACCAATTACAGGTTCAAAGTTTTTTCCGGCTTCTGGGTTGAAAGGCGTCAACCACTGGCCATTTTCCATCAGGGGACGCAGCATTTTTGTTTCGGGATCAAAATACTGTCGGTAGCTTTGAGAACGGCGCAGAAAGTAGTCGTAATCACTGGTTTTGCCCAATATTTTGGCCATTTGTGCCAGATTCCAATCGGAAATATTGTATTCCAATGTGGTAGAAACCGTTCCCCATACTTTGGCCAGGCTGTTCTCCGGGATGTATCCCAGCGAGTCGTAATACAAATTTCCTGGGCGGAGTGGGTTATTTTCCATAGTCATAGCTGCTTTTCGGGCAGCCTCGTAGGCCAATTCCAGATCAAACTGTTTCAGCCCCCGCAAGTAAGTATCGGCAAGTACCGGAGTAGCCGGGTCGCCCACCATCACAGCAGTTTCCATGCCCAGCAATTCCCATTTGGGCAACCAGCCGCTTTCGCGGTACATATCGAGCATGCTATGGACCATGTCCAACTGGAGCTCTGGATAAACGAGGGACAAAAAAGGGTGTACATTCCGATAGGTGTCCCAAAGTGAGAAAACCGTATAGCGATTTTTCCCATTTGCATTTAAAATGGCATTGCCCTCCATAGCCGGGTAATCGCCATTGACATCTTGAAGGATATTGGGATGCAAGAGGGTGTGGTACAAAGCAGAATAAAAAATGATTTTATCCTCTTGGGAACCGCCTTTAACGGCAATGCGACTCAACTTCTCATTCCAGATGCTGCGGGCATTTTCAACTGTTTGCTCAAAATCGAAACCGGGTTGTTCGGCATCCAGGTTTTTCCGGGCATTTTCAATGCTGGTGTAGGAAATACCTACTTTGACCTCAATATACCCTGCTTCCTCAAGATCATAAGAAAACCAAGCGCCTATGTCCTCTCCCGCCAATTCTCGGGTATAACCCTCATAGGGTTTGTATTTGTCGTTGTATTTGGTCCATGCCCCTTCTACATCGCCGTATTTGGGCATTTTTTTCCAGGCGCCATATCGTTGGGCAGGCTTGCTCAAGCGAGCGACAAAATAGACTGGCCGAACATCTTCTGGATTGTAGCAAAAGGTGCCGATCATTTTAAAACCTTCGACTTCTTGCGCAGAAACGACCCGCAATTGGGCACCTGTTTCATTCGTCAGGCCGAGCCCTAAGTTGAGCAGCACGTTGGCTTGCCCTGCCGGAAAACGGTAACGACTTACCCCACTGCGCAATGTGGCCGACATTTCACACGCGATCCCGTATTTTTCCAGTTCTAATTGGTAATAGCCAGGGCTGGCCGTTTCATTCTGATAGGTACTGCCGTATTGCGATGCATCAAACTCCAGTTCTCCGGTAGTTGGCATCAGCAGGATGCTTCCCAGTTCGGGGCAGCCTACACCGCTTAGATTGACATGGGCAAAACCTGTGAGAAAACGGTTTTCATGAACATAGGTTCTGGAATGCCATTCGCTGTCTTTCTCATAGACATTTTCCGCCCCTTTTTTATAGGCAACATTAAAAGGGACAACCGAAGCCATGCCCGCCGGCAAAACAGCCCCGGGATGTGTAGCACCATAATTGGAAGTGCCAATAAAAGGATTGACCCAATCTACAGGTGGCTGGCATTTACTGCTAATAGCAAATAGGCTGGCCAATACGAATAGCCCTATTTTATTCATGGAGTGACAATTTTCTCAGCAACAAATTAATCAAATCATTTGCACATTTCTGAAGGAAAACCTTACTTTCAGCATTCATTATAAAAATAGCCTTAACCACATGCAATTGAGAGGTCATTTGTTTTTGATGATTTTTACTGGTTTGATAGGCTTTTCGGCCTGTAAGAAAGATGCCGATAGCCAACTGAAGGATACAAAGAGTAGTACCCAATTTGAAAGGCTGGATGCCCGGCAAACTGGTATTGTCTTTGCGAATAAACTGACGGAATCGGAAGCTTTAAATGTACTGTCCTACGAATATTTCTACAACGGCGGCGGGGTTGCAATTGGAGATATCAATAACGATGGCTTACCCGATCTTTTTTTTTCGGGCAATATGGTATCCAATGCCTTGTACCTGAACAAAGGCGACTTGCGCTTTGAAGACATTACAGAAAAGGCAGGGCTGAAGGGCAGGGCAGGCGCTTGGAAAACCGGAGTCAGTATGGTGGACATCAACGCGGATGGCTGGCTGGATATTTACTTGTGCTACTCTGGCGAGGGGGCGGATGATATGCGGCGCAACGAGTTGTATTTGAATCAGGGCGATATGACTTTCCAAGAAAATGCAGCTGCATGTGGATTGGACGACTATGCCCATACGACCCACAGCTTGTTTTTCGATTACGATCGGGATGGCGATCTGGATTGTTATTTGCTCAATCACTCTACTCAAAACTTCCAAAACTTTGATGCCACTTTTGTCAAAAAAATGGAAGACCCCCTGGCGGGGGATAAACTGCTGCGCAACGACGGGGGGCATTTTCAAGATGTGACCAAAGCAGCAAGAATTAAGAACAATCCGCTGGGATTCGGGCTGGGCATAGCCGCATCCGACCTCAACGGCGATGGCTGGCTGGATCTATACGTTTCTAACGATTACATCGAAGAAGATTACCTGTATATCAACCAGGGCAATGGCACCTTTCAGGAAGAGCTCCGAGACCGCATTGGTCACATTCCCAACTTCTCGATGGGATCGGATATTGCAGATTTCAACAATGACGGCTGGACTGATGTGATGGCATTGGATATGCTGCCCGAAGACAACCGCCGCCAGAAGCTGCTATATGGGCCAGATGAGTATGAAAAATACCAGTCCATGTTGCGCAATGGATTTTACCATCAGGTGATGCGCAATATGCTGCAATTGAACAACGGCGATGGCACTTTCAGCGAAATAGGTCAGTTAGCTGGCGTATCGAACACAGACTGGAGTTGGTCGGCCTTGTTTGCCGATTTTGATAACGATGGCTGGAAAGACCTATTTGTATCCAATGGCTATTTGCGGGATTATACCAATCGCGATTTTATGAGTTACTACGCCGATCAAAGGATCAGAGAAGTACGCAAAGAACCCTCCGCCGCATTGATGGAGATTATCGCTAAAATGGAATCCACCAAAACCAAGAATTATATTTTTAGAAACAATCGCGATCTGAGTTTTCAAAAGATGACCGAGGCATGGGGCTTTGATGACTTGCTGCTGACCAATGGCGCTGCTTATGCCGATTTGGACCAGGATGGCGACCTCGATCTGGTGTTGAATAATGTAAACGAACCGGCCTGTGTGTATGAAAACCGAAGCCCCAAAGGCAATTACCTGCAAGTCCGTTTATCTATGCCTAATACTTCCAATAAAAATGGCATAGGCGCAAGGGTTGAATTGCACTATAACGATCAGATCAACGTACAGGAGTTTTTGCCCAATCGCGGTTTTCAGTCCTCCATGCATGTACCCCTGCACTTCGGATTGGGCGATGCTACCCAAGTGGCAGAAATACGGATTACCTGGCCGGACGGACAAGTACAAAGTTTACAAAATGTAGCAGCCAATCAGTTGCTGAATATAGAGCAGCAAGCCGGCAAGCAAGCCCCCCGGAAGCCGTCAATCGGGCTGTACCGGGAGTTGGCCGAGAGCTTGAATTTTAGCCATCGGGAAAACCCGGTTGTCGATTTCAAGCGGCAGGCTTTGTTACCGCAAATGTATTCAACGGAAGGCCCGGCCTTAGCGACAGGCGATGTAAATGGCGACGGTTTAGAGGATGTTTTTATCGGTGGTGCCAAACTCCAGGCTGGCGAGCTATTTTTGCGTACAGCCTCCGGACATTTTCAACGCAGCGAACAAGCGGCCTTGAAACAGGATATGATAGCGGAAGATGTGGATGCCACTTTTTTTGATGCCGATGGCGATGGCGATCTGGACTTGTATGTTGTTAGCGGCGGATACGATTATTTACCAAAAGATTTGGCTTTGCAGGATCGTTTGTACCTCAACAATGGCACTGGCCAATTCACTCGCGTAAAAGAAGCCCTGCCTGCTATGCCCAGCAGCGGCGCCTGCGTTGCAATAGCGGATTTCAATGCAGATGGGGCGAAGGATATTTTCGTGGGTGGCCGATTGGTACCAGGGGCCTATCCTGAAACGCCGGATAGCTACCTACTGCTCAATGATGGCAAAGGTGTTTTTAAAAATGTCACCCAGGAAATTGCCCCGGAACTCGAAAAAGCAGGCATGATAACCGATGCATTGTGGCTAGAAGACGAGCAAACCCTAGTTTTGGCGGGAGATTGGATGCCTTTGCGTTTTTTCACGCTTTCAGCCGGACGTTTGACTGAAAACAGTGGCCGTGCTTTAGAAACGCCATCTCGCGGTTGGTGGCTATCCTTAGCGAGCGGCGACTTGGACGGCGACGGCGACCAGGACATCGTTGCGGGCAATAAAGGGCTTAACCACCAGATGAAGGTCAGCTCAGAGGAGCCTGCCCGTCTTTATGCGGGCGATTATGACGGGAATGCTGCGATAGACCCCATTTTGACCTATTACATCCAGGGAAAAAGCTATCCGGCTGTTAGCCGCGATGAGTTGCTGGTTCAATTACCAGGTATGAAAAAGCAATTCAATGACTATGCTTCTTATGCCGGGGCCACCATTGAAACCATTCTGGGTGAATCGGTATTGGCCAATCAAAAACCTTTGATAGCAGAGCTGGCTCAAACGGGCTGGCTGGAGAATAAAGGCAATGGCAAATGGGAATGGCATGATTTGCCCTTGTTGGCCCAAGCTTCCCCGGTGTATGCGATCTTGATAATAGACGCCAATGAAGATGGGCAACAAGATATTTTGCTGGCAGGCAACCTGGAGCGTGTACGCGCCAATCATGGCCGTATGGATGCCAATTACGGCCAGTTGTTGCTCAATCAGGGGCAAGGGCAATGGAAATATCTACCTCAATGGGAAAGCGGGTTTCACATCACGGGGGATGTGCGAGCTTTGGCAGCTTTAGGTTCGCAAATTATTGTGGCGCGGAACAATGCCTCCGCCCTGTTGTATCAAAAATAAACGAAAAGCCGATTCGATTATGAAATTAGCACTACTAGATATTGCTATTATAACAGCATATCTCATAGCCACCATTGGGATAGGTTACTGGCTCTCCAAACGAGCATCCAGAAATATCCAAACGTACTTTTTGGCTGGAAATGACATTCCCTGGTATTTTCTGGGACTTTCCAACGCTTCTGGTATGTTTGACGTCTCTGGCACTATGGTAGCAGTGACCTGGATGTACATCTACGGCCTGAAAAGCGCCTGGATTCCCTGGCTTTGGCCGGTGTGGAATCAAATCTTTATGATGGTGTTTCTGGCTATTTGGCTGAGGCGATCCAATGCTTTGACAGGGGCAGAATGGATTACCTTTAGGTTTGGAAATTCCAAGGGCAGTCGTTGGTCACATGTCATTACGGTATTATTTGCCGTCATTATAGTAATTGCCTTTATGGCCTATTTCGTGGAGGGCATAGGTAAATTTGCCACCCAGTTTTTGCCCTGGGATTTGAGTCTGCAATTAGCCGGAATCGGTATTAGCAGCGAAGATGCTTACGCCTTATTGATCATTGGCATCACTACTTTTTATACGATTAAAGGCGGTTTTTACAGCGTAGTGGGCACTGAAGTGATGCAATTTATCATTATGACCATCACTTGTCTTGTTATAGCCGTCATTGCCATGTCGGCTACCACCCACGACCAAATCATGGCTGCTGTACCGGATAATTGGGACAATTTATGGTTTGGTTGGAAACTGGATTTGGACTGGTCGGCCTTAATACCGGCAGCCAACGAGCGCATTGAGCAGGATGGTTATTCTCTGTTTGGTTTCATCTTCATGCTCATGCTGTTTAAAGGCATTTGGGCAAGCCTGGCAGGGCCGGTACCGAGCTATGATATGCAAAGAGTACTCTCTACCCGCACCCCAAAAGAGGCGGCTATGATGTTTGGGTTGACGCCACTGGTGCTCACACTGCCCCGCTACCTGATGATTGCCGGTATAACGGTATTGGCATTGGTGTATATGGACAGCACGGAACTGCTTCATCCTGAAACAGGGCAACTCGATTTTGAAAAAGTGCTTCCTTTTTCCATCAGCGAATACGTTGGCCCTGGATTGAAGGGCTTGCTACTGGCGGGGCTTTTAGCCGCTTTTATGTCCACTTTTGCAGCTTTTATCAATGCAGGGTCTGCTTATGTGGTCAATGATATTTACAAAAAATACATCCAGCCCGATGCCCCTGCCAGGCGATATGTTCGGCTGAGCTACCTTACAACAGCCATCTTGGTTATTGTGGGTATTGCTTTTGGTTTGGCCGGGGGCAATATCCAAGCCAGGACGGATTGGATCGTTGGACTATTGTACGGCAGCTATGTAGCTTCCAATGTGCTGAAATGGATCTGGTGGCGTTTCAATGGGTATGGATTTTTCTTTGGCATGCTTAGTGGCATGATTGGCGTTGCTGTATTGCCTGGTATTTTCAAACAACTGGGTTACGAAATGCTGGCTATAGAGCAGTTCCCTTTTCTGTTAATCATCGCATTAGCGGGTAGCCTGTTGGGCTGTTTGTTGACCCCGCCTGATGAGGAAAGTGTTTTGAAAAATTTCTATAAAAAGACCCGACCCTGGGGTTTTTGGAAGCCCATACGGGAAAAAGTAATGGCTGAAGATCCGGATTTTTCACCGAATAAAGCGTTTAAGCGGGATGCCTTTAATGTTGTCATTGGAATAATATGGCAAATGACTTTGGTGGTGATGCCCATCTTTTTGGTTATTCGGAAAATAGATGCTTTATGGGTTTCAGTGCTTGTTTTTGTGGTAACAACCTGGCTGTTAAAACGGTATTGGTATGATCGGTTGGAGAACTAAAACGCTTAGGTGCGGTTACCTTGTATTGGTTATTTTAGCCTTTGCACTGCTATTAGTCAACTGCCGAAGGGCGCCAACCTTGAAGACTACCGCTTTCTATTACTGGCGTTCCACATTTCAACTTTCAGCAACAGAGCAGCAGGCCATACAAGTCAATGATTGCCAACAGCTTTATGTCAAATACATGGATGTAGATGTAGAAAACGGCCAGGCTATTCCTGTGGCCAGTATCCGCTTTGAAGCAGCCATTCCAAAAGGCATAGAAGTTATTCCTTGTGTTTTTATTACCAATCGCACTTTTGAAGCCCGCATTTCACCGAAGGATCTGGCTCAAAAAGTGTGGCCGTATTTGCAGCAAATCAACCAAGCGCAGGGCCTGACTCCCCAAGCCTACCAATTTGACTGCGACTGGACAGCAAGTACCCAAAAAGCCTATTTTGAGTTTTTGAAACAAATCAAGGCAATGATGCGGGATGAAACCTTATCGGCTACCCTGCGCCTGCACCAATTCCGGTACTCAACAGAAACAGGCGTTCCGCCAGTGGACGAGGTAAGCCTGATGTGCTACAACATGGGCGATATTGAATCGCCAACAGAAATCAACAGTATTATGAATTGGGAAAAAGCAGTCCCTTATTTAGATGCTAAATCGGCTTATCCGTTGCCTATGGACTTGGCCTTGCCCGTATTCTCCTGGGTATTGGATTACAGACTTGGCGAACTAAATCACATTTTGTACTTATCTGATTTAGCCGTATTGGATACGCTATCGGGCATTAAAAAGCTGTCGGACAACCAGTACGAATTGATCCAAAACTTGTACCTGGGCGGTCACTATCTCAATGAGGGCGATCAGTTGCGCGTTGAACAACCTGCGGTAGAAGATTTACAAAAGGCTTATGAATGGGTACAAAAGCAGCCTAATTTTAGCGGAACTTTGATTTTTTACCACTTAAATGAGCCGGATTTGCAGCATTATCCAGTTGCATTAGGGCAATTTGTGCGGGGGGAAAACAGCGGATATTAATGCTTGGAGCAGGATTGTTATCGGCATTCATTCCCAGATCAAAGACTTTTTATTGCGAATGTAGGTGCGCAAGTTGATCCAAAAAGCCAGAAAGAGGTAAAAGATAACAGGTGACCCAAACGCTACGAAAGAGAGATAAATAAAATACAACCGCACCCGGCTGGAGGCTATACCGATTTTGTCGCCCAGATAATCGCAAACACCAAAAGCAGATTTTTCCAATAAGTTTCTCATCTGTAACCCTAGGTTTAAGTCAAAGCGATACAACTTTCAAAAAGGCAAAAGGTTTTTTTTCACCCTAAGATAAGCGTTTTTTTTCACAAAAATAAGCCCTGATTCGAGCTTGTGTCAAAAAGTCGAACTTTTTTTATGCGCCTACCTGCCAAAAACTGCCAATAAATGGCCTTACCCTGTGCTAAAGCTATAGCACAGCAGTCTCAGTCAGCCATTGCTTTAGGTGCTGATTTACTGCGCAGTTTCCAAGCTATTCAAAGCAGTGGGGTCAACCAAACTGGTGTTCTCTAAATATTGGCCAGGCTGTTCAGCCTGCGATTTAGAGCCGCCAAAAAGATAAATGCTACCCGTAAGGCCCAATGCGAATAGAATTACCAAAATCATGTTTTCTGCTTTTCTGTTAGATGAGTTGTTGCGTGCCATTTTGTTTAAGTTTGTAGTGGTTGAAAAAAAATATGTTCGATAGCGGGCATAGCATGGCCATGCAAAGCAGGGGTGCTTTGCCCGGGTTAAAAAAAATCTGGTGTACAGACAAAGGCTTGCCAGCTATGGCAACGGTGCGCCATAGTAGCCTTTGACAAAAAATGGATTGTTTTGAAGTTTTAAGACATAAAATGGGCTAATCTGGAAAGGACCTGTTGGAAAACAGGCCAATCCAAATGGACAAAACCACCCATTTTGTTTAGTTTGGGATTGTTAAGCTTTTGGGAAGCATAAGGCGATGGAAGACAAAAGCTGAATCGAAGCAAATTCGTTCGCTGACAATTTTTGTGCGTGAAAATACCGGATAGCGCCAATAGGTATATCCTATGGATAGGCCATGATCAACCCATTCCAGTTATTCCTGCACCAGATCAATGATTTTGCTTCAAATGCTAATACAGTTGCTTAAGGCATACCTGAAAAAGCAGGCACAGGTTGTCTGTAAAAGCAAGGTGCTTTTTGTGGAAAGAAAAAATGAAGTGGAAGTGTAAATCTACAGAGGACGCAGATAGAGAAATTTAGGCCCACTAAGGGCCAGCTTGAGTGGATGTTGATGTTGTGCATTTTTGTTTAAAATTAGAATTAGAAATAGTGTTTCATGTTGTAGTAGCCAACTCAAAGCTCAGAACTGGGGATTAGTATGGTGCAAACATAGAAATAAGTTTTAATATAAAAAAATATTTAATGTTTATTTCACTTTTTTATTCATCCTTTATACATGAATAAAAATTAAAATACATGCCAAGCTCAATTCGAAACCAGTACAGCTTTATCTTTTTTGGGAAGTAGGAGCCACATACGGCCATAGTAATTGATTCTCCCGGCTATTTTTTCCGCTTCAGCCCCTGTGCCTATATAGGTGTCCACATGCCCCGGCCCTTTGATAGCGCCGCCCACATCCTGGGCTACGAATAAGCGGAATTCATGTCCAATGACGCGTTTATGTTGTTGGTCGTAAATGGGAAAATCTGCCAACAAACAACTGCCCAATGGAATGTATCTTCGATCGACGGCCAAGGAGTAGAAATCGGTCAATGGCACATTGCCAGCTCCTTTAGGCACCGATTTTTTTTTGCTGAAAAAAGTATAAGAAGGATTATGGAAAAGAATGCTGTCTTGCAAAGCCGGGTTTTGACGGAAAAATTTTCGAAGGGAGGCGGCAGAGAAATTATCAAGGGTGATATCTGCTCGGTTTTTCATGTAGGATTCAATGCTTCGGTAAGGATATTTGTTGGATCCATTATAGGCAAAAAGCTCTCTTTTGCCATTGGGGTATTCGACAAAACCCGATCCTTGCAACTGCATAAAATAAATATCCAGCTTATTGGAAGCATAGGCCAGTTCCAAGCCCCGCCCTTTGAACACACCTTGACCGTCTATCTCCGCTCTGCTCGGCAAAGGGCCTTCCCATTCCAACGGGCGGGAGTAAATGGGGTAGCGATAGTTAGAAGAAGGTTGTCGATCGACTTCAATGACCGGGGTATAATAAGCCGTAAATCGCACATTGCCTCGTCGGTCTTCGCCCCATATTTGATATGCCTCCATATCGGATGCCAGGCCCATTGGGATCGTATGTTGCCATTTTTTAAGAATATGGATACATTGCCTCAAATCTTCAATACTTACTCTGAGGTCGCCTATTTGTTGGTTTTTCGCTTGTGCTCGGTACTCCAGCAGCTGTAGATTGTTTTCCAATGCCTGTATAAATTGACCATCAACTATGGGGAACTGTAGCGAATCCAAGTGCCAGGGCGTATAAATTTTATCTAGCACAGGCTGATTCTTGAGCTTCCCATTCCTCCTGACAAGTTGGGAAATGGTTTGGTCTGAATGGCTAAAAAGGGAATCCTCTACGACCTGCGGAACGACGGTCATATTTTTGTTTTCGCTCTTGAAATGACATGCTTCCAAGCAAAAAAATAAAAGCACAAACAAGGCGAAGGGCCTGTTCATAAAGGGCGTTTGGATGGTAATTGAGGCAAAATAGTCGAAAAGCGTTAATCCACCAAACTTTTAACAGAACATGTTTTGTTTGGCCGTGCGCTCATCTCATCCGAACGCAATGATCCCGCCGACGTGGATACACTTCAGCGGGATCTGATGGGCAACATCAATTCGGTTTCGCGCCCGAACTTCTGATGTTCACAATTTTGCGCAATAGGTCAAACCAGAAAGGCGCTCCCAGCGAAATGGCCAGTGCCGTAACGATCCAGCCCAGCAGCGTTGTCAACACATCATAAGGGCCGACCTCTGCCCAATCAATATTTTTCCACCCCAAGCCTAAGGGCGATTTAACCGTTTCGATCTGATTGTTGATCAGCCCTTCCAGTTTATCAATGGATTGAGCCAATTCAGGCGAGGTACTCAGTGCAACACTTTCATTATCTGCGCCATTCACATAATCTTCAGCCAGATCCACCACGGCTTGCAGGCTTTCTGGATCAGATTCCAAGCGTTCGTAAATGGCCAGCGTATCGGCATTGAATACAACAGCGATCAAGAAACCTACACCGATGAGTATTTTTTGGGTATATCGTTTGTACCATCCAGAAGCCCTGTCCATCACATCGTTGTACCAGGTTTCCACCTTCTTTTTAAAAACATCCAGTTTGTTGTCTGCTTCGTCCAGGAATTGGTTGAGCACCTTTTTCAGGTCATCGTCGGGCAAATCCTGGATTTGAGCTTTGAGGTTATCCAAGCCTTCGCCTTTGGCAATCACATCCAGCAAAATGGATTGAAAAGAATCAGAACTCAGGTAAGAGGGTGCCTGTCTGTTTTTACCGTACTGAAAAGAAAGTTGTTTGTAAAGCGCATTGGATTGAAATGCCTGGAGTATTTTCTGTTCCACATCACTGGAAGCCAGCATATTTTTAAGCGCTTTTTCCAGGTTTTGCCCCCTGAGGCCGAACAAAGAAGCAATCAGCTCCATAATGGTCGTAGCGAGAAGGCTTAGGAGAAGCAAAACGAAAATGAGTCCGATGACAACTTGTAGCATGCCCATATTGGTATTTGTTTTGGTTGGATAAAGATGCGGCTCAAGATAAAAATAAGTTGTGTAGTTTTGTGCCAGATCAAAAATCAAATTAACATGTACGAAATGATAAAACACGCCCACTCGGGATTGCGTTGGGTGGTCCTTGTGCTTCTGATTATGGCCATATTCAAGGCCTATTCCAAGTGGAAATCAGGGAAAACCTATACAGATGGAGACCGCAAAACGGCGCTTTTTTCTATGGTTTTTTTGCACATTCAGTTGCTTTTAGGGCTTGCTTTGTATTTCATGGGGCCTTGGGGCGAGTTTTCTGCTGAGGTGATGAAAGACAGTACTTTGCGTTTTTACAACCTCGAACACCTGGTCGCCATGCTGATTGCTATTGCTGTTGTCACTATTGGCTACAGCAAAGCCAAGCGTACAGTTGATGCAAGCGGAAAATTTCGGAAAACCTTTTGGTATTACCTGATTGGTCTGCTCCTTATACTACTCAGTATTCCTTGGCCATTCCGTTTTCCAAATGCGGGTTGGTTTTAGTAACGCAGAAAATTTAGTTCCCGAATTTGTCCTTATCCTAGCGGGCTAAACGGTTCATTTTAAGGGTGTTCACTAGGGTAAGGACTTTGATAAATTGGGAAGTAATTTTTTGCACACTACCCAGTATATCTTTGTCTGTTACGACCAGCACTAACGATGCTGCCTTTTTTACATTCTTGTCATTCAATGACTTTGCTCTAAATATAAATTTATTGTCAGGACACTATCTAAAACCTTTTTTACATTGAAACACCTCCTCTTATTAGCTGTCATATACGCATCCTGCATGTCTTGCACCACGCAATCTACCTCCAAAGAAGCTGCGCAACCTATTGGCGCTGAACTGAAACTCCAATGGGCGCACCTCGGCAATAACTTGGATGGGGAAAATAAATTTCGCGCCCAATTCACGCTGAGCAATCACAGTGCCAAGCCTTTACCCAATCGCGGTTGGGCCATTTACTTCAGTCAAACACCCCGCCGGATCATTGAATCGGAAGTGGACAGCACCATTCAGATGGAGCAGATCAGTGGCGATTGGTACCGCATCCGACCCACCGCATTTTTTCCCGAATTGCTACCCGGCGAAACCTTTGATTTTGCTTACACATGCCAGGCTTGGATCATTAAAGAAGGTGAAGCGCCTTCGGGTGTCTATATTGTTTTTGAAGATGAAACGGGAAAGGATAAGAAACCGGAGCTTTTTGGCGAATACACCTTGAAAACGTTTGACCAGGCCAGTCAAATCAATCGAAATGCAGACGATTTAACGCCGATACCCACTTCAGGTAATATTTTCCGGGAGAACGCCGACCTCACGCTATTGTCGAGTACCGAATTATTGCCTTTAATTCCTTCGCCGCTTGCCTTCCAACGCAAGTCTGGCACGATAAATCTGGCTTCGGATTGGAAAATCATACCTTCCGCCGGGCTGGTAAAAGAAGCCGAATACCTGCAATCGGCACTAAAGCCATTTTTGAAAAACGCACCTGCCGTTTCGCCACAAAAGGCAGCACAATCGAAGGTGATCAGCCTGAGCCTATCGCCAACGCTGGAAGTTGGCGGCCTGAAAAAAGATGCTACTACAGATGCCTATCACTTAAACATAGAGGGTGAAGCCATTCAAATCAGCGGAACGACGCCCGCTGCGGTTTTTTACGGCATACAAAGCTTGATCCAACTTATACCCATTGACAACTGGGGCAAGCAACAAGAATCGGTAGCAATCGGTGCCATATCCATCGAAGATGCACCGCGCTTTGCCTATCGAGGTATTCATTTCGACGTAGGCAGAAATTTTCAAGATAAAGCTTCCGTCCTGAAATTATTGGATGCGATGGCTTATTTCAAACTCAACCGCTTCCATTTCCACTTGACCGACGACGAAGGCTGGCGGCTGGAAATTCCTGATTTGCCAGAACTGGTAGAAATTGGTGCTAAACGGGGCCATACGCTGACCGAAGAAAATATGCTCCATCCAGCATATGGGTCAGGCCCTTTTCCGAAAAGCAACCAATACTATTCGAAAAAGGATTTTTTGGAAATATTGCGCTACGCCAAGGATAGGCACATCGAAGTGATACCGGAAATAGACATGCCCGGCCATGCCCGTGCAGCGATTAAAGCCATGCGTACCCGCTATCAACACCTGGTAGGGGCAGGAAAAGAAGCCGAAGCCGCGCAGTATCTGTTGGAAGATTTATCGGATGAGTCCGAATATCGCTCGGTACAGGATTATACCGACAACGTCATCTGTGTCTGCCAGGAATCCACCTATGCTTTTTTAGAAAAGGTGGTGGTTGAAATGAAAAAAATGTACGAAGAAGCCGGAGCGCCCTTACAATTGGTGCATACCGGAGGCGACGAGGTACCTCAAGGTGTTTGGGAAAAATCGCCCGCCTGTCAAAAGTTAAATACAGAGTTGTCATTATCGGTTTATTTCCTGAGCCGATTTAACGAGCTGTTGAAAAAACACGGCCTGACCCTGGCCGGCTGGGAGGAAGTAGCGCTGGTAAAAAACGAACAGGGCGTTTATGTACCCAACCCCGATTTTGTAGCAGAAGGCTTTGTGCCATTTGTTTGGAACAACCTTTGGGGCAATCAGGACTTAGGCAATCGCCTAGCCAACGCGGGCTATCCTATTGTGTGGTGCAATGTGACCAATTTGTATTTTGATCTGGCCTACAACAAAGACCCCAAAGAGCCGGGCTATTACTGGGGGGGATTTGTGGATACGAAGAAAGCTTATTCGTTTGTGCCCGAAGATATTTTCAAATCTACTCAGGTCGATCCGATGGGAAATGTGTTCGATGTACAAGCGTTTTATCAAACGATGCAGTCTTTAAGTCCACAAGGGCAAAAAAACATATTGGGCATACAAGGACAATTGTGGAGCGAAACCCTGGTAGAAAAAGGGATGTGGGAATATTACATGTTGCCCAAAATGATGGGGCTGGCCGAACGAGCTTGGTCGCCACAGCCGCAATGGGCAAGTCTGTCTAATCTGACAGCTTCCGATGCAGCCCGTGAAAAAGCATGGAATCAATTTGCCAACACACTCGGCCAGGTTACCCTCCATCAGTTGGCCTACTTGTCAGGCGGGTTTGACTATCGATTACCGCCCCCCGGTGCTATGGTACAAGGGGGTATGCTGTATGCCAATACGGCCTTTCCCGGACTGGACATTCGCTATACAACCGATGGAAGCGAACCCACGCTAAAATCGCCCTTGTGGGAAAAGCCAGTAGCAGTACAAGGCAAAATCACACTAGCAACCTTTGATCGGGCTGGAAATCGGAGCCTGGTGATGGTGATGGATGGCCCCGGCTAAGCCCCGAGGATGCAAGTATGGGAACGCGGATGTGGCGGATCGAACGGATTTTCGCGGAAAGAACCTTCCGTGTTCATCCGCATCATCCGTGTACCATCACGTGCGATATAGGAACGCGAATTGAGCGGATCGAACGGATTTTCGCGGAATAGCCCCAAGCCCTAACACTCCAGCGGAGTGTCATCCTTGTTGCCCAGATATAGCCCAGCCAACGCGCTCCAGCGGAGCGCTATCTCGCACAAGAGCAATAAGAAATATATCGAAGTTAGTATGCGGTATGAATCAGTGTCATCCGTATCATCCGTGTACCATCACGTCTAGTATAGGAACGCGGATGGGGCGGGAAAAACCCAACCCACAGCCCCGCCACTAATGACAAAGCGGCACCTCTTGGCTATTTTGCCAGAAGCGAAAATCAACAGGTACATCGAATTGCATGCCCCGAAGTAGGAAAAGCACGGCAAAAGCGACAAGAAAAAAAGGCATAACCCGGCGCAGGCGTCTCCGCCAGCCTAATCCAATAAGCTGAGCACCCAAGGCAGCACTGAGCATCAGCGGGATCGTGCCCAAGCCAAAGCCGATCATGTACAAGCTGCTATCTATAAAATTACCAGTACTGAGCGCTCCGACAATGGCTACATATACCAAGCCACAAGGCAGCAAACCATTGAGCAAACCGATGCCCAGTAGGTTAAAATGCCCCGGTTGGCGCAGCAGATGCCCCAATTGTATTTTTACCCAATGGTTCAAGCGAAACATCCAATTCAGGCGCAACAGTTGCTGCTCAACATTAATCGAGAAAAGAGCAACTACCAGGAGGAAAATGCCAATTGCAATGGACAGCCAGGATTGCAAACCAGCCAAAAAGAAACCTTTTCCAAACAGGCCAATCACCAGCCCTAACAGGCTATAACTGATAACACGGCCAATATTGTATAGGGTCACATTCCATACGGCATGCCAATGGTACTTGCGCTGCCCCTGATAGGGGAGCGAAAGTGCAATGGGGCCACACATGCCTACACAGTGCAAACTACCCAAAAGCCCAATACTGAATGCCGTCCAAAGTGCCATTTTGATTTCGAATGTATGATTCTTGCCCGTCCCCGGCGAATCTAAGAGACGAATCAGCCGCCTACACCTAATTAGTATTCTAAGTGTTGCCAAATACCCACACTCTCACCCTCTTCCTCTTCCGGTTTTACAAACCCTTCACCCCCTCTTACTCCCTTACTCTCTCAGTGTTCTTAGTGTTGCAAACCACACCCACACTCA
>CALMIR010000137.1 GCA_937864265.1 uncultured Saprospirales bacterium | reverse complement strand
ACAAAAGGACCAAAAAGTCAAGCCTCAATACAGTTCTTAACGCTGCGCAGGCACGAAAAAAACTAAAGTGGCTAAACTCGCCTCTAGGGTTGGGTGCTTTAGTTTGGTGTAGCCGATTATTGAATTTTTATATGCTGCCAGTAGTCCGTTTTGGCTCGTACAATACCCACTTTTTGACGTTTTTTTCGTCCCTACTCCGCTAAACTGTATTAGGGCGGAATAGGCCAGCCCTTCGCCCAAGTAGCGATTGGCAATGAAAGGAAACACCCTCCATAACACTTCTAAGCCCTCTGTCCTTTTGTCTTGACACAAAAGGACCAAAAAGTCAAGCCTCAATACAGTTCTTAACGCTGCGCAGGCACGGAATAGGCCATTCTTTGTGGGTGGGAATTTGAAAGATCGAAATTACGTCCAGTTTTTCCAACTTCTTAGTGCCTTACTACCTTCCCGCCCGGCCTGTCCGAATGGACTACGTCCAGGCGGAACGATCCGGTCGGACGGGAGTGTTCTCAGTGTTGAAACACACCCACATTCCGCACACCCACACCACCCACACCCACTCATAGCCGCAGCCCGCTGATAAAATCCTGGGTAGCCGTTTCGATATCAGCAGCCTGCTCTAGGGTGCGGATGTATGCACTGCCAACAATAGCTCCCTGCGCATATTGGCAAGCGGTCGCAAAAGTTTCCCGGTTGTGGATGCCAAAGCCAATGAGGCGCGGTGTTTTCAGGTTCAAAGCATTGATTTTTTCAAAATAGGCCAATTGCGATTCAGAGAGGCCGGCTTGTGTTCCAGTGATAGAGGCGCTGGACACCATGTAGATAAAGCCCTGGCTCAAGGCGTCAACGCGGTGGATGCGTTCCAGGGGCGTTTGAGGGGTGATGAGGAAGGCGATAGCCAGATTGGCAGCTTCTACCAGTGGTTTTAACCCTGTTTCGTATTCATCTAGGGGCAAATCAGGTAAAATCAGTCCATCAATACCCACTTGGGTGCAGCGCTTGATAAAGGCAGCCTCGCCGTATTGCATCACCTGATTGTAATAGCCCATGAGCATAAGTGGAATAGAGGAATGGCGGCGCAAGGATTGGATTTGCTCAAAAAGCAAGGGCAAAGTCATACCGTTTTGAATGGCTTGTTGGCCGCTTTGCTGAATGGTAGGCCCATCTGCCAGCGGGTCGGAATAGGGCATGCCTACCTCGACCAAGTCAACGCCAGCTTTCTCCAGGCTCAGAATGATGGTTTCGGTATCGTTCAAGGCGGGATAACCTGCCGTAAAGTAAACATTCAGCAGATTGCGCTGTTTTTGCTGAATTACTTGCACAATTCTATTGGGCTGCATGATAGGCTTTGCTTAATTGAGCTGCAAAAGTGGGCTAAAAATCCCAAAATTCGCGGGTGACTTTTAAAAAAGTGCGAATGATGAGCAGGATGAAAAAGATCAGCACCACAATATAGGCCCAATTCCTTTTTTTGGCTTCTTCCTCGGCATGAGCAGCCTGCAAGTATGCAATGTCTTCTTCATCGGCATCGTGATAGGAATCATCCAGCTTATCCACTTCCAAGAGAGCATCCATTTCTTTGAATAAAGCCGCTACGGCAGCTAAATCTATTTCTCTCACATGCAGCCCTACCCCACCCATACTGGTCAGCGGCATGGCAGCACTGGTATTGGCATTGCTGATAAAAAAAGGAATGCCTGCTTCTTTTAAATGCGCCCCATACATCCGGGCATCCGACTCGAAGTTGAAAAAGCGGGCTGCGACGATCTCTCCTGTATCATCGAATGTGCCAAAATGATCTAAAATATCATCTGCCATTGCTATGGGGATTTATAAAAGTCAGCCAAATTTTTTTAGGCGCCTTCCTCAGCAGCAGCCGTAGATAAATTAATTTTCTCCACTTCTTTATCAATGTAGTAGAGCGAATGCGCCCCCGCACCTATCAATTTGATCCGATCCATAATGGTGCGCATCAAGGATTCTTCCTCGCGCTGTTCGGCTACATACCACTGCAAAAAATTGTGGGTAGCGTGGTCCTTTTCGTCATAACTGAGCGCGACCAATTCATTGATCGATTGGGTCACCTTTTGCTCATGCTCATACACTTGTTCGAACATGGCAATTACTGATTCAAATCGAATAGGTGGTTGTTTGATGGCCGGGGTGATGGCAAAAGCGTCCACATCGCTGAGGTAACTGAATAATTTGAGCATGTGCATGCGCTCTTCTTCCGACTGGCGCTGCATGAATTTGGCACAGCCCAATAAGCCCTCATTGTCGCACCATGTGGCCATCGACAAGTACAAAAAAGAGGCATAACCTTCCATTTCAATTTGCTCGTTCAGTGCGGCCTCCATTTTCTTTGAAATCATATTGAAATTTGTTTTATCGTTTGTAGTTCATTGTTGTTAAAAAACAAAAACCAGACAGATTGGTTTTGTCAAAGCCATTAGTCAATCAGTTTGACCTTGGAAATAATGGGTAAATTGTTGATTTTGAATGGCAATAATTGGTTCAGGCTTTCTGTTTTCACCCCAGCGGCGTTGGCTCGTTTTACCGTTTCATCCACTTTGTCCATATTGCCCTGGGTGTGGTAGGTAATAATCAACTGAGCAAAAGCATTGGCATTATCGGGATCGCGACGCAAGATGGCTTCCGAGGAACTAACGGCATCCTGAAATTCGGCCAATTTTACGCTGGAAGTGGCTTTTAGCTCCATCGCTTTAACATCATTGGGGTTGGCAATAAGCCTTTTCTCGGCCTGATTTTTGACTTCCTCTTCTTCTGCTATTTTTTTGTCGATTACCCTCAACTGCTCATTAGCCTGGCTGCGCAGTTCGGGCTTTATTTGTTGCAATCTCAGCAGGTTTTCTTTCGCTTTAGTGTATTGCTCGGTTTTGAAATAAGCATCTGCCTGGGATTGCCAGAGCAGGGTATTCAAGGAATCGTGCTTTAAAGCTACGTCCAGATCGCTGGCGGCCTCTGCGTAGCGCGCTTTGGCATAATACAGCATACCTCTGTTGTTGCGGGCCAAGCCATAATTAGGGTGCCATTCAATAACCTGGTTGTAGGACTCAATGGCCTTTTCCTGCTGATCGGTATTCAGGTATTCTTCTGCCAGTACCATCCCTTTTAGCAAAACCGTAGAAGAATCTTCCGTGGAAAATTGCTCCAACATATCAATTGCGACCTCCGATTTGCCTGATTCATGGGCTACCAATCCGAAAATCAGCTTGATGCTTTCTTCGATGTTTTCCGTCAGCAAGCCTTCGGTTGTGATGCTGGAAATAGTTGTTACGGTATCAATTTCTGAAGCGCTGGCCGCCGCAATTTTGGTCAACTCCAATTTTTCACCCAAGTTGAGGAAACGGTAGCGGGTTTGAATGATGGCATTATTAGGCGTTTGCTCTGCCGTACCCCAAATGATCAATTTCGCTGCGCAGCCCGCTCCGATTGCTCCGGCTTCGTCGCCTGTTGCCGGATAAGCATTTGGATTGTCTTCGTCCAGGTTGTAAAATTTGATGCCGCAGTTGATTTGAAACTGGTCTTTTAAAATCGACAGGCGTTCGCTGATGGCGATATGCGGTTTTAGGTTGTTCTCGTTGAGCGCTCGGAAGGGCAGCAGCAGGATGTTGAACGATTCCGGCATCTCAAATTGCGGGCAATTAGAACTGGTAATCGGAATTTCCGGTTCCTGTTTCGTTTTGACAAAAAAGAACCACACCAGAGCCACTACTCCCACCAACGCAAGTCCCATTACCGGGTAAAGCCATTTGGGCGCGTTCTTAGAGCCTTTGCCAATTTCCGAGTATGCCGCTGCTTCCAGTTCACCCCGTTCGACCTTGCCCACCAAATACAGCAATTGCTGAGTAGCCGTATTGAAGTTCAGTCGAATTTTATCGTCGGAAAGGAGGCCCTGTATCTCGTCCCTTTTGGCTTTATTGAATTGCGCCTGCAAAGGGAGCGCTTCCTCTTCCAAGTTCTTGAATTTAACGTCGCTATCCAACAGCTTGTTGAGCAATTTCCAGGCATTTTCCAGATCGCCATTACCAACGCTGCGCTTGATGTCTTCGAGAATTTGGGCTTCAGTCACTTTCTTTTGATAATTAATTCGATAAAGATATTGTTTTTTCCGGGAAATCTGCCAGCTTTAAGCCAACAATTTGAATGTGGCCCATGCAAGCTGTTCCTTCTCTTTTCATTGCTTACAGCTCTTTGGGTGGCCGCGGCGTTTTCACGGCTGCCCCCATAGCCGAAGGCACTTTGATCGAAACCTGCCCTGTTTTGGTGCTGCCCGGTGCAGAAAAAACTTTTTTAGATCAATCAAAATTGCACGACTACTATTTTATTTGGGGACACGACGACGAATTTTGCGCCCTTATTCTTGGCTTTGGTTCGCTCTACAACCATGCTTTCTCGCCCAATGCCTGGTATCAGGCCGATTATGAAAACCATATCCTGGATATTTACGCACTAAAACCCATTGCCGCAGGCGAAGAAATTACCATCAATTACAGCGGAGAGCCGGATGGGCGGATGGAGTTGTGGTTTGAGGATTTGAATGGCTTGGCTTGAAGCTGGTTTCTGAGGATGAACTGTGTTCAAAAGCAAGTTGGGTGAGGGTGTGGTTTGCAACACTCCCGTCCGACCGGATCGTTCCGCCTGGACGTAGTCCATTCGGACAGGCCGGGCGGGAAGACACTAAGTTATTGGGGGCTAAACAAGCATCCAAAATTAAGTTTGGGGATGGCTAGGCTTAGTTCTATTCACACTTCGATTCCTCGATTGCTCCTTGCCCGACGACAACGGAGGCGGGAAAAGCACTGCCTATCGCCCCACTCTCACCTCCCCAACAAAATCCTTTCTACCTTATTCTCAATTACCAAAAAATAAATGCCGCCAGGCAGATCGCCGAGGTAGAGATGATCCGCAACAAGCCCGTTTTTGACCACAGTACCATAGGCATTCATCAAAAAATACGGTTCGGTTTTTTCCAAACCCTGAATAAAAACCCGATCAGTAGCCGGATTCGGCCAGAATTGCCACTTAGAGGAGGCTTTTATGGGCGCAGCTGTTGGGGTCAATCCTTTCCAGATTTGCGCCAGAAAGCCATCCGATGCGCTGCTGCCGTTCAATGCGATTGCCCCTAAATTCAGGTCATCGATATAGCTGCCGGCAGCATATACGCAATGATCAGTGCTCACGGCCAGACTGCGGATTAAGGCCAAGCTGCTGCTCTGCCCTAAAGCCAGCCATTTGACCGTCAGATCGCTATTGAATCCGGCCACAAAGCCATTCAAAGCCAGCCCGGCATCGACGCTGAAACCATCGAAGGCCATCGCTCCGCTGAACAAGCCCCCCAATACGATGGTTTCCTGCACCATAGCGATGCAACTGACCTGCTCTGCCTGCGTACCGCCCAAAGCGCGGGCGGCTTGAGGCGTGCCGTCTTCCAGGTATTTTAACAGGAAAAAATCTCCGTTTCCATTGCTGCTTTGGATGCTGAGCTGCTCACTCAAAGTCATCACACCCACCAGTTGTCCGCCTGCATAAAAATGGCCATTCCCATCGCTCCATAAGGCAGTGAGGTCATCGTCAAAGACACCGCCTGCTTTTTTTGCCCATAGGACTTGCCCATCTTGGTCGTAGCGGGCTAAAAAAGCATCCCGATCGGAAGTATTGGCCGTGAAGGTCTCGGCACCGATTTGGGTAACCCCATTAAAAAAGCCACCTAGAATGGCATCTCCTTGCGAAGAAAGCGTGAGGGCAGTCATGCGGGTATCGTCTGTACCGCCAGCCTGCCTTGTCCATATTGGGGTGCCGGTATCCGCTAATAAGGCCAAAAACAAATGGGTGCTGCCATCTGATTGCCCCGAATCCAGCGTTTGCTCGCCGATAGCAAGGTTTTGTTCAAAATGGCCGCCTATCCATATTTGGTTGTTTGCATCCAACGCCAGACCAGCGCTGCCTTTTAAGCCTATGCCCGTCATGCTTTGCGCCCAAAGCAAGTTGCCGTCGCCGGCAAAACGCGCCAAAAACAAAGCCTTGGTACCCGGTGCAGCCAACAACAGGGTATCAGCAATCGGCAACTCAAACCAAAAGCTACCAAAGGCCAGGAAATCGCCGTTGGCCGCAATAGCGACGTGGGTTACTTCGTCGTTTTCGGTAGCTCCGCCGCTCCAGGTCCAAAGTACCTCACCATTTGCTGAAAAAACGCTCAAAAAAGCATCGGCTTTGCCAATGGCCGTCAGGGTTTGATCGTCCAATACCAGGTATTCATCAAAAGTGCCGCCCATCAACAGGCGGCCATCGGGAAAAACAGCCAGGCTCTGGCAATTGACATTCCCTGTACCCGGTAATGCGATCGCAGATGACCATTGCGCCTTTGCTAAAAGGGGTAAAAAAAGGGGCAGCAGTAGTAGTGGTAAGCAGAAGTTGGGCCAATTTTTCATCCGAGCATAAACTGTCTTTTAGGGCAAACAAGGCAAGGGCTGGTTTAGTTCAGGTATTGCTAGTCCGGCCTTCGCCCAGTCGTTGGTGTTTCTTCTTAACATTCAAGCTCGGGTAGAAAGCCAATCGTGCCTTCTGAAGTTGAATTGCCCGACTTGTATTTATTTGCCTTTTTTGTGTGGAGTGAAAATAAAATTTGTTGCTTTGGATAAAGTTTGATATTTTTGTGCAATTGTCAGTTAACTCTATAAAACCAAACAAACATAGGTGACACTTCATCTTCCCTCCATATTGGTCAAGCAGCTGTTTCATCGAAATGAACAGTGCATTGCTTTACAGTTTCCTTACCACGAAACGTTGATCGAGAAGATAAAGTCCTTGCCAGGGAGCAAGTTTTCAAAAACACATCATTGTTGGTATATTGATTACAATAAAGAGTGTTGGCAAGCCTTCTTGGCCTTACAACTTGCCTATACAGTTGAAAAGCCTTTAGAAAATTCCATCCATTGCGGCACAGTAGAGCCTGACCGTGCTCAAATACTCCATACCGCCATAGAGAAACAGGTATCAAGTGTTTCTCGTCATTCTGAACCTTCTGAATTGCGGTCAATATCAGATTCAGACATATTGCGTACGCAAGTAGGCAAGCTAACGGTGCAATTTTCTAAAAAGGTGTTTATCGTCAATATTCCCTACGAGAAGCGGTATATTCAGCAAGTAAAGTCCTTGAAAAAATCATGGTGGAATAGTGATTTAAAACAATGGTTGGTATATGGCAGTTTTGAAACCCTTCAGCAAATGCAAGAGATGTGGCAATGTTGGACTGTCTGGCAATTGGAACAACTCCGCTTGATTATTGGTGCCTATGAAAACCCTAAAAAGGCCATCTTTTATCGGGTACCTGATGAAGAAGGCTTCCTTGCCGTTGAACTAAAAGGTTACGGCATTGATGTATCATTAATGAAGGATGTTCCCGACAGAACGTATCAAAAGCATTTCAGGCGGTGGTTGATACCCAATGACGAGGCTATTATAATACGCCTAAAAGAGCAATATGCCCAACGAGGTGTGGAAGTTATTGATCGTCGTCCTAGGTTTCAGGCGCATATTGCACCTCGGGAATATACTGAATCAGAACGGCAGCAGTATTTTTTGAGTAAGCTCAAGGTGGAAGACCGACCGCTTGCCGAACAAATCAGCAATCGGCTTATCCAGTTGCGTTACAGTTGGAAAACCGTCCGCAGTTATACCAGTCAGGCATTACAATGGAAAAAATGGCTAAAAGACGAGGTGGCTATTGAGCAAGTAGCGTCAGAAACGGTAGTAGCCTATTTGACGGAATTGAGCAAAAGCGGTATATCAGAGAGTACTTTGAATACTGCCGTAAGCGCACTCAAATTTTATTACGAAAAAGTATTGGGTAGGGCTAATTTTGCAAAAATCGCTATTGAAAGGCCGAGAAAATCCTTTACTTTGCCAAGAATCCTTAGCAAAGAGGAGGTCGCTCGAATGCTTAATGTGACAGATAACCTCAAACACCGCACGATTTTGTTTGCGCTTTACTCCTCTGGTTTACGGTTAAGCGAGCTATTGAACCTCAAAATAGAGGATATCCGCTGGGAAAGGAAACAGATTTTCATCCGCTGTGCTAAAGGAAAAAAGGACAGGGTGGTCATGCTCAGCGAAGTACTCCAGAAAAGTTTGCAAATGTATTGTCAAGCCTACAAGCCAGTACGTTTCCTTTTCGAGAGTACCCAAGCAGGTAAGGCGTACAGCCCCAAAAGTGTGCAAGTCATTGTGAAAACGTATCCCCCCACCCAACCCCATCTTTCCCAGTAGAAAAAAGAGCCAGACCTT
>CALMIR010000136.1 GCA_937864265.1 uncultured Saprospirales bacterium | reverse complement strand
TTTAAAAATATTTGCATTTATCAGAGGAGGGGGGGGATATTTGCCCGACGCTAATACACCCTCAGTAACCAATTAAATGGCTGTGGATGAGGAGCATTATGACGTCAATTATATTGAGGCTCACTTATCGGCAACGAGTTTTAATTCGGCTGCGGAGTTGGTTGATGAATATGAAGGATTGGTCGTTCAGGCAATAGAAGCGTATGACCTATTTAGGAACATTCCCGAGTCCGAAAGATTGGATTGGGTAATAAGTTACTTTAACAATTCTAGCTACATTGCAAATTGTAACCAGGATTATACAAATTGTATGACTCTAGCAGGTGCTAAATACGCCTTGGTTATGTCTGGCTGCTTATTTTCTGCAGGTTTAGGGTGCGTACCATGCGGAGTGGTCTGCGTGGGAGCAGCAATGATTAGTTTGGCTCAAGATGATTCAACCTGCACAAAAAATCTTAATGACTGTATTAAAAACCAAAACCTCTAGTGAATATGAATTCTTTAGAAAAGGCCAAAGGTCAGCCATACAAGTTTATTTTTTTCATATTTTGGACTATTATTATGATTATGTTAGTCCTTAAGCTTGTTTCGCCAATTTTTCGTCAATTTTGGGATGTTTATTGGATGTATTTCCTTCCTCCTTTTGCCATATTAGGGCCGGCACTACTAATCATTCGCTGGAAAAAGGATCCTGAATTTAGAAAATACTTGAAAAAGAAACAAATAATCTATATCGCCCTTTTCGGCGGAGCCATCCTCTTCGGCATCATTTTCACGCTGATAAAGGTTCTATCCGTTAAAGGATAATCGTGAAGCAGGCCTTCTTTTCCGCAACCGCACCGGTCATTTCCCCGTGCGGTTGCGGACATATAAGAAAGGCGTTGTTGCATGAATCCTCCAGGCATGGCTTCCGCTAATTTATATTTCATTTAAGCGGTTTTTCTGGGTTTGGAAACGGGCATACCTTGGGCTGTCATGACATTTAAAGTCTTTATTTTGATATCGTTCTCAATTTCCTGACTATCAAATTTTCGTGAATATAATTTACTGCCATGGATCGTTTTATATCTGAACATTGCCGTCTCCGATAAACTTCTACGGTGATATCCCATTTCCTTTTTCCATGATTCTTTCCCGACTTCTTCTATTCGATTAATGGCAGCATTTCGTGGATATTCCGGATAATCACCAGGCTTCTTTAAATACCATTCCACTGCATTTTCTCTCGGCGGGATTATGGGTTTAATTTTTCTTCCCACCAGCTCATCCCAACAATTTTCATAATCATATGCCCCATCAAGACAAGCTTCTTTTATCTCCTCTTCAACCTGATCTAACAATTCTTCCAATTGGGAGCCATCATCAATATCATTCAGGGTCAGTGTGTGGCAATGTATGTAGCCTGTTTTGGGGTCTACTCCCAGGTGCAGTTTTCGCCAGGTTCTACGTTTGGAGTACCCGTGCTTTCTCACTTTCCACTCACCTTCGCCAAAGATTTTAAGCCCTGTCGAATCAATTGCAATTACGATTGGGCCTTGCTTGGGAATCGAATACGGCGCAATGTCCAAACTTATGGAGCGCCTGCAAATCTGTGAATAGCTCGGTACATCCAAATCCTTTATCCCCATCAATCGCAGCAAGCTTTGAGCAAATCCTTGTGTCTGTCGGTAGGCCAGTTTGAACACCACTTTTAACATCAACAAGGTCTCTATGCGCAGATCGCTATAAACTTCTTATGCTCCTTTCTGATTGGGCAGATCGCTATACCAATTCTCATGTACTTCGTCATTAAAGTAGATCGTAATATCGCCTCGGTTGACTAACGCCCGATTGTATTCCCTCCAATTGAGAATTTGATATTTAACCTTCGCTTTATCGGTTGTTCGGATATCCTTTTTTACCTTTGACATGGGCTGGCTCGTTGCGTTTTTAGTTTGTCGTAAAACCAAAGATACAACTCCAGCCCAATTTTCATCTTACCCGCGATTCATGCAACAACGCCCCTGGGAGTTGAAAATATCCAAAGTGCGATATGCGATATTATGAGCAAAATAAAAATGGCTTAAATCAAAATGACTTGGTGTATTTCGGT
>CALMIR010000135.1 GCA_937864265.1 uncultured Saprospirales bacterium | reverse complement strand
GACAAAGACAGGAAGCTCTGCGTCAAAAGGCATTAGAGCAAAGTTTGAAAGAGGAGGCTCTACGCAAACAAGAGGAAGAACGCATGCAAAAGGAGGAAGAACGCGGGCAAAAGGAGGAAGCCTTGCGCAAACAAGTTGAAGCCATCAGGCTGCTACTCAGCGTAGGAGTGTCCAAAGAAGAAATTGCTCAAAAGTTGGGGCTAGCCCCAAAGGATATTGCGAACTTGGAGAATCTGGATGGGTAAATGAGGGCAAAAGACAAGTCCATTATGCCCTCATGTTGTGTTTAAAATTGATCTTAGGTTGCTTTTAACCCTTTCTCCTGCGCCTGCCAGTCGCTATTGTTTGCCGCTTTCTATCCGTTCTTTTGGCAGCTACACGGCCATGAACATTGGCCGCTAACGCTTCTGCTACTTCATCCCTTATCCAGGCCATTTCTATTTGGCGGCGGGTCAAATCAGTACGGGTAATTCTGACTTCTACGGGATCACCCATTTTATACTCTAATCCACTGTATATGCCTTTCAGCTTGAGCCTGGATTCACCGATTTCAAACGGTTCATTCAGGGTTTCGAAGGGCACCATGCCTTCAATCCGGTTGCCTTCCAATTCGACGAAGAAACCGCGATCCATCAGTCCGGAAATAAAACCGTGGAAGGTCTCTCCCAGGTGATTTTGCATGTATTCTACCTGTTTGTATTTCACCGATTCTCTTTCCGCATCTGCGGCGCGGCGTTCCTGTTGGGAAACGTATTTGCATTGCTCCTCCAGATGGGCTTTGTTGGCGCGGTACACCTGATCCTTGCCCAAATTCCAATCCAGCAGTCGATGGGCCAGCACATCGGAATAACGGCGTATGGGCGAAGTGAAATGGGTATAGTATTGAAATCCCAAACCGTAATGACCAATATTGTTTGAGCTATAAACGGCCTTGGCCATGGTCCGAATGGCGATTGGTCCGAGCAATTTCAAAGCCGGATTTTCTTCAGTGGCTTCGGCCAGCCTATTGTAGGAATGAGCAATATCTTTGGGCGTGCCAATGTTCATTTGAAAACCCAGTTCCCGGGCAAACCGAGCCAACTCAATCACTTTGTCGGGATCCGGCTCGTCGTGAACGCGGTAAACAAAGGGGATTTCTTCTTCTTTCCCTTTCTCCGCCATATAGGTGGCAACCTCCCGATTGGCCAACAACATGAAATCTTCGATGAGCAGGTGGGCATCTTTTCTTTCTTTGACGAATACTTCGATGGGAGTTCCTGCTTCATCCAATCTAAACTGCACCTCATCTGTTTCAAAATTGATCGCACCATGTTTGAAACGTTGTTTGCGCATGCGAATAGCCAATCGGTTCAGGAATTGCAATTCTTCGGCAAAATCGCCCGTATGGTTTTCCAATACTTCCTGAGCTTCCTGATAGGTAAAGCGCCGATTGGAGTGGATGACCGTTCGGCCAAACCACCGATGCGTAATTTTCCCGTTTTTGTCGAACCGGAAAATCGCGGAATAGGCCAGGCGATCTTCGTTGGGGCGCAGGGAACACAAATCATTGGAAAGCCGCTCCGGGAGCATGGGCAACACTCGATCTACCAGATAAACAGAAGTAGAACGTTTATAAGCCTCTTTGTCCAAAAAGGTATTGGGCTGTACAAAATGCGTGACATCTGCAATATGTACCCCCACTTCACTGTCACCTGTTTCCAAAAACCGCAAAGATAGGGCATCGTCAAAGTCGCGGGCATTTTCGGGGTCGATGGTGAAAGTAGGTACCTCGCGCATATCCAGTCTGCGGGCGATTTCCTCTGTAGAAATTTGGCTGGGTAATTGCTCGGCTTCTTGCAGTGTATTTGGCGCAAAGTCCAGATCAAAGCCATTGTTGATCAGGATAGACTTCATCTCAATATCGTGGCTGCCTGCTTTACCCAGCACAGACGTCACAACGCCGGTCGGGTGGTTGAACTGCCTGGAAGTCCATTCTTCAATTTTTACGACTACCTTGTCTCCATCCTGTGCGCCCAGGGTATTTGCAAGATCAATGCCAATATCAAAAGGAAAATGTGTGTCCAGACTGACAATCGCATGCCGGGGGTACAACCAAAGCGTACCCATGAAGTGCTCCCGGGCGCGTTCTACTATTTCGAGTACTTCGCCCTTCATGCGCGAAGCACCGCGGGGTTTCCAAACCCTTATTTTTACTTTATCGCCATTCAAGGCGGTATTCAGGTTGCGGGCAATGATGTGTACATCATCGGTCAATTGTTCCGAGACAATGTACGCGTCGCCCGTTCGGGTCATATCTACTACGCCTAAATAGTATTGGTCGTTTTGCGCAGCATCGTACTGTTTTTTCAATTGGTATTTGAAATCGCCTACGGAAATAATCTGGTTTTCTTCTACCAGCTTATCCAGTGCGTGTTGGGCGGCGTCCCTGTTGTTCAGCACTTTCAATTTGCCTAGCAATTGTTTGGCGTTGTAACTTTTTCTGGGGTGGTGCTGAAAAAACTTGAGCAATTCGGTTTTCAGTTGAGCAGCGGTGAGTTTGTTTCCTTTTGGGGTGCTTGTTTTTTTACTTTTTTTCATTTTTGGTGTTCAAAATTCAAATTAATTGGATTCATCTGAAAGCAACCAGTCCTTGTCTAAATCTTCTTTTTGGTAATCACTTTGGATAATTCGTCCTTCTGGTAGCAGTTCAAATTGGCGGATGGTACTGGAGGAAGGGTCAAAACTGGAGTCCACACTTTGGCCGGACACAACATAAATTGTCCAATCTTCATCTATTTTAGCCACTGAGGAAGTTAACGCTTTATCCTGGTAAAAGGTTCCGGCTATCACTAGCTTGTCTATTAAGACGCCCTTTTTGTTGAAAGTAGCTAAAACATAGCGGTAATCCATCAATGCTGCTTTCCAGTACACGATGGCGTGAAAATCCTTCGTAGCTGGAATTTTTAGACAGGCCACAAATTCGGTGAACTCATCGGGGTCTTCCTCCTCGATGGGCAGCACATATTCTTGGATGATTGATCCGCTGATGGGGGTATTTTGCATGCTAAAAGTGTGGTGATCGTGCTCACCCAGGGTAAAAGGCAATTCTACTTCGGGGAAGAGATGGAGAAAATGTTGAAAATCAGGAACGCTAGACATAAATTAATTTTGAATCATTCTAAATAAAAAAAGAGCCTTTTCAAATGCAAACATTTGTTGGGCTAATACACTTAAAACGATAGTTTTGCACATGGTTACGATACCAAGGTAGTGTGCAAAAAATTACTTCCCGATTAATCAATGTCTTTATTGTAGCGAACAAGCTTAAAGAGAACCATTTAGTCAGCTAAAGTAAGGACAAATCAGGTAGTCAATTTTTCTGGGCTACCAAGCGAGCGCAAAAATACAAAACGTAAAAAACGAGAAACATGAATTGGTTTTTTAATTTTTTAACATCATCCATTGGTCGAAAAGTGATCATGAGTTTGACCGGGTTGTTTCTCATCCTGTTCTTGGTGATGCACCTGATCGGCAATTTACAGTTGCTAGAAGGGGATGGGGGTGAAAAATTCAACCTTTACGCGAAGTTCATGACGACCAATCCTTTAATAAAAACGATTTCCTACTTGTTGTATGCATCCATTTTGCTCCATGCCTTCCAAGGTTGGGCGCTCTGGCGCAAAAACCGGGCTGCTCGTGGAGATGCGCGTTACGCCGTTAAAGTGACCCGGGCAGTCAACACCAACAGCAATTTTGCCTCCGGCATGGGCTGGTTAGGAACCATTATTTTTATTTTCCTCCTCATCCATTTGTACCAGTTTTGGCTGCAAATGAAAATAGGCAATGTAGGTATGGCTACTTACGACGGCGAAACGGTCAAAGACCTTTACACCTTGGTCGCTTTAGCTTATGAAAATCCGCTTTACGTGATTTTTTACGTGGTTTCTATGTTGGTCATTGCTTTTCACTTGTACCATGGCTTTCAGAGTGCTTTCCAAACCCTGGGCTTGAACCACAAGAAGTATTCACCCCTCATCCACTTTTTGGGAAAGGCATACGCCATTCTGGTACCACTGGGCTTTGCCATTATACCTGTTTGGATGTATCTCAACTAATTCTTTTTCTGAACATTATCAAAAATCAACGATAACATGAAGCTTGATGCCAAAATCCCGGAAGGCCCATTAGCTGATAAATGGACCAGCTACAAAGGGCACATGAATTTGGTGGCTCCAAATAATAAAAGAAGGCTAGACATCATCGTGGTAGGGTCAGGACTTGCTGGCGCTTCGGCTGCGGCAACTTTGGGCGAATTGGGTTATAATGTCAAGTGCTTTACTTTTCACGACAGCCCGCGCCGGGCGCATAGTATAGCCGCTCAAGGCGGTATCAATGCAGCAAAGAATTACCAAAATGACGGCGATAGTGTGTATCGCTTGTTTTATGATACCATCAAAGGGGGCGATTACCGCTCTCGTGAAGCCAATGTACACCGCTTGGCGGAAGTGAGTACCGACATCATAGATCAGGCTGTAGCCCAGGGCGTACCATTTGCCCGCGAATACGGCGGGTTGTTGGAAAACCGTTCGTTTGGCGGGGTGCAGGTGAGCCGTACTTTTTATGCCAGGGGGCAAACCGGGCAGCAATTGCTGATCGGTGCTTACCAGGCGCTGTCGCGCCAAATTTCTCTGGGCAGCGTGCAGATGTACAACCGCCATGAAATGCTCGATGTGGTGTTGATCGATGGAAAAGCCAGGGGCATTATAGCCAGAAACTTACTGACAGGCGAGTTGGAGCGCCATGCCGCCCATTGTGTAGTACTGGCTACCGGAGGTTACGGCAACGTGTTCTATTTGTCCACTAATGCGATGATGTGCAACGTTACTGCTGCTTGGCGAGCCGTGCGTCAGGGCGCTTTGATGGCCAACCCTTGTTTTACGCAGATTCACCCGACTTGCATCCCCGTATCTGGCGATTATCAGTCTAAACTGACGCTCATGTCAGAATCGCTGCGCAACGACGGTCGGGTATGGGTACCCAAAAAGCAGGAAGATGCCAAAGCCATCCGGGAAGGCCGCAAAACAGGGGTTGACATCCCTGAAGAAGACCGCGATTACTTCCTGGAGCGCCGCTATCCCGCATTTGGCAACCTGGTACCTCGCGACGTGGCTTCCCGAGCTGCTAAAACGGCTTGTGATGAGGGACTGGGCGTTGCGCCTACCGGTTTGGCTGTTTACCTCGATTTTGCTTCTGCGATCGAGCGCTATGGCAAATCTAAAGCCCACGCCAAAGGCTTGCACCACCCAGATAAAGCTACTATCCTAAAATTGGGCGAAGAAGTTGTTGCTGAAAAGTACGGCAACCTCTTCGAAATGTATGAAAAGATCACTGGAGAAAATCCCTATAAGCTGCCGATGAAGATTTACCCGGCAGTGCACTATACCATGGGAGGGCTTTGGGTGGATTACAATTTGGAAACCAATATTCCTGGTCTGTTCGCCTGTGGAGAATGCAACTTTTCCGATCACGGCGCCAACCGCCTAGGCGCCTCAGCTTTGATGCAGGGGCTTGCTGATGGGTATTTTGTGCTGCCATATACAATCGGCCAGTTTTTGAGTGCCGATATTCGCACCCCTCGGTTTGATCCAAATGCGCCTGAGTTCTTACAGGCAGCTGAAGCTACCCAAAAGCGCATTGACCAACTCATGTCTGTAAAAGGCAGCCAATCCGTAGAGAGCTTCCATCGCCGACTGGGCAAAATCATGTGGGACTACTGCGGCATGGCGCGCAACGCTGAGGGGCTACAAAAAGCGCGGCAAATGGTTCTTGACTTGCGGGAAGAATTTTACCGCGATGTGTTCATTCCGGGTACTACCGATGAGTACAATCCTGAGCTAGAAAAAGCATACCGGGTAGCCGATTTTATGGAAATGGGGGAACTGATGATCTTGGATGCGCTGAATCGCAATGAATCCTGCGGCGGGCACTTCCGGGAGGAGTACCAGACTCCGGAAGGGGAGGCCCTGCGCAACGATGAGGAATATACTTATGTAGCTGCCTGGGAATACCGGGGTTGGGAAGAAGAGCCGATTTTACACAAAGAGCCTTTAATTTTTGAGGAAGTCGAATTGAAATCCCGCAGTTACAAATAAAAAGCCATTGCTTCATAAGCGGCACTGACGTGCTGCCATAAATTGCATAAAAAAATGGAACTGAAACTCAAATTAAAAATCTGGAGACAAAAAAACAACAAAGACAAAGGCCGTTTTGAACAATATGAAGTGATGGCCAACGAGCACATGTCTTTTTTGGAAATGCTCGACGTGTTGAATGAGCAATTGATTGCTGAGAAGAAGGAACCCGTAGCTTTTGAACACGATTGCCGCGAAGGCATCTGTGGTACTTGCAGCATGGTGATCAATGGACAGCCACACGGCCCAATGAAAGGGACAACGACTTGCCAGTTGCACATGCGCCATTTCAAAAATGGCGATACCATCGTCATTGAGCCCTTCCGGGCAAAAGCTTTCCCTGTGTTAAAAGACTTGGTGGTAGATCGCTCGGCCTTCGACCGTATCATACAAGCAGGCGGCTACATTTCTGTAAATACGGGTCAAGCCCAAGACGGTAACGCCATTCCTATTGAAAAAGAAGAGGCGGCGAAGTCATTTGATGCAGCGGCTTGTATCGGCTGTGGTGCTTGCGTGGCTGCTTGTCCGAATGCCTCTGCCATGTTGTTTACTTCTGCAAAAGTCAGCCATTTGGGCTTGTTGCCTCAAGGAGAGGTGGAGCGCCATCGTCGCGTACAAGCGATGGTAAAGCAAATGGACGAGGAAGGCTTCGGTATGTGCTCTAATGTAACCGCTTGCGAAGCGGAATGTCCGAAAGAGATTTCTATAGAAAATATCGCCCGTCTCAACCGGGATTATATCGCTTCCGTGTTTGGTTCGGACGTTAAGGCATAGCCTGTTTTAGTGACGCAGAAAAATTGAGTTCCCGATTTGTTCTTACCCTAGGGCTAAGCGGGATAACCAATTTTGAAATCAGCTACCGAGCATCGTTGATCTAAAACCCGATCAACGATGCTCGAATTATAAATGATGGAGGCTTCGCTTTCATTCTTTCTCCATTCTATAGCCCCCCTTCTCCTCAAGTGAAGCCGCTCAGGCTGTCAAATAAATACACTCATCTTGCAGGGTAAGTCCCACATTCACATTAACCTGTCAATCTTTATACTGAAATTAGATGCACGACCAGCATACGCTCGAGGTTAGTATCCCATATTTATGGGATTGCCGAATACCCGATTTATGGTATATATTTGATTATTCGTTTTATATAAAACCCTTTACCCCATGGTTAATCTTTTTTCTTTTGAAATTGAATCCGGCATCATCAACAGATGGAGTAAGTTGGCTACCTCAAGTGCAATCTTTGGAGGCATCTTGATTGTTCAAATGCTTGATAGTAATAGAGTCAGGTGTTTGCCTTTGTATTGGCAACGTGGTGATGATGCCAATCCGGTTCGTCCGGTTTTTAGGAAATTGAGGGGCAGCCCTACCCATATCACTATCCCCACAGATGGATTTCCTGGAAGAAATCCGGATGAAGTCTTGATAGAAAAACTTAGAGGCGACGATAGCACTTTTAATGTTAGTGAGTTGGAACAGATAGAAAGGTCCATTAATTTAGGTTCGGTTTTCATACCAGACTCAGCCGATGCGGATACTAGACTTAACCCGATTTTGACCCCAACTGTTGAAATACAATTGGCTTTTTTAGATGCTAAAATATGTGACTACTTGGCTAATAGCACCAACTATTACTATCGAGAAAGGGATGCTTCAGGCGACTATCGCTATTATTTGGAATCATCAGCTTCTACTGTCCGAACCCCGGTGACGACGAGTGATCGGAAAATACTTTTCAAACGAGCATTGGCAATTGTTCACCCCGATTCTCCATCCAGTGCTTCAACAACAGCCAATTCTTATTGGGCACTTTCTGCCAGCCCCCTGCCAACTCCCGTATTAAACGAAGAAGACAATACAGCGGGTGCAGTAGCTTATCTTCTTACCCCTTCTTGTCCACCATATTGGAGGCCAAGTAGTGAACCTTTGCATGCTGTTATGGGGCTTTTAGCATCTAGCTTAACAAGTGCACGATTAGAATTAGATGCTAAGAAAAAAGCAGGTAGAGAAAGATTAATTTGGATTATTTTACTGATTATCCTTAGCTTGGTAGTTGCAAATAATGAATTTCAACTGCTGGATGGTTTTAGGAAGAATGGGTAACAGCTTTTTCAATTTTTTTATTATTTCATTTTTCCTGGCGATTGGATATAATGCAATTGGGCAAGGCTTGTTCCTCGCTAATCAACTTAGCGTAGAAGCAGGCCTTTCCCAACCAGTCAATTCTTTTGTATATCAAGACCAGGATGGCCTCATTTGGATAAGTTCTATAGATGGCTTGAACTGCTTTGATGGCAAAACAGTCACTGTTTATAAGCCTGATCCTGTTAATCCCAATGCCATTAAAGGTGGAAATATTCAGAGCCCTTTTTGGGAAGATCAAAGAGCCAATATTTGGTTTTCAACAGAACAGGCAGTTAATTGCTATGATCGTCAACAAAGAAGTTTTAAGCACTTTGTTTTATCATCAGGTCAAGCTCAAAGCCTTCATCATTGTGCTTTCTTTATGGAGCAGAAGCGTTTTCTTTGGGTAGCTTCTGATCAGGCGCTTCTTAAATTTGATGTTCAAAATCTTACTGCTCAACCTCTTATGTTAGTTGATAGTGTAATGGCAGCAAGATATGCAGTGGATACTTTCCCGGATGGAAGTGTCAAAAATATCTACGCTTCTTTTTGGGAATATCAATCTGGCTTTGAAGTTTTTGCTTTTAATCAAGCAGGAAAGCTAATCCATCGGAAAAAACATGATATTAATAATGGTAAGGTAAGACAGGTAATACCAGACCTCGGAAAAAATAATAAACTTTGGATATTAAGTGATAATCATCTGATAGAATTTTACACAGAAGCTTCGACTCCTTATGTTAAACATCTAGTCAACGAAGAGGAGTTGACTGCTATCTTCCAAACGAAAGGAAGTGAGTTGTTATTAGGAACCCTTTCGGGCAGGATTTTAAGCTACAACCCCGATTCTCGCAATGTTCAAAGTATTGTGACAAAAGTAAAGGCTCAAGAAATAAGCTATGAAGGGAGCATAGAAAATTTGTATGCAACAGATAATCAAATGTTGTGGGTAAGTGTGAAAGATGAAGGGCTTTATTTTGGGGCATTAGTCAGTAAAATATTTCATAACATAGGGAAGGAACAAGGGCTTTCGGAGCCTATTCATCGAATATTTGAAATAAATAGCTGTGAGTATTGGCTACTTGGTGAAAAAAAGTTTTTTAAAATAAATACATGTCAAGATAACATTATTGAAGAATCTTGGAAGGCACTGCCATATAGCGAGTTGATTAAGGATCAGCGCAATCAATTCTGGGCTGTTTCTGTTAGTGGGCTATATTTTTATGATCAAAAAGTAAATATCTGGGAAAGAAAGCTTTTTACAGAAGCTTTTACAGCTTATATGGATGTACTAGCCTTTGATAACAGCCTTTACATAGGAGGCATACAAGGCGCGTTGGTTGTGAATTTACTAAATTTCAGCAAAATTAATTTTTCAGATCAACCTACTTATTCCCTCGGTTATGACAGCCAAAACAGGCTTTGGCAGGGAGGAGATAACTATATACAAATATGGAAACAACAAGGAGATGGATTAGAAAAGTTGATCCGGGTTCAGGAAATAGGGGATGTGAATTATTTTCACGAACAAGTGAAGAACGATCTCATGTGGGTAGGCACCTCCCGTGGGCTTTTTCGCTTTGACTTAAACAGCCTACAGTACGAGTTGATCAACGAGCAAACGGGTTTTTCCAATCAATACATACAATCCATCACCAGCGATAAAAACGGGGCTTTGTGGGTAGGTACCAACCAGGGGCTGGTAACTTTTGACCCCAACGAGCGCCCCTTGCGTTTCACCAATTACACAGTACAGCAAGGATTGGGCGCTAACGAATACCGCATGGGGGCCGTATTGCACGACAGCGAGGGGCGGCTTTGGTTTGCCCATAAAAAAGGGGTTGAAGTGTTTCATCCCGATTCTGTCCATTTGTTGGGGCAGGCACCACGTCTGGCATTGACAGGGCTTAAAATTCACGATCAACCCTGGGAAGGATCATTGGAGGGAAACAAAGATAGTCCAATCTTGCTGAGTTATTTAGAAAACACTTTGCAGTTCAACCTCGCCGCCCTAGAATATACCAACCCCCAACTCAATCAGTTCAAAGTGCGTATGTTGGGCATAGATACGGCCTGGACTCATCTGGGTACCCAAAATTTCATCACCTATCCCAATTTATCGCATGGGCATTACACCTTTCAGTTTACGGCAGCCAATGCGGAGGGACTTTGGCAGGAAACGCCTTATTCGTTATCCATTCGCATCACGCCGCCGTATTGGCGCACTTGGTGGTTTTACACACTCATGGCATTGCTTTTTGTTGGTGTTGTTTACGGACTTTTCCGCTACAGGGAAATTCAACGGCTCAAGCAAGAAAAATTGCGCCTGCGCATAGCACGGGATTTGCACGACGAGATGGGCAGCACCTTGAGTAGTATATCCATCCTCAGTGAAGCAGCACTGCACGGTTTGCAGGCCGATATTGACCGGGCGCGCTTCAGTCTGATTGGGGAGCGATCGCGTCAGGTGATGGAAGCCATGAGCGATATTGTATGGAGCGTCAATCCCAAAAATGACAATATGGAGCGGGTACTGCAACGCATGAAAGAGTTTGCCATTGAAATACTAGAGGCCAAGGACATAGCACTTCATGTTGATATCCGTAGAGATATTTCCAATATGGAATTACCCATGGAACAGCGCAAAGATTTTTATTTGTTGTTCAAAGAAGCCATCAACAATGCAGCAAAATATAGCCAAGCGGCTGATGTTTGGGTAACATTGAGCGATGAAGGCTCGCATTTGACGCTGTACATCCGCGACAATGGATGTGGGTTTGATAGCCAGCAAATCAAACGGGGCAATGGCCTTTGGAACATGCAACAACGCGCCGAACGAATGGGCGCTCAGTTTGAATTGCAAAGCAGGGTGGGAGAGGGGACAAGCATAAAAATTTTATGGAAGAAAATGAATCGATAGCCTGTTAAGATGCTAAGCTTTGTCCCATTATTATGGGATTTTTTGTTGTTTTAGTAATAGACATATTTGCACCATATAAGATGCCAATGCCGATACGAATACTACTGTATGAAGACAATGTAGCGTTGCGCGAATCGCTTCAGGTGTTAATTGGGGGGCTGCCCCAATTTGACTTGCTAGCAGCATTCGGGCACTGCCTGAATATTGAAGAGGAAGTCAGCCGCTTGGTGCCCGATGTGATACTGATGGACATAGACCTGCCAGAGCGCAGCGGCATTGAGGGGACGGTACTAGCCAAACGGATTCGACCAAGCGTTGACGTACTAATGCTTACCGTTTTCGACGACAACGAAAAGGTCTTTCAATCCGTTTGCGCTGGAGCCAGCGGCTATTTGCTCAAAAAGACGCCCCCGGCTAAGATCATCGAAGCGATAGAAGATGTATATGAGGGTGGCGCGCCAATGACCTCCAGTATTGCCCGAAAAGTATTGGAGTTATTCCCCCGCCAGCCTGCCAAAAATGCCGAACTAGACAAGCTATCTCCCAGGGAACAGGAAGTGTTGAACAGCCTTGCTTCTGGCAACAGCTATAAAATGGTGGCCGACCAGCTCAGCATCAGTATAGAAACGGTGCGCACCCATATCAAGCGGATTTACGAGAAGCTGCATGTGCATTCCGTAGCCGAAGCGATAGCTAAGGCTTTTTTGAAATGAGTTGTCCCATATTCATGGGATTGTGTCAAGCCTGATATTTCATTTATTTTGTATCAACATTTGCTTCTGATCATTCAGAAGAACGGAAAGCAACACTTTTCCTAATAAAAACGCCATGAAACCAAATTTTCCCTTTGTTTTTCTAATCCCACTTCTTTTTTCCGGAAACCGCTGCGATTTCCAAAAAAAACTGATGGATAAAATAGCTAAGGCTATGTTAGGTGGTAGAGGCAGTTAACCTTATGCAGCAACTAAAACCCTCATTAACCGATGTACTACCCCTCAGCATTCTTTACAGGAGGCGCAGCACTGTTTCTTGCGTTTGCCGTAGCCCAAACCTATTTCGCCCAAAGCCCACTACGCGGCATCTACTGGCGGTATGCCCTATTCCTGATGATCATACTGTGCTATTTTGGCATACAGCCCTACTATCTGGTAACATGGTCTAAGCAAGGAGAATCTGTGCTATTCTCCGCCGCCGCCATCTCATATTTGCTGTTTGTTGGCACCCTTTTTAAAGGACGCCCATCCTACCCCTTTATCCAGGATATGGTGCAAATAGGCATATTTGGCATATTGGTTTGCCTCGCTGTGGAAAAGGGGCTACATCTGTTGACGGTGTGGGTACCATTGATAGGGACTTACATCAAAGCTGTGGACTGCCTGCTGCGCGGTTTTCTTGGGGTGTTAGGACTTTTTTTCGTATTGCGCATCTACCTGCGTTTTCCGGAAGACCGTTTCTTCTCCTCATTTTTGCTGTTGGGCAATGCATTCCTATTGCTGGGGGGGGTGGCGGCGGCTGTAGTTGGGCTATTACCCGAAGCAACAACATGGAGATCCGACGAACTGCGCGAGTGGAGCAAGCGCAACAGAATGTTGATCATCCAGCTTTCTCTTTTCCCTGAAATCATCACATGTTCATTGGCCATTCTACGGAGGCAGACAGGTGATACTAATGAGGCATCCCTACAAGCCACGTCTTTGTTAGAAGTCCATGAGGCGAGAGAACAAAATGATGAAGCCTTAGGCAAAGAAGCATTGCCAGTTCCAACCAACCAACGTAAAATAGCCTTCCGTACCGGTAATGGATTTGAACTGATGAAAAAAGGGGATATCATCCTTATCCAAGGCGGTGGTAATGGTGCCAATTTCATCAAAGTATTCAAAGATGGCCAAACTAACCCCATCATAGTGACCCAAACCCTGGCGCACACCCTGCGGCTACTTTCCGAGGACAGTGCTGATTTTCTCCAAACCCACCGTTCTTATATCGTCAACCTCCAAAAAATATGCCGTCTTCAAAGAGATCAGGACGGTGTAATGGTGGCTATCCTAGACACTGGCCAGGAAGTCCCCATCACGTCGGATAAGCTGTCAGTCTTGAAAACCAGGCTAGGGTTGGAATAGTGCCACCTGGTTTCATCATCTAAAAGTCGGGTTTCATGGGAAAAGTGCCAGATTTCATCATTTGAGCGTATTTGAGGCCTTTTTTGCGGTTAAAATTGCAACGTTTTCGGGGCATTAAAATACCATTCCATGCCTATAGAAAAAATGATAGTCGTGCACCGCTTGTGGCGCAGCCCAACTCTGGATACCCGCTGGTGCTATCTATTCAGCGAGCTGCACATCCAAGAACGCATTGTCTTGAGCCATTATACTGGCCGTGAGGACGGCATCCCATACGCTTGGACAACCTGGAATTGGCCACTGCGCTGGCGGGAACTTCGGCAAGAGGATGAGATGTGGTGCGGAAAGCACTTGTTGACACCAACACGGTAACAAGATTATTCACACAAACAAAATAACTATAAAATGGCACACAAACACCAATATGACATGTCTGAACTCGAACGGGAGTTCGAGTTGGAAATGGATACTCAGGAAGATTATGGAACAGACCACGAGTTGGAGGCTACAGAAGTATATGATGATGCTTATGAGGAGGGAGAATTTGAATATGAATACGATGAAAACGACAACGATTTTGAAAACGAATACGAGTTTGAAGATTTTCCAATGAGCTATGGAGAGCGACTTTTCGAGATTGCCCAACGCGAATTTGAATCTGAGTTTGAAATGGACGAGGCACTCCACCAGGTTATGGATGATATGGAAAGGGAGTACTTTTTTAAAAAATTAGGAGGGTTGTTTAAGAAAGGGGTAAGATTCGTATCTAAAAACCCAGTTCTAAAAGGTCTTATTGGCAAAGGGTTAAAAGCAGCAGCAGGTTTTGTACCAGGAGGCACTACTGCATTGAGTGCCATCAAATCCTTTGGCGGACCTCTACTAAAAGGCATACAGAACAATTGGCAAGGTGCTTTAAAGGCTGGGGTTAGTGCACTGGCCCCGGATGCTGCGGGTATGGCAAACCGATTTGCAAGACGTTTCGGCATCAGCGCCAATTTCCCTGAACAGCAAAACCAAGAAGCTTTTGAGCGCCTGGCTCAAGGCATACAGCGTTCCTATGAATTTGCAGCCCAGCATTTCGGCGACCATGTAGGCGATCCGTTGGTGGCCAACCGCCTAGCTAATCGGGCTTTTGAAGTAGGTGTCAAATCCGCCATGATGACCAAGCCAAACAACGGCCAAACGCCTCCTTTTAAAGCCTATAAAGGCGTGAGAACAGTTCGACTTCAGGAAAGACCCGGAGAGGAAATCCAAAAAATTGTTATTGTCATTGATCGAAAGGCCTAATGATTATGAATAAGGCTGCTAAGTCAGTCAGTTGGCATGACCTGCACCGCAGTTACCAAGCGCTGCGCAAGCGGATACATGGGCTATTGGGATTACGCCAAATGGTGGGCTTGCCGCCTCAGGTAGATATTTCTCCTGCGCAGTGGCAGTCCATAGAGGGGCGTTTGAAAACCATGGAGCAACACCTTACGGGAGAGCTTAAACAAGCAGCCCGCACCCACCTGCGCGATTGGGAAAAGGGCATCAAAGGGGCTCGCTACCTTCAGCACCAAATCGGACAATCGGAAGTGACCCTTACGCAGGCCTACTCGTTCTTTGATACTTTCTTGGACGTACTCACCCAGCGGCATATGCCTACAGTGGGGCGCTTGTTGAAGGGGTGCGACATACTTGCACTGGATGCCATTAGGCGAAAACACCCTGCACTAAGCGTAGTGGAGCCTCCATTGGTTAGCCTCAATAGGGGGTTCGGTGCATCCATCGCTCGAGAAGGTGTAAAAATGCCGGGAGGCATTACCAATCCGTTAGGCTTGATTGAAATACCCTATACCCGGCTGTTGGAGAAGCATAACCTGACCTCTATTCTCCACGAGGCAGGCCATGAGGTGATGGTTAGGCTAGGGCTGAAAGCAACCCTGCCAACTATGGTCAAAGCGGCCTTGTCTAGGCGAGGTGCAAGCAAAGAGATTCAAGAATACTATGCCCTGTGGATGTCAGAAATAGGCCCGGACTTCTGGGCTTTCCTATGTTCTGGCATAGCAGCGGCGGGGGGCATCCGTGAAATTCTAGTGCTACCCCCTTCAATGATGTACCGCGTATCGTGGACTGACCCTCACCCGCCGGGCTGGCTGCGGGTACTACTCAACTTTGAATGGTGCCGCCAAATATGGGGTGCCGGGATTTGGGACAATTGGGAGCGCGATTGGCTGGCCTTATATCCATTGAGCCTAGCCCCGCAGGAAAATCAAAAAATTCTGGAAGAAGCTCACCAACAGTTGCCTTCCGTGGCGCGTGCCTTAATGCAAACCCGCTTCCAAACCCTCAGCGGAAAGCCGCTGACGGGACTTTTTGACCTCGCTTCCATTCATCCAGAACGCCTCAATCAGCGGTTAATAACTAAGAGCGTGGACTTGAAAGGGTTGCGACCCTCAGCGCAATTGGCTGTATTTCGGATGATGAAGGAAAAACAAACCCTGCCCCCTGATGCATTGGATGCACTGATGGGCGATTGGCTAATGAATATTTCCATTTCTTAACGACATTAAAAACTTTTCATATTATGGCAAGCGAAAAAAGCAAACCAGCAGGCAATGAAAGCCAACCTGCACCAAATCCTCAGGTTGACAACCCTGTTGAAAAAAACAATCCAAGTGATTTAGGAAGATTAACCCAAATACTCGAAAAACTATTGGTCGCTCAAAATAACACGGCTCAGAGTGTGCCAACGTTAGCCACAGAGGAGGCTGAAAATACCCTTAAAGAAAAACTTGATGCCTGGTTAAATGAAAAAGATGCCGTTACTGTAGCTTTTCCACCCTGCTCGGATGTGATGTTGTCCTTAATTAAGTGTACTGAATATTCAAGTAATGAATTTATAGCTCCCATTGTTTCGCAAAGTGACCAGATCACAAAAATGTTCCTAGAGTATTTTGGTTTTATAGGTGATATAGGACAACCACAAGGTGCTGCACCAAATTACACACATAAAATTATTTTAGAAAGTAACTTTTTAGATGAAGGCTGGATAAAAAGGAACAACTGGCCTCCCACCTGGTGTCTCCCGGCTTCCTACGTCACCCTCAAAGGACAAAGGCATTTTTATACCCCTAAAAATAAAGATGGAATTTACAGAACCGCCAAACGCCTCTTCCTCGCCGATGTAGTTTGGCTTTTTTACATGGAGCGAATGGGTACATTCCAGATTTTGGGTAAAATCCTGGACGAATACGCGTACAACGGTGGTTTCCCCATTTCCAATGGTTCTGCAATAGACGGTCCTAAAGACGACCTTCTGGCTTTGGTACTAGAGGCCATGACCCGACAGATGGAAATGGGCACAGCCTCCAAGGTTCGTGATCGCACAGCACTTTACCGCACTGCCCTGGGCTGGGTATTGGACAATGGCCGCAAACTGGGTCTGGAAACCAACGTGAACACGGCCTTCAACCAGCAATTCCACAAATTCATCTACTTGGCTTTGCAGTACTACAAAGACCAGCGTATCAAGGATGCCATTCAGGCTTCTACCACCGGTTCTCCCAATTCCGGTGCCACTATGGTCTCCATCCGCAGTACCATGAACTTGCTCAAAAAGTCCTTTGACAACTTCCACTACGGACGGAATTATTACAATACCCTGTCAGGTATCGTTTGGACGGTTGGTGCTTTTGCCGTCATTCGGGACATTCGCGAAACCATCGGTATCCCTACCCAATACAACGAGCCTTACGACTACATCCCCGCCATGTACGAACGGCTGGTTTCAAAGGAACCTACGAAATCATCAGATGTCAATCGCTTTGAAACGCACTTCGAGTGTGCTACCAATGCCCGCGACATCCTCATTGATATAGAACTGTTGGAAACTTCAGCAAGCAGCACGAACGACAAGGACATAGAGACCTGGCTCAATCTCATCGAAACTAAGGTAGAGGGCTATCGAAGTGCATACCGCGCTTTAACGGGCGTGGACTTAGGCATAACTTTGGTGGCCACACAAGAACCTATGATTGAACAAAAAGCCTAACCCTTAAAAGTATTTGCCATGAAAGAGAGTAACCGTTTTTCCAGAGAATTTGAGGTGTTGTTGGTGGATGGGAGGGATTATGAGATTTCCGTTACCACCAAAACACTTACCTATTGGGTACAAGAATCACTGAATATTATTGAAAACAGTGGTTTGACGTTGACAGGAAGGTTGGATGATGCCACCAAGATAGGGATAAGAGCATTCCAAACAAAACAAGGCCTGCCAGCGACCGGGAACGCAGATCCTGTTACGGAGCGGCGTATGATGGAAGAAAGAGCTCTGAAAACGGCAGGGCTTATTGATTCGGTTTTGATAAGGAAAATTTTGCAGCAAGCCCAGACAAAAATAGAGGACTGGACCGCTCACGCTGATCCTCCGACAAAAGGAGAAAAGGCCCGGTTAGTCACCTCTGAATACCGCAACCTAAAAAATGTGTGGGCTGTAGTCTTGCACCACATGGCTTTCAAACGCTTAAACAAAAGAGGGGAATACAGTGCCCCGGAATCTTACCTGCGCACCCGGGCTCATTTTTGCATCTTGTTTGATGGAAAGATCATCCAATTGTACCCCATCTCCAGAAAAATATGGCACTCCAACTGCACCAGCCCTGGCAGTGTAGGTATTGAATTTGAAGGTAATTTCCCAAACGTTGATGGCAAATGGTGGTATCCGCGAGACAAAAAAACAGGGCGGATTACGGCTCGAGATGAGGATCATCCTACAAAAGCCCAAGTGGAAGCCGGGCGATTTTTAGTTCAGTACCTACAAAAAGTAGCTGGATTCAAGGAAGTGCTCGCCCACCGACAAAGTAGCGAAGATCGAACCAATGACCCTGGCCCGGATATATGGTATAATGTTGGGCAGTGGGCTGTCAATAACCTCGGAATGGGTGATGGAGGCACAGGCTTTAAATGCGGTCATGGGAATCCAATCCTCCCGGTATGGAGAAACTGGCACGACCGGAATTTGGTGGACGGAGTTATTCCAGTAATTACCCCGCGCCCGGCTGGTTCTGGCAGATCCACTCCTGCTAACAACAATCAGGATACGGCTGTGCCGAAAGTCCACCGAGCCAACAGATATTACGCCGAAAAACTGGGTTGGGATGCCTACAGGATGCAAATTTATCCTCTATTGGGCTTCCCTGATACAAGCCCTTCGGAAGATCTTTTTGCCGAAGCGGTAGCCAACTGGCAACGGCAGAATGGCTTTTCAGCAAAAGACTCGGATGGTATTTTAGGGTCAAAAACGTGGGAAAAGATGAAGGCAATCTTGAGGTTAGCCACTCCTCAACCCACTTCTGCTAGTGCACCTGCTTCGGGGGGATTGTTATCGAAAATAGCCCAATTCCAGCCCTATATAGATGCCGCAAGCCGCGAATTTGGTGTCAGCCCGAACATCATTCGAGCTGTGATTGCTGCGGAATCTGGTGGAGACCCCCGTAAAACAAGCTCGGCTAGTTATAAAGGATTAATGCAGGCAGAAAAGACAGATGACCAGTATGATCCTCAAATTAGCATCCGGACAGGGACAAGAAAGTTTGCTAATTTTATGAACAAATACTTGGGGCCACGCCTGAAGAATTATGGCATTGATGTAAATTTGCTAAATCAAAAAACGCTGTTGAGCTTGACAATTGCATCTTACAATGCAGGTCACGTTACGGTATTAAAAGCCTTGGAATATGCTCATGCGGCTGGTAATTGGCAAAATTGGCTGTCTGCCGAGTATTATCAACGCGCACTTGTTTTTTCTGGAGGGTATCATATGTATGAAAAATGCACCCAGAATGCTGTACCTTCTGAAATTGCAAAAGCCAAGCTTGCACGTTCCAATTATGCCGGTTGGAGAACTACAGGAATCTCTTGGCAGAAATTTGCCGACCCCCCTACACTGGAGGTATTAAATTTGGTAGCTCCGTCCATTATGATGTGTTGGGTGAAAACCAAGCATGGTAATACCACCCCGTATATCAATAAATTTCTAAGGTATCTGTAATTTAAGTTGGCTTCTCATGTTAATGTGAGGCCATGGAAAAATCCCAAGCTGGCGCGAGGTTTCAGCCTCGTGCCGCTATCGGACGGATTCCAACCCGAAATATACCGTATAATCAGGCACATACCAAATAATATCAGTCGCTAGAAATGCCTTCATTTGGATTAAAACGATAAACACAAAAAACTGATAAGTTTCAGGAAGAACCCCTTGCCAACCACCGCCAGATATGAGGTGAGAAGCTGACACTCGAGCCTTAACTTCGCCGATAACAGCTTTTTCCATCGGCGGTCGCGATTTTATCCATTTACAAACTGGCCACATTTCCAAGCCTTTACTATCTTGCCAGCTAATTGCAAACATCAACCTACGGGAGTCCTATTTTGCTATGAGAAAATTGTGGATTGTTTTGTTTTGCTGCCTGGCAGGCAGGTCTTTTGCCCAGCCCCATCATTTACCCATTCCCTCTGATACCAGCGTTCGCATCGGACAACTCGATAATGGCCTGACTTTTTACATTGGCCGTGCTAACAAACCCGAAAATCGGGCTGCCTTGCGATTGGTGTTGAAGGCAGGCTCTTTGCAGGAAACAGAGGGGCAACGGGGCTTGGCGCATTTTGTGGAGCATATGGCTTTCAATGGCACGGAAAGTTTTGAGAAAAACGAGTTGATCGATTACCTGGAAAGGACAGGCACCCGTTTTGGCGCCGACCTGAATGCACACACTTCGTTTGAGGAAACAGTATATAAACTGGAATCCCGCACCGATAGCCTGCCCCTGTTGGAAACGGGCATCCGCATCCTTCGCGAATGGGCGGGAGCAGTGGTGTTTGATTCGCTGGAAGTGGAAAAAGAAAGGGGCGTCGTGCTGTCGGAGTGGCGCAGCCGATTAAGCCCCGATCAGCGCCTGCAACAACAGGCCTTTCCCGTGATTTATAAAAACGCCCGCTTTGCCGAAAGGTGGCCCATCGGTGACACAGCAGTCATTCAACACGCGCCACCTGCTTTAATCCAGGCGTATTATAAACGGTGGTATCGCCCTGATTTGATGGCCGTAGTGGTAACAGGTGATATGGATCCCGATTGGGTAGAGGCACAAATTGTACGCTTGTTCTCCGATTTGGTGCAACCGTCTGCGGAGGCAGAAAGTGTTGACGATACGGTGAAGCTATACGGTGAAACCCGCTTTGCCATTTTTTCGGATGAAGAAGCGCCTTTTACCAATGTCGAGCTGCAATACTTTTTCCCCGAAGCGCCTTTTCAAACGCAGCAGGATTATCGGGCATCACTCGGCAGAAGCTTGTTGAACAGGATGCTGAACGCCCGCTTGGTAGAAATACAGTTGTTGCCCGATCCGCCTTTTACTTTTGCTTATTCGGGTTATGGCGGCGATTTGGGTCATCTGGATGCATATTCCATCCACGCTTTTGTGAAAGAAGGCGGAGCCAAGGCTGGTTTTCAGGCGGTGCTGCGGGAAACCAAAAGGGCTTTGTTACACGGTTTTACCTCAAGCGAGTTGGAACGCCAGAAGGCCGAGATGCTCCGCAATGCGGAAATTGCTTTTCTGGAAAGGGAACACATCAAAGCCGATGCCCTTGCCTCCCGCTATGTGTATCATTTTTTGGAGCAGGTACCTACACCAGATGCCGCGCAACAATTGGATTTGTACCGACAGCTTTTGCCACAAATACAGGTTGAAGACCTCAATACCCTGCTGTCGCAGTGGTTGTCTGTTCCCGATCGAGTTTTTGTGTTGACCGGACCAGATGGATTGCCTGCCAAGCAAGATTTGTTGGACTGGGTAGCCGAAATAGAGGCAGAAGAGGTAGCGCCCTACGAAGATCAAGTGAATGATGCGCCTTTGTTTGACAAAAAACTGAAGCCAGTTGCCGTTCGGGATAGCGCCTATTGGCCGGCACTGGGACTTCAATACTATCAATTGTCCAATGGAGTGAAGGTCTATCTCAAGCCCACCGATTTTCAAAACGATCAGATTTTGATGCAGGCATTTAGTCCGGGTGGACATTCGTTGAGTGATGAGGAAGCTTTTTTCAGCGCGTATAGCGCCACAACAGTCATTGGTCAAAGTGGATTGGGGGCTTTTTCTCTGCCTGAATTACAGAAAAAATTGGCGGGCTTAAATGTCAGTGTCAGCCCCTATATCGAGGAAAATTACGAGGGCATCAGCGGCAATTGCTCGCCATCCGAACTGGAATTGATGCTACAATTGACCAGCCTTTATTTTACCCAGATACGAGCCGACAGCACCGCGCTGCGTTCTTATATCAATCGCCAGAAAAGTATTTTCGAGAATATCACGGTCAATCCCTACTATTATTTTGCCGATATTAAAAACAAAATCAAATACCAGGGACATCCGCGCCGTCAAATGCTGACTTTGTCTGATTTGGATCAGATCAAGTTGGAAGATATCGAAGCCTTTTATCGAGATCGGTTCAGCGATGCAAGTGATTTTACCTTTGTGTTGGTCGGCAATTTTCAGGTGGACAGCATGCTGGAAAAACTAGCCACTTATCTGGGGAACTTGCCAGCATCTGGACGCCGGGAAACATGGCGGGATATAGGTGTTGATCTGATACCATCAGTAGATACAACCATACAGGCGGGTATTGCGCCTAAAACATTAGTAGAACTGGTTTATCATGGCGATTTTGAGAAAAGTAGCCAAAACCGCTACGATTTTTACGCCATGATAGCGGTGTTGCGCCTGAAGTTGCGCCAATCTTTACGCGAAGACCTGGGCGGGGTGTACGGGGTAAGCGTCAATGGCCATATTGCAGCTACCCCTGCATCAAAATACCGGATTACCATTTCTTTTAGCTGTGATCCCGACCGTTATGATGAGCTGATTCAAACGATTTACGCAGAAATAGCCGGATTGGGCAGCGCTGATCTTCAGGAGGAAGTGGCCAAAGTGAAAGAAACCCAAAAGCAATCTTACCTCAAATCTTTGAAAGAAAATGGGTTTTGGCTCGGCCAAATCAGCAGCCGCTTACAAGATGAGGATTTGACCTTGGAAGGCATTCTGTCGGAAAATTATTTCAAGTATGTGGATGGCTTAACCGTGGAGGCCATTCAACAAGCAGTTGTCAGGTATTTTGACCAAGACAAGAAAATGCTGTTTGTGCTTGCGCCAAAATAATCCTATTCCTACCAACTGCGTGTGAAAGCCACATACGGCAATAATCGGAAAAGGTAGCGGTTGCGCAATCTAACATCCCAGTCAATAATGTTCAAAGTACCCGGTTCGTAGATACGTACGTTTTCGCTCTGGATGTAGTAAGTGTTTTCACGGCTGTATAAATTGTACACCCCGAAGCGCCACTCTCTCGATCCGAACTTACCTTTTGATTTGGTATGCGCAAAGCCAAGGTCTGCCCGATGGTAATTGGGCAGGCGATATCCATTTCGTTGGTCGTAAGTGAATACATATCCCCCTGAGTAAGTGGCCAAGTCAGAAGGAACAGGATACTTTTCCGTGGGCAGCGTAATGGCGTTACCCGTATGGAAAATGCCACTGCATGCGATATTCCAGGCTTTGTTCAACTGGTAATTGAGAGAAGCGGAAAAATCATGCCTCCTGTCGAATTGAAAAGGGTATTTGTTACCGCCGTTTATGCCTTCAAAGCGCCGATCGTGTTTGGATAGCGTATAAGACAACAGGCCATTCAACCGACCTGTTTTTTTGTGTAAAAAAAACTCTATGCCTTCGGACCAGCCTTCGCCTTGTCGCTCAATGATGGACTCCCAATTTTGGTCTAAGGCTTCCAGAAAATTACTTCCGTCCCGGTAGTCTATCAAATTTCTACTGTACTTTTGATAATATTCCAAGCTGACTTCCAGCCCCATATTTTCAAAGTATTTAAAAAGTCCGCTACTCCATTGCCGCGATTGTTGTGGAGGCGTATTGGCCGTAGCGGGCACCCAAATATCGTTGGGCAAGCCCACCCCATTATTGGTCAGTAGGTGCAGGGGTTGATGCATCCAACTCAAAGATGTTTTCCATTGTATGCCCTCTGGCAGATTGATGCGGCTGGCCAGTCGAGGCTCCCAGTACTGGTAGCTACTTCCCGATATGCTGTACTGATTCCACCTCAAGCCCAAATTGAAGCCCAAATAGCGGGTTGCTTGAAAGTCGTCTTCCAGGAAAAAACTCAGCGACGTGGCATCACGTACTTCTTTGAAGAAAAAGTCGGGTTGGTTGCTGGCTTTTAGCTCATTTTTTTGGGGGGTAAAACGCCAGGCAGTGGCTTCAAAACCAGCACTTACATCGTGGGCAGGCAAGGGTTTATATTCCAGCGTTTGACGGGCCTGGAATGAACGCAATCCCGAACTGCTGGAGTAAAATTGCTTAGCGGGATCTGGCTGACTGCGTATATCTTCACTGAACTGTTCAAATTGGTATCTGGAATAAATGAGGCTTGTGTTAAGAAAGGCACTGTGTCCTAACTGCTTTGCAGAGCGCAGGGTTAAAGTCTGATTGCCCCATTTAAGCCCCGTTCGTTCCGTTCCTGCGATATCTTTGAAGTTTTGGGTAAAGCGATCTTTACCGCCATAATAACTCAGGAACAAACGGTGGCGTTCATTCAGTTGGTGGCTTATTTTAGCGTTGATGTCGTACAAGCTGTAATTGAAAAAATCGCTTCCAGAACCCTCGAATGCTATGCGTTGCGGCAAAGTCAAAAGATCGAGATAAGAACTTCGGGCAGAGCATAAAAAAGTGGTGCGTTTTGATTTCCCTAAAGGGCCATCCAACATCAATCGCGAAGCAATCAGCCCAATACTCAGTTTTTTATTGATGCGTTCCCGGTTGCCTTCTTTCATGCTGATTTTAAGCACCGATGACAGTCTTCCACCATACCTTGCCGGAAAACTGCTCTTGTAAAGCTCCACATTTTTAATGGCATCTGAATTGAAAAGGGATAGAAAGCCAAACAGGTGATTAACGTTGTAAACAGGGGCATCGTCCAGTAAGATCAGGTTTTGATCGGGGGTGCCGCCGCGCACAAATATATTAGAAGTGCCTTCTGTACCGCCACTTACTCCGGGCAACAAAGTAAGCGCCTTCAGCACATCGGTTTCGCCCAACATAGAAGGCATGCGTTCTATTTGTTGTACAGGCAATTGAACAGCACCTATTTTAGCCGCTTCATAAGGCTGAGCATTCGCTTTTACCACAATTTCTTGGAGAAAGTAAGGCTCTAAGACCGCGTTTAGTGTGTGTTTGCCTGGCGAGTCGATACGAATTATCGTGTCTTTATAACCTACGAAAGAAAAGCGAAGCACTACTTTTTCGCCTTTCGGAATGTTGATGTGAAAAAAACCGTATGTATTGCTCAGAACACCCTGCTGGCTCAATGTATCAAACACATGAGCAGCTATCAACGCTTCCCCTTCCTCTGCCGTCACATAACCGCTGATGGATAGTTGCCCCCACATGTAAAGTGGCGTGATCAAAAATAACACCATCAAATACCTCATGATCAATACTTAATTTCAAAATAAGTGCAAGTGCTTAACGACAAAAGGCCATAGCCTCCTTCGATATTGGAAGGAAGTAAGGTGGGGCTGCTGAATAAGCCATCGTCCACCAATCCTACATTTTTAATGCTTTCATGGAACTCGTGATGGGCTTCATTGACCCTGCATAGAGTAATTCCTTGCTTGCTTTCCGCATAGGTGTCAAATTCTTCATTACTTGTCTCAAATGATATTTCAGCAATAGCTGGCCAGCAGGATAGATCACAGCCATAGATACCATTGAAACTATAGCTGCTATTTTCACCGCAGTCAAAACCTGGACTGAGCCAATACAAAGCCCTTGCGTCGGCTATATCTAATAGGCGGGCGTTGAGCGTAAAAAACAGCGTATCGTATAGCGGGCGCTCAAAAACGATGTTAAATAGGGAAAATAAACGTCTGGTCTGTTCCCCCTGCTCCAGCGTCGAATCTATCGTTAGCACTTGTGCGATATCAGGCCGCTCAGGCATGGATTCTTTTTCACTGACGACTCCTGCAAATCCGATCGCATGCACCTCCAAATGATATGCGTGTCCCGCACGGGGTTTGAAAGATGATTTATAAAGCCCATTTTCGTCAAATCGAAGCGTATCAACAGGTGCATCGTTTTCATAAACCACCACTGTGGCATTGTTTACGGCATCAGTAGCCGTATCCTCCACAGGGCCGCTACTGCGCTGAACGCGTACTTCAATGCTGTGATCTGCCTGCCAAAACGCATAGACAACGAGTTTTGGCTCAGGAATGGGCAGCGTTATTTCTGATGGCTGGCAGCCAAAACACAAAAAGAGCACACAAAAAGTCAGCCATATGAGGTGTTTTTGCATTTTATTAGCCGTGTAAGCGATAAATGTAGCCAATTCGCAGCCCCTGGCTAGATAGCAGTCCCTCGATTTTCTGTCCATTGGCATCGGTGAAAACTTGTTTTGGAGCTAAAAGACTGCTAAATCGGTAACTCAGTTGTATGGCCGACCGTTCTCCCAGCGAACGCTGAAATGACAGCGTAGCCGACAGGTCGAAACGCCGGTTTATTTCATCGGTGTAAGAACCAACCGGATTTCGGGCACTCACAAGCCAGGCTGGCTCTAACCCCAACCCTGCTTTGTAATGAGGGCCTATATGTGTGTTAAACACAGCCGACAGCCCGACAAAGTGCCAATAATCGCTCGAAAGTGGTTCTAAATCTGTAAACGAGCTGCGCGATGAGAAACCCCTAAGTTCATAGAAGGCACCCAATCCGTAGTCAAACCAATTATGCTCTCGGATGGCAGCCAACTGGACATGGTAGCCCGGAATCCAGCTTTTGAGGCCATTACTATTCAACCAGTTCAAGTTGAACTTGGCCTGCGCTTCCAGCGATAGGGATTGGCTGTTGGCATAGAGGCCTAAAAAAACAAAAAGAGAAAGCAGTGCGATTTTTTTGATGTTTATCATATTCGTTTGAAAAATAAAAAAGGGGTTTATGCTTGCATTTGCAGGCATAAACCCCTTTTTTGGTTATTAATCTTCTAAAACACAGACTCTGCCAGGAACTTTGCTAGATGTGAAAGTCACACTTGTTGGATCAATGAAATTTTGTTTGTTATCATTTGATCCAATTGCGACATCATCATAAAATTTGACAAGTTCGCGGGTAAAAGTAGGGCCTTCATCAACAATAGTATCCCAATTTTCGCCAAATACATCGCCCACATGGATAGGACCATCCATAGTAAGGTCAGCACCGTCCTTTACCCAACCATACCATTTCTTTACTTTGCTGACAGCTTCTAAACGAACATCTCCTACTCGTATGTAACTACCATTGCCCACAGCTATTTTTACTTCCGTGAGCTTCATTTCGGTCTCCCAAGAGTAGCTACCATTATTGTTATTGTTCGATTTAGTAACGCAAGACTTTGTAACCGTATTTCTATTTTCAAGTTCGGTTGCCGCAATGCCGTTTGTAAATATCACTGTTTGCTCAGTATAGGGTGTTTTTTCCAATTCCAAATTTTTAACTTCCTTCGGGGATAAACCACAATATGTAGTGACTTCGTTGGCTGAAAATTGATGCAAACAGTCACCAATCATTAGTTGATAGTCCTCATTCAAAAAAGTACTGATGAAAGCACCGAAGTAAGGAGTGGGGCCTGTGTTCTCTGCATTAGGAATGGCCACTTTAGACCAGTCTTGGTAAAAATTGGCCATTTGGTCATTAAGAAGGTAAGTTTCATAAGCTTCATCTGCTTTATTGTATAAAGCCCGAATGGAAATGAAGTGATGGCGATTTTCCCAATCATCAAGGGATGCTTGGCTGTAGCTGTTGAAGGTTTCAATAGCTTGTTTGAACACAGACGGGTTTTCGAAGTACAATATACCGTCTATTACGCTCATGCCCTCTATTTCTAAAACC
>CALMIR010000134.1 GCA_937864265.1 uncultured Saprospirales bacterium | reverse complement strand
GGATCGGACGGGGGCAGGGAAACCTAAAACCCTTTACTCAGCATCAGTTCCAGCCCTTTCAGCCGGGATGCAAACTGTGCCGATGGCGTTAAATTGGTCAAGCCATGCCGGTATTGCAGGCTAAGCCGGAGTTTTGGTTGGAAATGATACGCGATGCCTCCGCTGAGTGCCAGGTGAAAGGAGCGATAGCTGTCTCGTGGTGCAGAGTTGGCACTGTGCAGGGAGATCGCTTCATTTTCAGAGTCATAGAAAAACAGCTTATTGGTGCGAACAAAGGAAGCGTTCAAATCTTCGCTGAAATAGCGTCCCCTTTGGCTGCTGATCAGGTAATTGGCTTGGATGCCAGCTTGTACCGCCCATCTTTTGCCGAGGCGGTAGCCTATCTCTATGGGAATACCAATTTGATGCCGGGGTTGGAGGCTGGTGAACAGAACGCCAGGCTCGCTGGAGGAATACCCTGCTTCTATATCATTCTGTGACACCGGAAAATCGGTATTATTTTGATCGACAAGAGAATCTCCCGTGATTTGATTTTGATACACCAAAAACTCGGCATTACTCAGCGAATAGCGGATACCTACTTTGGCATACACGCGGCTGTGGGGTTTTTGAACTTGAGCAAATGCCCCGATGTTCCACCCGCCTTGATTGACCCAAGCCTGATTGAAAAGCCCGGTTTCCACGCCATGCATCCATATCCAGGGTTTTTTGGGGTTGGAAGCGTGAAAATCAGCAGCTCTGGGTATTTCAGGCAGGGCATTAAGTGGTATTTTCGGCAGGTCATCGAGTAATGGCATCGTTTTGGCGGAAGCCAGTTTTGGTTCGAGCGGCTGGAACGTATTTTCTGTTATGGTTTCAGCCATTGTCGTTGTAGCTAATAGCGGAACTGTTTCAGGTGTCAGGATCAAAAAGTTGCTTGCATTAGAAGTAGCGGTGGGCGGCGTGGTCGTGCGGGCGGCAGAGCGATCCGAAGTTTTCGCTTCCGGCAGTGTTGCTTTATCCAGCTTTTGAGTCGGATGTATTTCGGCAACAGGCGGAATGAGGGCTGGTTCAAGGGGCGTCTTTTCCTCGATTTTTGGTAGAGTAGGGGAGAAGTAGTTCCATAAGCTGTAGCCCGATAGTTGCAAGGCAATCAGCAATAAAACGCCCAATCCTATCGTGGACCACCACCATATGGCCACAGGGCGCTTCCTCTTGCGTCCTACTGGCATTTCTTTGTCCAGCATGTCGCGCATGGCCGACCATCCTTTGTCGGCTAATTCCGGGTGATGATATTGTTCTTTATTATCCTGCATGGTTGTAATGCGTTTCTATTAATTGCTTGAGCCGCTGCCGGGCATTGCTCAGGTGCCATTTGGAAGTACCCACGCTGATGTTGTTGAGCTTGGCAATTTCCACATGGGAATAGCCTTCGATGGCGTACAGGTAAAAAACATCGCGGGTCGCTTCTGGCAGTAGTTCGACCAATTTTAAAATATCTTCCAGGTATAGATTGTGTAAGGCGTTGGTTTTGACAGGGGTATCGCGGTCTTCAATATCCAAAAAATAGACCGGTTTGGCATTTTTCTTGAAATAATCCGACAAGCTATGGAAAACGATACGCCGAATCCAGCCTTCAAAAGAGCCATTGAAAGCGTAGGTGTCCAGTTTTTTAAACACCCTCAGAAAGCCGGTATTGAGGATTTCCATAGCCGTGTCGGTATCGTTGGTATAACGCATACACATCCGAAACATGGTATCGAAATAGCGGCGGTAGAGCAATTCCTGGGCAACCCGGTCATTGCTCAAACAGCCATCTATGATCTCCTTTTCCGTCGTGTATTGCTTTTTAAATCGCATGCACTCAATTAATTCCCTGCTGCTAATATACGACTGACTTCCCGAACGTTGAGCGGGTCGCTGACATCAAATTGATAGAAACCGTCTTTTCCAATGACCAGAGCCGTTTGTTTGTGAGGCAAAGCAATGACATCAAATGCCATGAATCCTTCGACCTGCGACAGCAACTTGTCTCCAATGGTCGCATAATCGGCTGCATCAAATAGTTTGAGTCCTTTGTCGTTTTCACAAATCATCAGCAGGTCGCCCATTTTGGACAGGCCGTGTGGGTTGTACATCGGGAATGATTTCAGCAACTTGGGGTTGGTCAGTTCTGTCACATCCACTACGTCCAATTGGTTGCTGAAAGTTTGGCATTCCAGCCCATCGCGCAGGGTCACATAAGCCAGGTTGCCGTCCACGATCACCGGATCGCAAGCCGTGGCGTGCTGAAAAGTGGACAAATGCGCCGGTTGAGTCGGCGTGCTAATGTCCATGATGTGCATGCCGTCGTTGCCGCCAATGAACAGTTTATCCCCATAAGGGAAAATGGTTTCTATGCCCCAATCCACGTAAACGGTATTCACCAGTTGGGGCTGGTCGGGGATGCGCAGGCTGAACACATTCAGCGAATAATTGTCCACGATGTACAAATGATTCATGGCGATGGTATAACGCGCCATAGAGCCGCCAATGCCTGTTTGACCGCCGCTTTGATCGGCATACGCGTTCGATTCCAATACAGCTACATCGTTAAAAGCAAAAGCCTTGAACCAGGGCATAACGGGCAAGTCGGCGCGGCTGCTAACACCCAAGCAGGGCAGTTCCTCTTCCGGAACGGTTGGGCGATAGCCTACCAAATAAGCATCCTGATCGCTGTCGTAGTAAATATTGTTCAAAAACACATCTTCCACCCGATTGAGGTATTCCGGACGAGCAGGTGAGGATACATTCAAAGTGACCAAATCCACATAACTATCGGCATACAACACATTATTCAAAATGGCCATGTTGCTGCAGCCCGGAATGGCGATAAAACCTACATTGACCGGATTGTGCGGATTGTAGTTGTCTATCAGGTGGATGCCCTGACCTTCTTCGATGACAAAGAGGTAGTCTTCATAGTAGTAAATCCTGCCCGGATCCTGCATTTTCCGGGCTTTTTCGATCTGGAGAGCGCTGCGGAATGCTTCCGCTTTTAGATAAACGGGTTCCATTGGATAATACCAGTAAGCATCTGATAAGATTCCAATATTGTTTGAATCATTTTCGCAGGGCGTTGTTTTTTCCTTGAGGCAGGAGCTTAAGCCCAAAGTTAAGAGCGCGGTAAAGATCAAGAGATTGGTTTTCATACCTTATTGTTTTATAAATGTTTCTGGCATAGACAGCGCCTATGTGAAAAAGGGTTGGGGTGTTTGATGAAAATAGCCGTAAATTTGCGCCGATCAAATAAAACAATCAATATGAAACAGAAGCAATTCTTTTTGCTGCTGCTGTTCTGTACATGGGTATGGAACCTGTCGGCACAACTCACCATCATAACTGCGGTACCCGACAACACACCAGATGGTGCAAGCATTTACATAGCGGGCAGCTTCAATGGATGGAATGAGGCCAATGCGAGCTATGCCCTGAGTGAGCAAGCTAATGGCACTTATACAATTACCTTTTCACCAACACCCGGCTTATTGGAGTTCAAATTCACACGGGGCAGTTGGGCTACTGTAGAGGGCAATGAATTTGGCGGCTTTTTGCCCAACCGCACCTTCAACTACAACGGCTCGCCGACTACCCTGACTTTGGAAATACTGACCTGGGAAGACCTCGGTTCGACAGGAGGCAATACCACGGCAACTTATAATGTGGATGTGGTGGACGAGGATTTTTTCATCCCACAACTGAACCGCAATCGCCGGATTTGGATTTACCTGCCTCCTAATTACAATACTTCCAACAATTATTATCCCGTGCTGTACATGCACGACGGCCAAAACCTATTCGATGCTTATTCCAGTGCTTTCGGCGAGTGGGAGGTTGATGAGTCGCTCAACGAATTATTTGACGAAGGCGACGATGGTGTTATCGTGGTAGGCATTGATAATGGGGGTGCTAATCGACTAAATGAATACTCGCCCTGGGTGAATCCCTCGTATGGCGGTGGTGAGGGCGACGAATACATCGCGTTTATCGTTGAAACCCTTAAACCCTACATCGATCAGAACTACCGCACCCGGCCACAGCGCGACTATACGGGCATTATGGGTTCTTCTATGGGGGGCTTGATTTCCCTGTATGCGGCCATCGAATACCAGGACGTATTCAGCAAGGCTGGTATTTTTTCCGCCTCTTTCTGGTTTTCCGATGAGTGCTACCAACACGTTAGCGCCACTGGAAAAGAGATGGACACCAAGTTTTACCTGATCGCCGGGCAGCAGGAAGGTTCTGGTGGCGGACAAGTCATTGACATGAATGCCATGTACAATACCTTGCTGGGGGCTGGCTTTGACAGTGAGGAGGTGATCGCCATTGCACACGCCGACGGTCAGCATTCGGAATGGTACTGGCGCCGCGAATTTCCTGATGGCTACGAATGGTTGTACAGCGATGCCAGCTCGACGGATACCCGCCAGATTACGCCCAATATGGGCATTCGCCTCTATCCCAATCCAGTCAATGGCTTGCTCCAACTGGAGTTCGCACAAATGCCAGCAGCACTTCAATACGACGTGCGCGACTTGAATGGCGCTGTGGTGCGGGAGAGATCGGCATTTGTACAGCAAGGCATCAGTATGGCTGGCTTGGCGGCCGGTTATTATGTGGTGAGCCTTTACGATGACAATGGGTTGTGGTATTGCCAAAAGGTATTGGTGCAATAGTTTAAAGTGCTTTGACACTTTTTGCGATTGGAGGCAAAAACATGGCTAAATGTTGTTAAAAACGACACATTTAGCCATGTTTTTTTTATTTTTGGGCTGAATGTTTATAAAAAAGCAACATTTAGCCCGAAATGCAACCCATCTTTGTAGGCAGACATAGAGAAATACAACTGATAAAGGAAGCCTGGCAGAAGCCCGAAAGCCGATTTATAGCCGTCTATGGACGCAGGCGGGTAGGCAAAACCTATCTGATTCGGCATACCTTGGCGCAGCACATATCCTTTCAAATGTCTGCTATCGCAAATATCGATACCAAGCAGCAATTATTAAATTTTCATACGGCGCTGTTACGGCGCATAGGGCAAGAGATAACAACTGATAAGGTGCCTGAAAATTGGTTTATGGCTTTTCAGGCATTGATTTCCTACCTCGAGCAACTGCCCGAAGGTAAAAAAGTGGTTTTTTTTGATGAATTGCCCTGGTTTGATACCAAAAAATCGGATTTTCTACAATCCTTAGAACATTTCTGGAATAGTTGGGCTTCTGCTCGACAAGACATCCTACTAGTGGTATGTGGTTCGGCTGCTTCCTGGATGATCCACAATCTGATTCGCAACAAAGGTGGCTTACACAATAGAGTCACCGACCGAATTCGACTCGAACCGTTTACCCTGGCGGAAACGGAGGCCTTCTTGCATACGAAAAATCCTGTCTTAGACCGCTACTTGATTTTGCAACTATACATGGCTTTGGGAGGCATACCTTATTACCTCGATTATGTGAATGGTAAGGAAAGTGCCATGCAAAATATAGAACGGCTTTGTTTCTCTAAAGATGGGGTATTACGCGATGAATTCACTTTTATTTTGGCCTCCCTCTTTAGCCATTCTGTACAACATGAATTGATATTAGAAGCGATGGCTACTAAAAACAAAGGACTGAGCAGAGAGGAAATTAGTCGCGCTACGAATATTTCTAATGGAGGGCGTCTTAGCTCATTGTTGCAGGAACTGGAAGAAAGTGGATTCATTCAAGTCTATCAACCTTTTGGACACAAAAAGAAAAATACCCTTTATCGGCTCAGCGATTTTTATACCAGTTTTTATTTTAAGTTCATCAAAAATACCTCGGTAATGAATGAAAACAACTGGCTACTTGCTATGGAATCGGGGCAATATCGTGCCTGGAGCGGCTTTGCCTTTGAACAGGTTTGTCTGAATCATTTAGCGCAAATCAAAAAAGCCTTGGGAATACAAGGCATTATTTCTTTCGCCTCCGGTTGGCAAAGTAAAAAAGCAGCCAATCAAGCACAGATTGACTTAGTCTTGGATCGCCGGGATCATATGATCAATTTGTTTGAAATGAAATTTTCCGTGCAGCCATTCGCCATCACTAAGTCTTATGCGGCTCAACTGGCTGAAAAAACAGCTGTGTTCAAGGAAGAAACCGGCACCCGAAAAACCTTGCTCCTTACCTTTATCACTACTTTTGGGCTTGCGCCAAATGCCTATGCCTCGGCTTTGGTTCAGCACGATTTTGACTGCAACATTTTATATGAATACTAGGCCTAGGCCTATTGCTACAAACAAAAAACCACCACGGCATGTTAATGAAGCGGAATTGGAAATAGGAAAAAAATATGTCCATCACACCTAACAAGAGATTTTGGAGACTGCTCAGCATATACCGCCCCGAATTGCGCCAAATATATGCCTATGCTATTTTCAATGGTATCGTCAACCTTACCTTGCCGCTTGGTATTCAGGCCATTGTGAATTATATACAAACTGGTGAACTGACCGCCTCTTGGGTCGTTCTCGTTTTTTTTGTATTGATAGGCATTACCATCACAGGTGCCATTCAGGTATTCCAACTCCGGCTGGTGGAAAACATACAGCAGAATCTATTTGCGCGCTCTGCCTTTGAATTTGCTTATCGCATCCCTAAGATCAGTTTCCTGCAACTCGATAAAATCCATGCCCCCGAATTGGTCAACCGCTTCTTTGATACCCTGACCATTCAAAAGGGTCTGCCCAAAATCCTGATCGATTTTTCATTGGCGGCGTTTCAGATCATTTTTGGCCTCATTTTGCTGGCCATATACAGTACCTATTTCATCATCCTGGGCATATTGCTGGTGTTCGTATTGTGGCTGATTTTTAGGATAACTGGCCCCAAAGGTTTGGAAACCAGCTTGAAAGAAAGCAAGTACAAATACCAACTTGCCCATTGGTTGGAAGAAATTGCCCGGGTCAATCGGACGTTTAAACTAAAAGCTGCCCATAAATTCCATTTGAACAAAACAGATGACATTGTAGCAGGTTACCTCAAGTACCGAGAAAGCCATTTTCAAGTACTCATCAACCAATTTCGCTTATTCATCGGTTTCAAGGTATTGGTAGCGGCAGGCTTGTTGGTGCTGGGGAGTTTTCTCGTATTTCAGGATCAGATGAATATTGGGCAGTTTGTTGCCGCTGAAATCATCATTTTGCTTATCATCAATTCCGTGGAAAAAGTCATCCGCAGCATTGATACCATATATGATGTACTGACAGCGCTGGAAAAAATCGGCTACCTCACCGATTTGAAACTGGACGAAGAAAAAGGTACCAACACCATTGAGGACGATGGAGCGCTTGCCATCAAAGCGGTCAACCTTCAGTTTGGCTTTGAAGGAGAGAAAAGTAAGATCATTCAAGACTTGTCTTTTGAAATTTCGGCCAATGCCAAAGTACTGCTCAAAGGGGCCTCTGGAAGTGGCAAAACCCTGCTGCTGCAAATTCTGGCAGGCATCCATGACTTGGAAGAAGGCAAGCTGTATTTTAATGAAATACCTTTTCAAAATTATCACCGGGATAACCTATATGATGCCTTGGGGGTTTCTTTTCCTACCAATCAATTGTTCGAGGGCAGCTTTCGGGAAAATATTCTTCTGGGCAGACCAATCCCCGAAAAAGACCTGAAAGAAGTACTGGAGGTGTTAAAACTTCAGGAATATGTCCAACAGCAGCCCTACGGCCTGGATAGCCATGTGGATAGTGGCGGCAGGCGATTGCCCCGCAGCATTATCCAAAAACTACTCATTGCCCGGCTAATGGTTCATAAGCCCAAACTGCTGTTGCTGGAAGATCCGTTGCTGTTCATCGAAGAGCAGGAGAAAATCAGAATCATCGACTACCTGATGAGTCCCGAACGAAACTGGACCCTAGTGGTTGTATCCGATTTTTATTATTGGAGCGAAAAGTGTACCCAAATTCTAGAACTGAATAAGTAGTAAGGCCATGCTGAATATCACCGAAAATACCATTAATAATTTTGTAAACATGGATGAGTTCAAGGCTTTTCGGCTGTTGCGAAAAACCCGCATCAAGCGATTGCCTTTGATATTGATCACACTGTTTTTAATGGCTATTTTTCTGTGCCTTTTTCTGCCCTGGACACAGAATGTGAACGCCAAAGGCTACGTCACGACCATTTTGCCCGAGCAAAGACCCCAAGCTATTCAGGCCATTATTCCTGGTAGGCTTGAAAAGTGGTACGTTCGGGAAGGCGATTTTGTGGAACAAGGCGACACCATCGTTTTTTTATCGGAAATCAAAAGCGAATATTTCGACCCCAACCTGATCGCACGCACTGCCGAGCAAGTCGAAGCCAAGTCGCAGAGCATCGAGTCTTATGCGCAAAAAGTCACGGCCCTTGAAAATCAGTACGTAGCATTGGAAAAAAGCCTGGAACTCAAGCGCGAGCAGATCAAGAACAAAATACAGCAGGCCCGAAATAAAATTGCCATAGACAGCACAGATCTGGTGGCCTTTGAGATCAATCTAAAAGTGGCCGAAAACCAGCTTTCTCGGACCAAAGAACTATACGACAAGGGCTTGAAAACGTTGACCGAGTTGCAAGAAAAGGAACTTAAAAAACAGGAGGCTTCCGCCAAAGTAACGGTACAACAAAATAAACTCCTCAACCAAAGGAACGAACTCCTCAATTTGAGGATCGAGTTACCAGCTACCGAAAGGGAGTACGCCGACAAGCTGGCCAAATCTCAATCGGAGCAACAATCTGCCGTATCGGCCAAGCTAGAAAGCATCGCTGCCACCTCCAAACTGCAAAACCAATTGAGCAATTACAGCGAGCGGCAAAAATTTTATTACATCACAGCCCCGCAATCGGGTTACGTCACCAAAGCCATCAAAAAAGGCATCGGCGAAACCATCAAAGAAGGGGCCGATGTAGCCACCATCATGCCAGCTCGATACGATTTGGCCATAGAAATATACCTCAAACCCCAAGACCTGCCCTTGATGAAGATCGACAACCCCGTTCAGTTGCGCTTTGATGGCTGGCCAGCTATTGTTATCAGCGGTTGGCCGGCATCGTCCACCGGGGTTTTTACTGGGCGTATAGCCATCATCGACCGGTTCATCAGCGATAACGGCTACTACAGGATGCTCATCAGCCCCGATCCAACGGAAAGAGCTTGGCCTGATTTAAGGGTAGGAGCGGGCGCCAGGGCCTTCATTTTGTTGAATGATGTGCCCATTTGGTACGAAATATGGCGGCAACTCAATGGCTTTCCCCCCGATTTTTACAGCAAAGAGCAAAGAGAAGCAACCGAATTGAAGCGCAAAGCGCCCTTGAGGTCTGTCAAATAAGGCAATGTCCATTCTTAGTCACCATCCAAAATGCATCTTATGCGGAGTAGAAAAGCCGTAGTCCTATTTTTTTTGTTACCAATTTATTGGAGTCTTGGGGCTAACTTGTACGGCCAATCCGATAGCACTGTGCTGACTTATCAGGAATTTTTAGACAACGTCGTCCGCTATCACCCCTTAGCTAGAAAAGCCAATTTGCAATTTCAATTGGCAGAGGCAGAACGATTGGCTGCCCGAGGGACGCTCGATCCCGTACTCAGTTCCAATTGGGCAGAGAAAAATTTTGACGACAAACTGTATTATCGCCAATACCAGGGCAAACTCCTGATCCCTACGCCTTTGGGCATCGATTTGGTAGGGGGGTACGAAAATAACGAAGGCGTATTTTTAAACCCGGAGCATACTACCGATGAATTTGGACTGTGGAACGTAGGATTGGAAGCCAATATCTTGCAGGGTTTATGGGTCAATGAAAGGAGAACAGCGCTGCAACAGGCCGAAATATTTCAGAACCTAGCCAGCAACGAACAGCAAATTCTGCTGAATGACCTGCTCTATCATTCCTCTACCGCTTACTTAGAATGGCAGCAATATACCTTTTTTGCAGAAGTGCTGGCAGAAAACCTATCCCTGGCAGCAACCTACCTGGAAAATACCAAGCAGTCTTTTTTCAATGGTGAAAAAACGGCCATGGACACGCTGGAGGCTTATATCCTATACCAGGATGCAGAAAACCTGTGGAACAAAAACGCCGCTTATTTGGTGAAAACCAGGCAAAATGTTGAAAATTATTTGTGGTTCAACGATGTGCCCGCTCTCCTCTCGCCAAGTGCGATCCCGGAAACCTATGGCAATACCATTTTGCCCGACAACTTCAACCCCGATATAAGCAGCGTGGTCAATGGCCATCCCTGGATACAAGCTTCTATCAATAAGATTGCCTATTACGAAATCGAGCAACGGCTCAAACGGGAAAAGCTCAAGCCCAAATTGAAATTAAAATACAACCCGCTCCTGGCTACCTCTGAGGAAAGTATTGCCCCCAATTATTCCCTTTCCAATTATAAATGGGGCTTCGACTTCTCCATGCCTTTACTTTTTCGAAGCGAAAGGGCTGCCGTCCAAGCTGGTCAAATCAAGCTAATGGAACTGGAACTGGAATTGGAAAACAAAAGCAATGAGCTGCGCAACAAGTTGGAGGGCAGTTTGCAACAGCAGGCCATTTTGCAACAGCAATTAGCCGTTCAGCGCCAAAATGTAGAAGGCTATCGGCTTTTGTTGGAAGGTGAAAATCAAAAGTTCCTTTTTGGCGAAAGCTCGGTGTTTTTACTGAACAAACGCCAGGAAAAATACATCGATGGACAATTGAAGCTGATCGAATTGAGTATCCAACTCCAAAAGGAATGGCTGAATTATTTGTTGTATTCCAATGGCCTGAATTGAGTGAGAGTGTGAGTGTGAGTGTGGTTTGCAACACTAAGAACACTGAGGGAGTAAGATAGTAAGTAGAAATT
>CALMIR010000133.1 GCA_937864265.1 uncultured Saprospirales bacterium | reverse complement strand
AAACCCCCTTCGCTGCGCGAAGAGGGTTGGAAATGTTTGAGGTCGGAAGCGGATTCGAACCGCTGTACGAGGTTTTGCAGACCTCTGCCTAGCCTCTCGGCCACCCGACCATTCAAACCCCAAAAAAGCTTTTCCTTTTAGGGAATGCAAAGATAGGTCTTTTTTCAGTAGCATGCTACTTTTTGAAAGAAGAATTTAAAAAAGCCGAAGCTCATCGTTGACCTTCTGGTGCAATTCGGGCGAGTTGTTTTTTACGGAGTTCACTCGCTCAGAAACCCGATAAATTTCTAGCAGCCCATCAGCAGGTGTTTTCAACATATCCATCACTGCGGGGAATTCCAGGTTAGAAAGCCAGCGCTCCTGATCGCTTTTGCTTTCTAGTATCAGGGGCATCCGGTTGTGGATGGCAGCCATTTCGCGGTTGGGCGGCGTGGTGATGATGGAAAATGTTTTGATGGCATAGTCGCCTTTGTACCACACATCCCAAATGCCGGCCAATACCAGCAAACGCCCATCATTCAACAAAATGCGATAAGGTATTTTTTTGCCGCCTTCGCTGCGCCATTCATAAAAGCTGTCGGCGAGTACCAGGCAGCGCCTACGTCGAAGGGGTACGCGAAAAGAGGGCTTGCTACCTATTCCTTCCATACGAGCATTGATCAACTTGCCCGCATTGCCCGGCTCTTTCGACCAATGCGGAATCAGCCCCCAACTAAAATAATCCAAATGCCCCGGATGTTCGTTGGTGATCACGTAGGCGTGCTGGGTAGGTGCAACATTGAAATTCCATTTCAGGTTCTGCCCGGTTTCTATATCGCCCAGTTCCGCCTTAATCTTTTCAGGAGAAGTGACAAATGAAAAGCGACCACACATCGTTTCAACTGTTTTGTTTTTATTCAAAAATCTGTTTTCATTTGTTAACTCCGTGTAAATTAAGGAAAAAGCCTTTTATCCACTACTTTTCACTTAGAAATTCACAACAAATCGAATGAATGCTGCTGCCTATCCACAACAAAGCCGTTCAATGAGCGGGTGCTGTATTTATCCACACCAGTAAAAATACATTTCTATAAATATGTAGCAATCAGTGGATTAAATCCTATCGTTTTCAACACGATTTGTGAAGAAAGGGGCTAATAACTGGGGGCTTCTTCCACATTCACCAAGAATGAAGGAATCGACATATATAGAAGCGTTTCTACCAAAGCGGATTTCGTGTAAAACCCCCCTTTTTGCTGACGGGTGAAAAGAACAAGGTTATAGCTAAAAAACAGCAGCGTTTTCCGCATGTTGTTTTTAACAGCTTGTGCATAAGTAGCACTTTTTGGCTATCCATGCACTTCATAGAATGTGTAAAATTAGTGTAAACTACACCGTGTATTTGTTAACATAAAAAAGCAAAAAGCAATTCCTTTTTTTTATCCACAAACTAACAGCACTGATAATGATAGGGGAAAAAGAAAATGAATTGATAATCTATTAATAAGATGATAGAAAGCTTTACATCTGCATGACTAAACAAAACCGTTTATTTTTGTTTCATCAAAGCTATTGTTTTCGTTTCAATATAGATCAGCTACATGAATCCGACTTTATCGAATAGACCATCCACTCAGCCCGGCTCCGCAAAGAAATATCCCCTGCGGGTTAAAATATGGCTGCTCACTGGCTTGGTGATGATTTTTATGCAAGTGGTGATAGGCGGCGTTACCCGGCTTACTGGCTCCGGCTTATCCATTACCAAATGGGAAATCATCACCGGAACTATTCCTCCATTGAATGCGGCTCAATGGGAGGAAGCCTTTGCCGAATATCAACAAACGCCCCAATACCAAAAGATCAACGAAGGCATGACGATGGGGGCTTTTAGGTTCATTTATTTCTGGGAGTATTTCCATCGCCTGTGGGCCAGGTTGATGGGCTTCGTATTTGTATTGCCGCTGATGTTTTTCATCTGGAAAGGTGATGTGGATAAACCTTTACTTCGAAGGCTGGGCATCGTATTTCTATTGGCGGCGCTGGTGGCATCTTTTGGCTGGATCATGGTGGCAAGCGGGCTGATAAACAGGCCCTGGGTAAATGCTTATAAATTGACCATGCATTTATCGCTGGCTTTTTTGCTGTATGCGTATTTGCTGTGGACTACATTTATAGTGCTATATCCCCAAAAAGCGGTTTTCCACATTAGTGGTGGAAAACGGTGGATAATTGCTTTGACAGTACTGGCTGCTGTGCAGATTATGTTAGGAGGCGTTATGTCGGGTATGAAAGCCGGTCTCTATTATCCTACCTGGCCCGATATGGCCGGCGCATGGATTCCAGATGTATTGTTGTCCGCTTCTTCCTGGACTGTGGAAAACTTTGTGGATTACGATAAAACGCCCTTCATGGCCGCCCTCATTCAATTACTACACCGAACCACAGCATACCTATTATTTATACTGACTTTGGTATTCTTTTTCAAAGCAATAAAGCAAGTGCTTCCGCCCATTTTTAAAACGACATTATTCCTGTTGATAAGTATGTTGATAATACAAGTGCTGTTGGGTATTTTTACCTTAATTAATTGCATCGGCACAGTGCCGGTTGGCTTGGGCGTATGGCATCAGGCTGGTGCTTTGTTGTTGCTGAGCTTGTATTTATTAAGCGCCTATCAATTGGTAAAGCCTAGAAATTAACACCTGTTGAAAAGTATGTGGACAATGAAGAAAAACATCGCTTTATCAAGCTCACCGCTATCTATTGAAACCTGCATTCGCTTGGCGGAGAGCGAACAGGCTGGGGCAATAGATGTATTTATTGGAACGGTACGCGATCAAACAGAGGGACGCAAAGTCACCCATTTAGAATTTGAAGCCTATGAACCCATGGCTATTGCCGAAATGGATAAAATCGCGGAGGCCATGGCCGCACGTTGGCCGATCATAAGCGTCGTGATCCACCACCGGACGGGGTTTTTAAAAATAGGCGATGTGGCAGTGGTGATAGCTGTGGCTACGCCCCATAGGAAAGCAGCTTTTGAAGCTTGTCAGTACGCTATAGACACCCTAAAGCAAACCGTACCTATCTGGAAAAAAGAAGTATTTGAAGGGGGAGCGGTTTGGATAGCCGCCCACCCCTGATTCATTTACTCATCGCCGAATGCCTTCCTGACAATTTCGGCTTGTTGCTCATCGTGTACCTTTTTGAAGCCAGTAGCAGGCGAGGCGCTCGATTTGCGGGCGGCATACTCCAGATGGGTATGCAGTTTGAGTTCTTCTGATAAGAAGATGGAATTCATGTACTGCCAGGCACCCATGTTGGAGGGTTCTTCCTGTACCCATATAGGCTGGGCATTAGAGTAGCGATCAAAAATAAACCTCAGCTGCTGAGCTGGTAAGGGGTATAATTGCTCAATGCGCACAATCGCTACATCTTCGCGATTGTCTTGTTGCTTTTTTTCCAGCAGGTCATAGTATATTTTCCCGGTACAAAGCAAAAGGCGGTTGATCTTTTTATGGCTGCGTGGCCCCACTGTAGGATCGTCGTACACTTCCTGGAAACGTGTACCCGTGATAAAGTCATCCAAATGAGACACGCATAATGGATGGCGCAGCAGTGACTTGGGCGACATGACTACCAATGGTTTGCGGAAAGGTCGCGCTAATTGCCTTCTGATCAGGTGGAAAAAGTTGGCAGGAGTGGTCACGTTGGCCACCGTCATGTTAAACTCCGCACAAGCTTGAAGGAATCGCTCCAGGCGGGCGCTGGAGTGCTCCGGCCCTTGGCCTTCATAACCATGAGGCAACAATAGAACCAATCCGCTCATCCGCTGCCACTTGCTTTCTGCTGCGGAGATGAACTGATCGACCATCGTTTGTGCGCCGTTGTAAAAATCGCCAAACTGGGCTTCCCATAACACCAAGGCGTCGGGTGTAGCTAGGGAGTAACCATATTCAAAACCCAAGACGCCAAACTCAGACAATAGCGAGTTAAAAATGCGGAACTTGCCCTGGTCTTTCTGGATGCTGTTTAGGCGGTTGTAAGGCTGAAAATCATGCGCATCATATACTACGGCATGGCGATGAGAGAAAGTGCCCCGTTTGACATCCTGTCCGCTCATGCGCACATCATGACCCTCCACCAGCAAACTTCCATAGGCCATCAATTCAGCCGTACCCCAGTCGAGTTTTCCTTCTTCGAGCGATTTGTTCAAGCCTTTGAGCAGTCGGTTGAACTTAGGCAATGGGGTAAAACCTTCTGGCATTTTAGTGAGGTGCTTGATGATTTTATCCCTGACATCTTTATCTATGCCGGTTTCTGGAGAAACCTCAAAATCTTTTGGATTCTTTGTCTTTTTCAGTGCCCGCCAGGCTTGTTCGGGTTCCTGGTATTCATAAGGAAGTGGGTTTTCCCGTATCTGATCCAAGCGCTGCTGTAGTTCTGACCAAAAAGTTTGTTCCATATCTTCAGCCAGTTGTTTTTCCAATTCTCCCCTTTCAATGAGTTTTTGAGAGTAGATTTCCCTCGGATTGGGGTGTGAATTGATGAACTGGTACATTTCAGGCTGGGTAAACTGCGGATCGTCGCCTTCGTTGTGGCCGTGTCGGCGGTAGCAGACCATATCGATGAATACATCATTGTTGAATTCCTGACGATAGTCAACGGCAAACTCAACGGCAAATAACACGGCTTCCGGATCGTCGCCATTGACATGAAAAACAGGCGCCTGAACCACATTGGCCACCCCCGTACAATAAGTAGAAGAACGGGCGTCGTCAAAATCAGTGGTAAAACCAATTTGGTTGTTGATCACAAAATGAATGGTGCCTCCGGTATAATAACCCTCCAACTGGCTCATTTGAACGGTTTCGTACATGATGCCCTGACCGGCAATGGCGGCATCGCCGTGTATCAGAATGGGCAAAATGCGGTCGTAGTCGCTGTCATACAAAATATCAGCTTTGGCACGAGCAAAACCTTCTACTACGGTATTGACGGCTTCCAGGTGCGATGGGTTAGGAGTGAGTTTGAGGTGAACCGTTTTTCCAGCAGCCGTTTGTACTTGAGAAGAAAAGCCCAGGTGGTATTTGACATCGCCATCGCCGAAAGACAAATCAGGCACAGCCGTTCCTTCAAATTCATTGAAAATCTGGCTATATGTTTTGCCCATGATATTGGCCAGCACGTTCAACCTTCCACGGTGTGCCATGCCTATAATGACTTCTTCTACTTTGTCCTCCGTCGCTTTGTTGATGATACCATCTAAAGCGACAATGGTTGTTTCGCCGCCTTCCAGGGAAAAACGCTTTTGGCCAACGTATTTGGTGTGCAAAAAGCGTTCAAAAATAACGGCGCCATTGAGCTTTTCCAAAATGCGTTTTTTCTTTTCCAGGCTAAGGCCATAAGCTTTATCAGGGGCAGCGGCTTCCATGCGGCTCCTGATCCAGCGGCGCTTAGTGCGATCTTGTATGTGGTGAAATTCTATACCAATATTGCCGCAATAGATTTTGGTCATGTGCTGGATGATCTCCCGAAGCGATGCGTTTTGCAATCCTACTTCGCAGGATACGATGAAACGGGTGTCCATATCGGCATCGGATAAGCCAAAATCTTCCAGATTGAGATGAGGCCGCCTATCCCGACGCTTGCGGATCGGGTTGGTGGTTGAGAGCAAGTGTCCTCTATTTCTAAAAGCGATGATCAGGGAAAGTACGCGGAATTCCTTGTCCATTGCGTCTGGATCAGCGCTTTTGGTAACGCCATTAGAACCATGTCCATTGTCGCTAAGGGCAAAGTCAAATCCTGAAAAAAAAGTACGCCAGCTTTCCTCCACTGTTTCTGGATTACGCTGATATTGTTGGTACATCGCCTCGATGAAAGAGGGATGGGCATTTGCTATAAAAGAAAAATCGCTCATGGATACTGCATTTGAAAATTTGCGCCAAATAAAAGAGTCAGCCAATAATTTTGCAAATATATGGAACAAAAATAGACCTTGACTGAAGTTGGGTTTATAAAAAACTATTCATAAGTTGTTGTGATAAAAGGCTACCAGTCACCTTACTTAACAACAGGATATTTACGAATTGAGTTTTTAAGAAAAATATAAATGATATACCCTTGAGTTAGCAAATTTCACAAGTGTCCATCTTACATAATAGCGGAAGAGGCTATTACTTGATCAACTCTAGTTACTGTTACTCCATGACAATAGCAATATCGGCAGAATAAAGCCAGAAATAAATTTGAACCAAATTGTCTGGCCAGCCATACAAAGACAGGTTTGATAGGGTGCTACCTTTTATAGCTACCATGTCACCAGCAGTGTCTGTATATTCATACCAGTTATTTTTACTATCATAACCGTTATAGGAAACCGAAAAAGAGTTGTATTCGCCGTTTATCCACGATTCTATTTGAAAGCGATAACCTTCGTTATCTAATTTGGTAAGGCGGATGATAGGTTGAGCGTCGTATTCGTAATAGCTCCAGTCATTTGGCCAACCTGACCATTTACTGAGGTAATCATTCCAATATTGTATTTTTATCTTCGTAAGCCGAAGGCTGGTTTGTGAAGAAGCGGCTACGGCAATACACAAGAAAAAAAGTGCGGAAATAAACATCTTCATTTTCATAAACTTAGTTTTATGTTATTTAATAAAAAGCAACCTACAGTGATGTAAATACCTGAATAGTAAGGTCAACTATTCAATCGAAAATGAGGTGACTCCTAATTTGTTGATGTTTTTATTCCAGAAAAGATTCACAACCTATCTATACCGACTCAACCTATCCTTATCACAACCGCTAATTACTGTTGGAAAATCTTCTTATCACAGATATTGATGTGGATCATAAAACATCAATCTGGCCAAGTATTTTAAATTATACGCTCCTATACAAATTATTTAGGCAAGATATACAAAAAAATCAAAGTAAGCAAGGGGGGGGATACTTTTTTCGTTAATCCAAGGCAAGGTACCACAAGAATTTACTTCCCCTTCCCTTGCAACAAAACAAGTACGGTGTAGAACAGGATTTTAAAATCCAGCGCCAGTGACATGTTTTCGATGTATAAAATATCGAATTTCAGGCGTTGCAACATTTGCTCCAAATTGGAAGCGTAACCATATTTTACCTGCCCCCAGGAAGTAATACCCGGCCTCACTTTTAGCAGGTGTTTGTAATGAGGCGCTTCTTTCATGATGAGGTCAATGTAATATTTGCGTTCAGGGCGGGGGCCAACCAAGGACATATCGCCTTTGAGCACGTTCCAAAATTGCGGCAGTTCATCCAGGCGCCATTTGCGCATCACAGCGCCCCAAGGGGTACAGCGGTTGTCGCCGTCATAAGAAAGTTGAGGGCCGTGTTGCTCTGCATCCGTGTACATGGAGCGGAATTTATAGATGGTAAAAGGTTTGCCATTTAATCCAATTCGTTCTTGGCTAAATATAATTGGCCCTTTTGAAGACAGCCTCACCCTAGCAATGATGTAAGCATATAAAGGCGACAATAGAAGCAACAACACAGATGAAACCCCGATGTCTATCAAGCGCTTCACCAGCCGCTGCCACTTGGGCATGATGTCTTGTTTGATTTCGATCAATACCGCCCCATAGATGTGATTCATTTGAACCGTACCGAGCATGATATCGTACATATCGGGAATGATTTTGACCAAAACCTGATCGTCAAAGTCAAAAACGACATTTAGTATTTCGCGCAGGCGGTTGTGTTCGGATGTTTCAATGGCAATGATGGCTTCTTCTATGGTATGCCCCCTGATAACGGCTTCAAGATCCTCGATTTGACCGAGGCAAGGTAAGAATTCGGAGAGCTGATTGCCATTTCGACCATTGGTGTCTATGAATCCTTTAAAATTGTTGCCCAGCCCCTTGGCCCTACCCGTGATTTCCTTGTATAGCTCACAAGCGTTTTGATTGCCCCCGATGATGAGGGTATTGTACGTGATTTTTCCCGATTTCAAGCGTTGCGTGGCACGGGTCAGCAGAATCATGCGCACCGTAGCAGTAAAGAAAAAATGCAGCAAAAACAGGGTGAAAAAAGAAGAGTAATAAGTCGTGTAGTCGGTAACAAAATCATCTAAGATGAGCGTGAAAAACAAAAATAGCACGCCAAAAAAACTGAGGAACAAAGTCCGGGTGAGGGTAGCCAATCGCGATAGGCGGTAGATGTCCTTGTATTGATCGAATATGGAATAAAAAAATACCCAGCCTATGGGAATAATGATAACGCCATACCAAAAGTTGGGATCGTCGGGAATGGTAAATTGGTCAGGGGCTTTTTCCAGCCATTTGCGATAAGAAAAGAAACAAGCCCAGGCTAGCATGGCAGTAAGAAAATCGGCGATTTTGTAATGCACCGTATGCCATTTCCGCCGCTGGGTCATGTTTTTTATCATGTTGCTACTATTCAGTAATGACTTCAACTATTGTTAAAAGTCGGCCTAATCCGGGGTCAAAAATGCAGCAATTTTACATTATCCAGATATACTTTTGCAGTTTTAACACTAGGCTGGCCATTTTCAAAGGGAATAAATGCCTGTAAGGCTATTTGGTATTCATCTTTGTTGAGCTCAAATATGTTTTCCGTCAGGTTGAAATAAATTTTGTTCCAGTCCTCGCTGGGAAAAAAACCAGGATCCAATAAAATAATACCTTCGGATGGAAAATCGCCTTCGTTGTAACCCACCAATCCAAAAACGACGGGCACATCTGACTTATAATTGAGTTCCAAATAGATGGCTGTACCTACTTCTTTGAGTTGGTCATAGCGGATTTCCGTAGCAATTTCGAAAATGGTATTCACGGAGTCGAGGGTAATAAGGCCAGAAGCATTACCTTCAAAAGGATCCTCATTGCTGATGCTGAATTGATCTTGATCGCCAATACGCACGACTTGAAATACGGAAGTGCTTCCCTCAAAGTCTTCGATGAAGGCAAATTTGGCTTGATCGCTGTAGCGGAAAATTGGTCTAATGGTGTCAATCACATTGGGTTGTAAATTGCGATCAAAGGTAAAACCCTTATAAAAAGGATAGATTTCAGGGGTATTGGAAATGCCATTGTCTTTTATTCCGGCAGAAATGGTGATCGTTTGTTCGCCGAATTCCAGCAAAGGAATGAGTGCTGGAACGGCATAAGCGCCTAAAAAATCGCCGCTGACACTCAGCCATACTTCTGTGATTTTTTCAGAATCAGAGCCTTCAGAAAAGGGTTCTGCCACGAATTGCACATCTGTCACATACAAGTAAGCAGGTATGGGTTCTTCTGGATTGATCACTTCACAGGCGCCTACAAAGCCAAGCATTCCAAAAAGGCTTCCGATTTTTAAAAAATGCCAATAGTTGTTGATTTTCATAATAGCTTAATTTTTTCCTGTCTTATAGACAACAGGAAGTAGCCGATGAGTTGGCAGGAATGACAAAGACATGAAAATGGTTGCCCGATTTATCAGGGTCCTCTGCATAGCAGAACCCGCTATTTTAATGGGAAACCTTAATCAGGCCAAATCTTGTAGCCGGCGATCCATGTCTTCGTTGATCCGATAAGCCAATTTCAAAGCGCTGTAACCGTCTTCAATACTCACAACGGGGCGTTCATCGCGTGTGATACTGGAAGCAAAACTTTCCAATTCCATTTTTATTGCATTGACCGGTTGTATTTCCGGCATGCTCATTTGGATGTATTTTTTGCCCTTAGCCGTTTCAAGTTCCATTACCGGGGTGTTTTCCCCTTCCGCAAAAGTGTTTTCATCCGACAAGCGGACAACCTGCGCCTGTTTTTCTAAAAAATCCAGGCTGATATAAGCATCCTTTTGGAAAAGGCGCAACTTGCGCATTTGCTTCAGCGAAATACGACTTGCCGTCAAATTGGCCACGCAGCCGTTTTCAAATTCTATACGCGCATTCCCGATGTCGGGCGAGTCGCTCACCACTGCTACGCCGCTGGCACTGACCTGCTTCACGGGGGATTTGACCAAGCTGAGTAAAATATCCAGATCGTGGATCATCAAATCCAAAATAACCGATACATCCGCGCCACGAGGGTTAAAAACGGCCAGTCGATGGGCTTCCACAAACATGGGATTAAGCGCAAAGTCACCCAGTGCCAATAAAGCCGGATTGAAACGTTCGACATGCCCAACCTGTACTTTCACCCCTTTTTCCCGGTACAAACGCATCAATTCATCCGCTTCTTCGAGGGTGTGGGTCAGTGGTTTTTCAATGAAAATATGCTTGCCTTTTGATAGCGCTTTTGCCGCCATTTCGTAGTGCGTTGTGGTAGGCGTTACGATATCTACAACATCTACTGCGTCCAGCAATTCGTCTGGGTTGTGCCAGCGTTGAACACCAAATTCAGCAGCAACTGCCGCCGCTGCCTGGTCGTTTGGATCGTAAAATCCGACCATCTGATAGGTATGCCCCAGCATTTGCAGGCATTTGAGGTGGATTTTACCGAGGTAACCAACACCTAAAACTCCTATTTTCAACATATTCAGGAATTGAAGTTAGCTCTAAATGAGTGAAATTTTTTGACAAATCCTGTTAGCGGGTCATTTCAAGCGCCCCGCTAAATTGTGTGGGAACATACGGGGGCACTCCAAAGTGACCCCGTATGACTCAAATCATGTGAAAATGAATTGAACTTTAGCGGATCATTTCAAGCGCCCCGCTAAATTGTGTGAAGTATTTTTAGCGGATCATTTCAAGTGCCCCGCTAAATTGTGTGAAGTATTTTTAGCGGGTCACTTCGAGTGCCCCGCTAAATTGTGTGAAGTATTTTTAGCGGGTCATTTCAAGTGCCCCGCTAAATTGTGTGGGAACATACGGGGGCACTCCAAAGTGACCCCGTATGA
>CALMIR010000132.1 GCA_937864265.1 uncultured Saprospirales bacterium | reverse complement strand
CCATAAGAGATGTCCTAAAGTCCGTAGCTTAAAGCGACATTTTGAATTGCACCCGTTTTGTCCTCATAAACCTGAGCAAGAATTGTTAGTAAAAATGCAATGGTTTCTATCTCTGATAAAGGTTTGAAATATGCTCCACTTTTTACAGCCTCGGTCTTAATACCCAGTTCTGTCATCATCAATCCGTCAGAAGGAAACTGTCCACTTGTCAATTCAACATTGACCCATTTACCTTCTTCATCTTTGTGTCTTATCCATGCGTGTGAAGGACCTAAGGTTAATTTAGCCTCAACTTCGAGTTCCTTTGCTAAGCACTTATAAAATAAAGGTAACGAAAGGCAGGTTCCTTTTTGTGTTGTCATTAATTTTGTAACAAAAGTATTTGAATAGTCACTTCTGCCTAAGAAATCTTCAAAATTATACGAATAAGGTTCGTTGTCATTTTCAGGAACAGGTTTCATCATCCACATAAATATTGCCCAATTTCCTGCTGTTTTATAGTTTTGTATTCCTTTGTTCCCAATCATCACCCTACAAGTTATTGCTATATCTTTTAGTTCTCTCTCAAACTTAGAATAACTAAGGGTATCATTATGCCAAGCATTTTCCACGCTAAACAAAGCTTTTGTATAATCTATTGGTCTTTCGTCTTCGAGCATACCTTTCAACTCGTTGAATGCTTCTTCAAAGTTGTTTTCATTTTGGGCTGTTAAAGTTACTGATACCCCAATGAAAAGTAATAAAATTTCGATATTTTTTTTCATGTTTTTTTCTTTAATGACACCCAACTATGTAATATCCGCTTTACACTTTTTCCCTTGCCTCCGCTAATTGAGTCTAAATCCACACTGTTGGGAGCAGATGGCCGTTAATGCAGACAATTGAAAATCAATCAAATACATCTATTCTCATAAACACTTCACCACATATACCTTCACCTGCGTATAGCGATTACAAACGTTTATACACATTTGGAGTCGGCTACAACCGTTCCATTGCGAAAATACAGCAACAAGATACAACCCGGTTTTCAATATTCCAAGCCCGGCAAAGTAAAAATTTTGCACTTGTTAAGAAGTGTCGGTGTGATTTTGAAAGACACCGACACTTGCCCAATGTTCATCGAGACTGTGCCTTTCCGCTCTAATGCTTTTCTAGAAGTTTTCTATTTTGAGAAACGGTCTCGCATAAATGGCTTTGCAGGCTTTTGCTGGCAATGAACGTCATAAACAATGTTGGGTAGTGTTTTCCTTTTTCATTATTTAAATGTACTACCTCTCATTGGCAAGATATTGGTGTGTAAATTGGTTCTATCTCCAAATTGGTTTTAAGTTTTTCGTAACTATTCAGCACGGCAGCGTGCTGAATAGTTACGAAGTTTTTTTGGAAAACCTTTTCACGGAATGCCTATTGTCAATGATCAAGGCGAGTTGGTGGGCATTATTACCACCCACGATGTACTCAAGTACGAATTCCACAAGGAGTATCCAAAGCACAAGGAATACTGGAACAACTTCCAGCATGCCTAAATTTAAGAACAAACCATTGAAATAGCATAGCCGACAAATCGGCGTTTAATCTCGAGGTAAATACCATTTGCTTCGAGATTTTTTTTTACATTTATCCTACGTAGTGTGCGGCTCGTCTTTTCAAAGTCCTAACCAGAGTTGACTCTCTTGAAAGCCCGCTAGGGTTAGGACAAAATTGGGAAGTTAATTTTTCTGCGGTAGTAAGTAGTGTGCAAAAAATTACTTCCAAATTTACCAAAGTCCTAACCCTAGCGTACACACTTAAAATGAACCGTTTAGCCCGCTAGGGTTAGGACAAAATTGGGAAGTTAATTTTTCTGCGGTAGCTAACAACAACTAAAACTATTGTACGACATGCTAAACCCTTTTGCGATGAAGTGGAAGCTGATCATTGTATTTTTGCTTTCTTTTCAATTCTCCTATACAGTCGGTCAGGAATTATTGAGCAATCCTTCCTTTGAAGGTTCCAGTCAGGTTGGTTCTCCTCCTGATCCTTGGGTCAATTGCGGCATCAAAAGTTCGGTGGATACCCAACCCGATAGTTGGGGGGTCGAAAGCGCACCCTCCGATGGGCTGACCTATATTGGCCTATCCGCCAGAACGGAAGTGGATGGCAGTGTCGAGAAAGAAGAGGCCGTTGGACAATCTTTATCCCAACCAATATTACCCGGCCAATACTACCAACTCCGTTTCGACCTCATGCATACCGATGAGGTGAGTGACGGACTGGGGAATTATAGCGCTGCTTTGGGCATAGAAGTATGGCTGGGAAAAGCAGGCTGTGAACAAACAACTTTTCTGGGACAGACCCCGCTCATTGAACACAGCGATTGGCGCAGCTATTCTTTTGACTTTTGGGCGGAAGATAACTATACTTATATCCTGTTCAAGGCTTATGTGCCCAACACCCAGCAACTATTATTTGGCTATGTATTTATGGACAACGCCACCCTGATCACGGATGATACCCTGGATTATACGGGCAACGTGGATTGCCCAGTATTTGTTCCCAATGCTTTTTCGCCTAACGATGACGGCCGCAACGATCGATTTCATATCTATTACAATTGCGGGTTACTGGACACCCAATTATCTGTTTACGACCGTTGGGGCGGCCTGGTTTTTGAAGGGGATGGGGTTCAAGAAGGATGGGACGGTACAATCAAGGGAAAAGTAGCACCCGAAGGGGTTTATGTGTGGTTGCTCAGGAGTAAAAATCGACTAACCCAAACGGAACAAGTACAAGAGGGGGCTTTGAATTTGGTGCGATGAAGGGAAATACGTTTGCGAAGCTTCGAAAGCTTCGCAAACGTAAAGCAAATCGTATTTTAAGAAAACATAATCAGTACCAATGCCGTGATAATCAGCAAAATTACCGACTGAACTCGATAATTTTTATACCAGGGTAAGCCCTTCAACTCAGCCGTTTCTGCTGTGAACATGGCCTTTTGCCAAGTATATTGCTGCACTTGTTCGCCTGGAGGCGGAGCGGTAGCCAAGCTAACACCTATATTCACTGCCGTACAGAGTACAAATAAGAGGAAGGTGCGGTGCAAAAAGTGCATTTCCGTCAATTCAGGAATCAGCGACAGCAGGGAAACGACAGAAAACAACATACCGAAGAGTAAACTGACGATTGAGCCTGTGCCATTGGCGCGTTTCCAGAATAGCCCTAGAATAAAGGTGGCGGCTACAGGCGGAGCGATGTAGGCCAAAATTTCCTGTAGGTATTTCCACAAAGAACTCCAAGACTCAATCATAGGCGCCCAGGCAGAGGCCAACACCACCAAAACCAGGGTAGATATTTGCCCTACGCGCACCAACTGCTCGCTGGTAAGGTTTGGGCGCATTTTTTTCACAAAATCCATCGTAATGAGCGTGGAAGCTGAATTGAATGTTGCCGATACGCTGGACATCATGGCGGCCAACAGGCCTGCCAAAACAAGCCCCAAAATCCCCTTGGGCAACAAATCGAACAAGAGCATAGGATAAGTCGCGTTGGGGCAGTCCTTCAGGTTGGTACAAATAGAGCCGTCTGCTAAGGTATAGTTCAGCGGGGTGAGGTCAATATCGGAATACATCAATATAGCGCAGGTACCCGGCAAGACCATGATAAAAATAACGGGTAGCTTCAGCAAACCGGCAAACAAGGCGCCCCAACGACCGTGGTTGATGTCTTTAGCGCCCAATACCCGCTGCACCATGAACTGATTATTGGCCCAGAAATAAAATCCTAAGATAGGCGCACCGAGTACCAAACCCGTCCAGGGCATGAACTCGTCGTGTTTCGATCGAAATAGACTTAGAACCTCTCGAGCATTGTCTAATCGAATTCCCGTATTGGGGTCAATAAAGGCGCCAGCTGCGGCTTTCTCGTTCAAACCAGCAATCAAGCCGTTCCATCCACCTACTTTTGAAAAAGCAAAATAGGTAATGATACAAGAACCGATGACCAACAAGATGGCTTGCACTACTTCTGTTTGGATCACCGAATTCAAGCCCCCAGGAATGGTATAGGCAGCAGCGGCAAATGCCAGCACGACAATGATCACCCAAGTTGGCATGCCTGGGAACAGCAGTTTTAAAATCACATTGCCCACATACAAAGCAGCAGCCGTATCAATCAGCACATTACCCACCACCGTGATAAATGAAAAATAATACCGGGAGCGGCTGTCGTAGCGGCGTTCGAGGTACTCCGGCATGGTATAAACGCCAGAGCGCAGGTAAAAAGGCAAGAAAAAGACGGCAAAGAAAACCAACACAACAGCTGCCAGCCATTCGTAATTGTAAACGTGTGTATTGGTTTTAAAAGCATCGCCTGCTAACCCCACCAAAGTAGAACTGGAGATATTGGCCGCAAAGAGCGATATACCTACAATGGGCCAAATCATATTGCGACCCGCCAGAAAATATTCTTCGGAGTTTTTACGCTTGGCGTGATACAGACCATAGGCAATGATGAAGAGCGCATACAAAACCATGATGCCCAGGTCGAGGGTACTTAGTTTAAATTGATCCATGTCGTTTAGTTGGTTGAAAGCAGAATATACTGATGAGCGTAAAAATATGGTATTTGCAGATATAAGCGCTGTATTCTGCTTTTTTTTTAAATAACAACCAAATTTTTGCTGGAATGTGAAGCTGTAGTGCAAAAAAAAGAAGCGAAGTTGTGCTTCGCTCCTGTAAGAAATCACCCGACTGTTATTATACAGGATTTTTCAATCCCTAATAACGATAAATCTTTATGATGACTAGAAGTTTAGGCATCATGTTGGTACAAAGTTAGGGTATAAAAATGATATTTTATAAAAAATGTTAAAAGAATCTTAATTTTTGCCCGAAATAGCCAATTCAACACATGAAATCTTTTATTCCTATCCTTGTCTTCGTTTTTGTTTTGCCCGGCTTATCCTTGCCGCTTCAGGCAGAACCACAACCTGTTTACACCAGTGTGTATTTGATGAACCTCTACGATTTGAACATCAACGAGTACTCTTATTACGCAGATTTTTACGTTTGGTTTCACTGGAAAGGCGAATTGGATCCGATGAATATTGAATTTGTCAACTCGCTGGAAAAGTGGGGTTTTACGGTAGAGCCTTTTTTTGAGGAGCATAAAGTATTGCCCGATGACTGGTTGTACAACGGTATGCGCATCGAAGGCCGTTTTTACCACCCCTTTGAGTTGGGGCCTTTTCCTTTGGACAAGCATGCCTTGAGTATTCAGTTAGAGCATGTGGATTACCCTTCCGATTCTTTGGTTTATGTACCCGATACCAGTTCTTCTTTGCTTCGGGCTGGTTTTATTTTACCAGGTTGGGAAATTTATAAAACCAGCATGGAAAGCCATACTCATTTGTATGAAACCAATTTTGGGGAAACAGGCAGCGGCAAAGCCGATTTCAGCAATTTTTCTTTTTACATCCACCTCAAACGACCTTTGAGCTATTTCACCTTGAAACTGATGTTGCCCTTGTTGGTGGTAATTTTGGCCTGCTTGGGTGCTTTGTTTATTTATCCCACTTATTTGGATGCCAGGGTGTCTTTGCCCATAGGCGGTTTGTTGAGTTGCGTTTTTCTACAACAATCTTACAGCTCTGCCCTCCCCGATGTGGGCTATATGGTATTGATGGATAAAATTTATTTGCTGTCGTATCTGCTGATAGCCCTCATCATGCTCAACGTGATGATCTCGGGCAACCGAATGGCCAGAGACCCGGACAGAAATATTCCACGCATCTATCGCGGCAATAAATGGTTGGCAGGTGGATTATTGGTGGCGTATTTGCTTGGGGTGGTCTTGCTGATTTAACACTTATGGCACACGGGAGATAGCGCTCCGCTGGAGCGCGTTGGCTGGGCTATATCCGGGCAACAAGGATGACACTCCGCTGGAGTGTTAGGGCTTGGGGCTATATCCGCGAAAATCCGTTTGATCCGCCCCATCCGCGTTCCCATACCAAGCGTGATGGTACACGGATGACGCGGATGATGTGGATGTACACGGATAGCTTTTTCCGCGAAGATCCGTTTGATCCACCCCATCCGCGTTCCTATACCGCACGCGATGGCACACGGATGACAAGAATAATACGGATGAACACGGATGGTTATTTTCCGCGAAAATCCGTCCAATCCGCTCCATCCGCGTTCCTATACCGCACGCGATGGCACACGGATGACACGAATAATGCGGATGAACACGGATGGTTATTTTCCGCGAAAATCCGTCCAATCCGCTCCATCCGCGTTCCTATACGGCTCTTGATAGCCTAGAACTTAGCGCATCAAAGTCACATCCCCCTTGAACAGTACCACTTCCCCATCTTCAAACTCTACCTCTGCAAACCAAACAAAAACAGCTGAATTACTCAGTTCCCCTCTATGGGTACCATCCCAGCCATATATGGCCACATTGGGTGGGAAATTATACACCTCAAAAACAGGCTCTCCCCAGCGATTGTAAACCTGGAACTCATTTATTTTAACAACATCCGGGCCTGACTGTATCATAAACACATCATTGGCGCCGTCGCCGTTGGGAGAGAAAATATTGGGTACAAAAATGGACTTTCGTTTATCAACAAATACAGTAATGTCATCTGAAATAGTACAGCCATTTTCGTCCACCAAATCCACAAAATACTGGGTTGTTTGCAGTGGCGATACCGTCACGCTCAGGCAAATTTCACAATCCAGGCTATCGATGAATTTCCAGTTGAGGCTGCTGATTTCGTCTTCTCCGATATTTACCTGCGCTATGATCGTAGCCGATTCTCCCAGGCTAATCGGAATATCATCACCTAATTCCAGGTACAAATCATTGCCATCTTCGATGAAGGCTTCCAGTTCAAATTCGCAGCCCATAGCATCCAATACATCAATGGTATAAGTACCTGCACCGAGGTTTAAAAAGGCCGTATTATTACCATAAGGTTGTCCGTTAAAACTGTACTGATAAGGCGGTGTACCGCCTACAACATTTTGCAAAATAATGCTGCCATCCGTATCCCCAAAACAGGTCGGATCATCAATAGCCAGGAGGAGGTCAGAAGGTTGGGTTTCGTCTTCTGTAACGAGCACAGCATCCGTATCACTACAATCGTTTTCCGCATCATAGACAATCAGGTAATAAGTACCCACTTCTTCCGCTTGATAATTCAAGCCCTGCCCAACGATGTTATCCAAATTGCCATAGGCCCAGGAATAACTGATGCCTGAACCAAGAGTCGAGCCAGTTCCATTAAGCGCGATAGCTGTTATTAGGCAATTGAGTTCTTGATCCTGGCCTGCATTAGCTACTGGCACCGCTATGTCTTGTGTCACCAACACAGAGTCCATATTGGAACAGTTATTGACTTCATCAGATACTTGCAAAAAGTACCATCCTGGCTCTGTGACCTGTACTGCTGAATCGACGCCAATAAAGCCGCCATTAGCATCCGTCCATATAAAAGTAATGTCGGGGCCAAAAGTTGATCCCTGGTTATTCAACGTCACTTCCAAAATTTCACAATCCAAATGCTGTGGCATGCCGGCTTCCGCAAAAGGATAGGCGATATCCTCTTGTACCTCAACACTTTCCAGGGCAGTACATCCACTCAATGTATCAGATACCAACAAAGTATAAGTGTCTGCTGAGCTGGCTTGCAAAATAGGGCTATCCGCATTAGCGATTGGATTCATATTGCCATCAAACCATTCATAAACAACGCCTGTTCCAGTTTCTGAACCCGTTCCATCTATCACTACAGTTGAAGTAGTGCAATCCAGAATATCCAATACTTCCAAAACCACCACCGGCTCATCGGTGTTGTCAGCTACAAAAACTTCTGCTTCTTGCGATAGGCAATTGTAGTCAGTATTTAGAACGGTCAGCAAATAGGTGCCCGCTACATTTACTTCTGGAAACTGTTCATTCATGTTATTGGCATCAATTCCAGGGCCCGACCAAGTGTATTCAAACTGGCTGCCCTGGCTAGAACCCGTACCACCCACAACAGTTGCCTCATTATAACAATTGATCACCCCATCACCACCCGCATCGGCTATAGGCAGCGGTATCTCATCCAGTACGACCGAATTTTCACTGGAACAGCCAAACTCATTGGTTACTTCCAAAGTAATTTGACCCGTCAAATTCGTAGTAGTCTGCTGATCTGTATCCCCAGTACTCCATTCGTAAGCGGTAAAGACACCAGAAGCCATCAGAGTTGTCTGATCGCCCTGACAGAACTCCGTATCGCCCACGATACTAAATACGGGTAATGGGTTTTCGGTAACCGCAATACTGGCTGTTTCCTGGCAACCATTCTCATCCGTTACCAATACACTATACGAGCCGCCGTCATTGATTGTAATAGAAGGCATTATTGATCCGGTTGACCAATCAAAAGCCATAAAAGTACCGCCTCCCACACTGAGGTCAGAGGATGCTCCGTCGCAAAATTCAGCTATGCCAATGATAAAAGGCTGAGGAGGCGCAAATTCAGCTACTGCCACGGTCGTATCACCCACACAACCAGATTGATCCGTAACGGTTACACTATAGTTACCCGGCGCATTGACCATCAGCGTTGAATTGGTTGAATTGTCTGACCACGCGTAAGTTGCAAAACCTGATCCTGCATTTAACACCGTGCTACCTCCTGGGCAGTAGGCTAATTCTCCTGAAATAACCGGATTCAATTCATCATCTTGTATAACTTCCAGGCTAGCAGAGCCCATACAACCTTCATTATCGGTAACCGTAAGTCCGTATATCCCAGGTACATCAACCTGAAGGGTCTCCCCATTGGTATTATCCGACCACTGATAACTAATATAGGTGGCTCCTGCATTGAGTAAGGTGAATCCCCCTGGGCAAAAGCTGCTAGATCCTCCAATTACTACTACGGGGTTGGGGTTCTCTGTAATAGCAATGCTGTTTTCTGTTTCACAGCCATTGCCATCTGTTACAGTTACCGCGTAAGTACCGCTTTGGTCAACCGTAATCTGTTCAACGTTATCGGAGGTGGACCAGAAATAAGATGCAAATCCAGTTTCCGCTTCCAACACGCTATTGCCGCCTTCGCAAAATTCGGTGATCCCACTAATTTGAGGAATGCTTACCGCAAATTCATCGACCGTTGCTGCCGCAAAAGTTTCGCAGCCATTCGCATCCGTTACTGTTAAAGCATAAGTACCTGATGTGTTGACTGTAATCATTGGTTGGGTCTGCGAAGTGGACCACTCGTAGTCCTCAAAACCGGCTTCCGCCATCAATTGAGTACTTGAACCCGGACAGAAATTCAATTGGCCTATAATTTCGGGATCGTCTGTGGCAAATTCAGCGACATCTACAGCAGCACTTCCCTGGCAACCGTTGGCATCCGTAACCAATATGCTGTAATTGCCAATTTGATCTACTTCAATTTGATTGTTCGTTTCTGAATTAGACCATTCATAAGTATCGTAATTGCCAGATACGGTCAGCGTTGTAGAAGTACCCGGGCAATAGTTCAAGGCTCCTATGATGGCAGGTGTTGGCAAGGCCAGTTCTTCCAATTCAAAAGCAACCTGTTCTTGACAGCCGTTGGCATCGGTTACCAATACGCTATACGATCCGCCTTCATCAAAAATGACACTTTCTGTAACGGCGCTATTCGACCATTCATAAGAAACGAAACCGGAAGTAGCGGTAATCGTCGTAGAATTGCCCTCACAAAAAGCCAATAATCCATCAACGGCTACCGCAGGTAATGGATTTTCTATTACTTCCATCATTGCAACCCCTTCACAACCTGTTATGTCAGTAACCGTTACGGTATAAATACCCGGTTGATTGACGGTGATGATTGCCGTATTCAGGTCATTTGACCAATTATAAGTATCAAAAGCGCCGATTACCTGGAGGGTAGTAGAACTGCCTGCACAATATTCCGGTGTGCCAATAATTTCAGGCGACAGTTCGCTAACTTCTATGGTTTCTACCGATGCACTATTGGCACAGCCATTGTTATCTTCAACTGTAAGGGTGTAAATGCCCGGCACATCGACCGCTATACTGGCTTCGTTGCTGCTATTCGACCAAGTGTAGCTGACAAAGGTATCCGAAGCGCTCAATACGGTGCTGCCATCTGTACAGAAGCCCAGACTGCCCAAAATCATCACATCGGGCAGTGGGTTTTCAACAATCGCAATGGTTTGTGTATTTTGACAACCATTGTTATCTGTAACAACCACACTGTAATCACCTGCCGAACTGACCGTAATGCTTGGTGTGTCTTCACTGGTATTCCATTCATAACTCACAAAGCTTTCATTGACACCAATTGTGGTGGAAGTCCCGAAACAGAAATCCGTTTCTCCGCCAAATGTAAATAAGGGCAAATCGTTTTCGATGGCTTCTACGCTACCTGTGCCTTCACAGCCGTTGGCATCCGATACGGTCACAGCAAAATTCCCCGGAAGCGCCACAATAGTGGTCGCTGTAGTATCGCCAGTTTCCCATTCATAATCGGCGAAGCCCCCACCTATATTCAATACTGCCGTTGTGCCTGCACAAAACTCGACGCTTAAACCAGCAGGAACTACTGGCGAATCAAATTCACTTACCGTCGCACTAGCAGAAGCAGAGCACCCTTCGTTATTGGTGACGGTTACGGTGTATAAACCTGCCGCGTCCACGTCTAGTGTTTGATCCATCGTGCTGTTATTCCACTGGTAAGAGGCAAAACCGCTTCCAGCATCCAAAACAGTTCCATCCTCCGGGCAAATATCCAATATCCCGCTGATGCTTGGACTTGGAACAGGCAATAAGCTCACTGTCAAAGCAGCTTCTCCAGTACAGCCATTATCGTCTGTTACCGTTACCGTGTAGGTAGAAGCTGTATTGACCGTTATATTTTGACCTGTTTGAGTGGTTGACCAGTTGTAACTGGCATAACCACTTCCCGCATTTAAGGTAGTAGAAGCACCTGGGCAAAAATCATTTCCTGTGATGACAGGTACTGGTGAGGGTGCTTCTTCCACGGTAACCGTTGTAGAACCAAAGCAACCACTTGGGTCAGTAACCGTTACAGAATAATCCCCCGGTGTAGCCACCATCAGGGTTTGCCCGTCAGAGCTATCCGACCACAAATAAGTCGCATAACCTGCACCTGCATCCAAAACCGCTGCATCGCCATCGCAAAGGGCAGTTGCCCCGGTAATATCCGGTGTTAGTTCATTCGTTTCTTCTACCAAAAGCATAGCTTCTCCCTGGCACCCGTTGGCATCTACAACGGTTACGCTGTAAGAGCCGGGAGTAGAGACGTTGATGGTAGGCGTATTATCAGTTGTTGACCAATCGTACGTTGTAAAACCTGCACCAGCGTTGAGCGTTGTTGACCCTCCTGGGCAAATTTGGTCTAAGCCCATGATGTTGATATTAGGATTGTTATTTACTGTAACAGCTATTGTTGTAGCGCCCGTGCAGCCATTGCCATCTATCACCGTTACAGCATACGTTCCACCAATAGTTACATCAATGCTTTGTCCATTGGCGCTGTTGCTCCAGGCGTAATTGGCATAACCACTGCCAGCATCCAAGGTACTTGTAAAGCCATCACAAATGGATGTTTGTCCGGTGATGACTGGCTCTGGCAGTGCATTTTCCAAAACGGTTACCTGATCTTCTGCCTCACAGCCATTCGCATCCGTTACCGTAACACTATAAGAGCCGGGAGTGCTTACAGTAAGAGTGGGACTGCTCGTTCCTCCTGTCCAGGTATAAGTGGAAAAACCAGCGCCTGCGTTTAATACAGTATTGTCCCCCTCACAATAATCCAGTGCGCCTGCAATATTGACATTGGGCATTGGGTTTTCTGTAATACTGAGCTGCGCATCATCCTGACAACCGTTACTGTCTGTCGCTGTGACGCTGTAAACGCCTGGGTTAGAAACATTAATCGAATTATTCGTAGCTGTGGTATTCCACATATAATTTGAGAAACCGCTGCTTGCTGTTAGCGTAGGCGATTCCCCTTCGCAATATTCGTCTGGCCCTGTGATATTGACAGTGGGCAGTTGATTCTCTAGTACGGTAACCGCCGTTTCGCCGGAGCATCCCGAAGCACTGGTCACGGTCAGGCTATAAGTACCTGGAGTCGTTACCGTAAGGGACTCGCCATCGGAGCTATCCGACCATAAGTAAGTAGCATAGCCGGTCTCTGCTGTAAGGATGGTAGAACTACCTTCGCAAAAAGACAATTGCCCACTAATGACCGGACTCAGATCAGCCACTACCGTAAAATCAACGGCATCGCTGTCTTGGCAACCATTGCTATCCGTTACCGTTACGCTGTAATTTCCAGAAGTCGAAACGTTAATACTAGAACCAGTTGCCGTAGTGGACCAATTATAAGAGCTGAAACCTGTGCCAGCACTTAGCGTCGAAACCTCTCCTTCACATATTTCAGTTAAGCCCATAATTTCTGCGTCAGGATTGGGGTTTTCTGTAACTGCCACAGTAGTTGTATTCTGGCAACCATTCGCGTCTGTGACGGTTACCCCAGTATTGCCTGGATTATTGACGACCAGGGTAGCACCCATCGAACCATCAGTCCATGCATAATTGGTATAGCCAGCTGTAGCCATTAATGTCGTAGAAGTGCCTTCGCAATAATCAAGATCGCCAGAAATAGCCACTACTGGTAGTGGATTTTCTGTTACCTGAACGGAGGTTTCTCCCGAACAGCCAGAGCTACTGGTTACTGTCAGGCCATAAGAGCCTGGAGCAGTCACCGTAATGGACTCGCCATCAGAGCTATCCGACCACAAATAGGTGGCATAGCCTGTATCCGCGTTTAATGTTGTAGCCCCTCCTTCACAATACGCTAGGGTACCACTGATAACCGGGCTCAAAGCAGTTGCTACAGAAACAGCTACGGCATCGCTCCCTTGGCAGCCGTTGGCATCGGTTACGGTCACTGCATAATTTCCAGCAGCAGATACCTGTATGCTGGAATTATTTGATGTTGTTGACCAGCTATAATTGTTGAAACCCGCCCCCGCATTTAAGGTTGTCACTTCACCAGCACAAAGACTAGTAGCCCCTGTGATATTGACTATTGGATTGGCATTTTCTGAAACGGTAACAAAAGCTTCATTTTGGCAACCATTGGCATCCGTTACGGTAACTCCGGCAACACCTGGGTTGTTCACATCAATCGATGCAGCGGTTGACCCTGTAGTCCAAGAATACCCCGCCAGCCCAAAGGTGCAAAACAGCGTAGTAGAGGAACCTTCACAATAATCAAGATCGCCAGTAATATTTACTGCTGGCAATGGATTTTCAACTACTTGTACAGCGCTTACCCCGGAACAACCAGAAGCGCTGGTCACCGTCACGCTATAAGTTCCGGGAGCAGTTACGGAAAGTGACTCTCCAATTGAGCCACCCGTCCACAAATAGGATGCATAGCCCGGTTCCGCATTCAAAGTTGTAGAGCCTCCTTCACAATAAGCCAATTGACCCGATATGACCGGATTCAGCGCCGTCGCAACAGTTACCGTTGCTGATGCACTGCCCTGGCAGCCCGCGCTATTGGTCACAGTAACCGTGTAAGTGCCTGCAGTAGAAACCGTAATGCTAGAAGTCGTTAGACTATTAGACCACAAATAAGAACTAAATCCTGTGCCTGCATTCAAGGTAGTTGTTTCCCCTGCACAAATAGAAGTTGTACCCGTTATGTTTACGGTTGGAGAAGGCCCGGCGCCAACGGTAAAGGAGGCAACGCCTTGGCAACCATTAAAGTCAGTTACAGTCACCTCATAATCGCCTGGTGCTGTTACTTCAAGCAACTGGTCATTGAGGCCAACTGACCAGTTATAGGCGTCATAACCACTTTCTGCAATCAGCAGCACTTCCTGGCCATCGCATATACTAGGCTCGCCATCAATAAAAGGCTGTGGTTCGTCAAACTGATCCAAGAAGAAAAAAGATTCGCCTTGACAGCCGCTAAAATCTGTAACCGTAACTTCATATACTCCAGCCACACCTACCGTAATCACCTGGCCTTGCATGTTATTTGACCATACATAAGAAGCAAAGCCCCCACCTGCATTCAAATCAGCTGACCCGCCCGGGCAAATGCCTCCGGGCGCATCTATAAATGGTTGCGGTGTAGGCAATTCGACAACATTTACCCCCGCAGAACCCATACAACCATTGGCATCCGTTACTGTCACTTCATAATAATCGCCAAAAAGTGCGGTCGTCTGCATGGTATTGCTCGAATTCGACCATTGGTAACTGCTATATCCAGGCCCAGCCGTAAGTACCGTTGAGCTGCCCTCACAAAACTGGGTAGCACCACTGATAGAAGGCACTGGATTGGAAAGTTGTGTCACCGTAAAAGAGGCTGTTCCTGTACAACCGTTGGCATCAGCAACCGTTACGAAATAGGTGCCGCCACTGAAAACCGTGGTATTTGAACCTGAAGCAAAATTCGACCACTGATAGCTAGCATATCCCGGAGTTGCTTGCAGGTTGGCGCTTTCTCCAACACAAATTGAATTATCACCTGTGATGCTGGGTGTTGGATTCGGATTAAGGGTTACGTTCACCGAAGCGCTCCCCATACACCCATTCGCATCCGTAACCGTTACGGAATACAAACCAGGTGTACTTACCGTTATGCTTTGCCCTGAGCCGGAGGGCGACCATTGATAATTGGTATATCCCGGCCCAGCATTCAGGACGGTACTAGAGCCGCCACAAATGGCTGTAATTCCAGTTATGCTAGGTGTAGGATTAGGCGCCTGTGTCACCACGTAGCTGGCCGTTCCCTGGCAGCCCTGGGCATTAGTTACCGTTACGGAGTAAGTGCCAGGGGCACTTACCGTAATCGAAGGTAATGTACTGCTGTTCGACCACAGGTACGAACTAAATGATCCTATAACGCTTAGCGTCGTAGAACCGCCCGCACAGATTTGGTTGTTTCCTGTAATTGATGGTGTAGGAAGCTGACTTTGGCTTACGCTAACGGAAGCTTGTCCCTGACATCCATTCGCATCTACAACTGATACGGTATAGGTACCCGCTGAGCCTACCTGAATACTTTGGGAGTTGCTGCTAGTGGACCACATATAGCTGGAAAAGCCCCCTGAGGCCGTCAATTGTGTGGATCCGCCAGGGCAAAACTCCAAAATACCGCTTATAGTAGGAACGGGGTCAGGCGCAGAGCTAACCGTAGCACTTGCCGTGCCAGAACAACCCGCTGCATCCATCACAGTTACTGAATAAGTACCCGGTGTTGAAGGAGTTATGGTAGTACTGGTTTGCGAAGTACTCCACATGACAGAAGTAAACGCACCATTTACAGTCAAGGAAGCAGGGCTGCCTGTACATACCGTTAAATCACCACTGATACTCGGATTGAGCGGGGGCGACTGGGACACTGTAAATGAGGCGGTTGCGGTACAACTATTTCCATCAGATACAGTCACCGAATAAGTGCCCGGCCCATTGATGGTAATGCTTTGGGTATTGGCACTGGTGGACCATTGGTAGCTAGCAAATCCAGCTGAAGCGGTTAAAGTACCTGTTTGGTTGGCACATAAATTATTCACCCCATTTATGGACACCGATGGGCTTCCGCCAACCGTAATCTGGAAAAAATCTACCCCCTGGCATCCATCTTGAGTGACTGTAACAAAATAAATACCCGATGCAAACACATCAATGGTCTGTGTGGTAGCACTGTTCGACCAAATATAACTGTCGTACCCCGGGCCTGCATCCAATGTGCCACTTCCACCAGCACAAATGGTTGCTGGTCCGGTTATATTGGGAACGGGATTAGGTATTTGGGTCACTGCAAAAGAAGCCGTATTGCTACAACCATTGGCATCCGTTACCGTCAATATATAATTACCAGGCTGATTCACTGTAATCACGGAACTGGAGTTTCCAGAAGACCAGGAATAATTGCTGTATCCTGATGTAGCTGTCAGGATAGTGTTTCCTCCCTGGCAAAATTGATCATTACCCGTTATTTCTACAAATGGAGGTGGGTCAATGGAAACCGTTATCGTCGCAAATTCCACACAGGGGCCACTGGTCACCATGACATCGTAAGTAAATGTACCAGTCATTCCTGGTGGAATGTTGACATTAGGATTAGCAACCGTCGTGCTGGATAAAAAGCCAAGTCCTCCATCGGGAGAAGACCAAGAATAGATTGGAGGAGATATATTATTCATTACACTTACGCCAATATTGGTCGCGTTGCCGGAACAAACAGACACAAAAGGTTCATTGGGTGTAACGGTCAGCATACAATATTCACAAGAACCATCATCTACTGTTGCATTCGAGTTGTAGTTGATAGCCGTTGGATCGGTACAACCGCATACAGACGGATTAGGAAACAAAAGGGTCAGGTTTTGTACAAAGCCATCATCTGCCCCTGCGTGGTCGCTGACACAAACTTCCGTCGAAATGGGGCCTGGAGGGCAAGAAGCCCAAAGGGCTGCAAATGAATTGACCGTGCCTATGCCACAGGCATCATCTGTGGTAACGCCAAAAGTGCCACCTCCAATTGGAATACCATTCTCTGGATCCGGACCGCAGCCATCACAAAACGTCAGAGGAACAAGACCCGATGGCGTACCGATATCATTAGTGTTGCCACAAGGGCATCCTCCAGCACAGCTTCCGATTACCCCTGGTCGTTGCATCACGTTCAATACCTCACCACAAGCCGTCAGGAATATGGTGAGGTCGCCTTGCCATGAGTGTTCCATCATCATGGACATCCCCGTAGGCAAACCTGTTTCCGACGGATCAAAGGTCAGCGTAACGCAGTAGGCTTGGGCGGGATTTCCGGTAACTGGAACCGCTGTATCCGGAAGAGCGATACTTGGATTGGTACACTGGCTTTGAGATTTTGAAGGCAAAAAAAGAACCGCAGTTATTGCAAAAAGGAATAGGTGTTTTTGCAACGTCACTTTTAAAGTAAAAAATGGAACAAGTGTAGATTTTCTTTCCATTCGAGTATGTTTAATTTGATGGCTCAAATTGGTTGATTTATCCTGTCAAAAGTGTGGAGGGATTATGTTTAGCTTCATTTAGCAATATTCTATATTGCTTCTGTAAAGCAAAATGGTCACTAAAAATGAACATGGATATTTTAGGCTATACCGCTCATTCAACGCAGCACTATATTTCGTATCGTTTACATTTGGAGAAAGAAAGAATGGTATCGAATTTCCTTCGGTGGGGTAAAAATGTGTATAGATGGCATATTAAGTCGTGCCACAAATATACGTTTCTGTAGCAAACAAAATAATGTTTTTTTTTGAATTTCCTAAAATCCCCTAATTGCTATAATGGAATTACGTATATTTTTCTGTTGGGGCACTATTTTAACAAATATCATTCTACGGCCCCTATCTTATCAAGTTAACATCACCTTTGTACAAAATGACTGCTCCGTCTTTAAACCTAATTTCAGCGAAATATACAAACACATCAGAATGCAGGGGTTTGCCCCTGAAAGTACCATTCCATCCGTAATGTGGGTCATTAGGAGGAAAGTTTTCCATGGTAAAAAGGGATTCTCCCCAACGGTCAAAGATGGACAGTTGGACGATTTCTTCCACATCTGGGCCCCCAAAAATGTAAAATTCATCATTTGCCCCATCTCCATTGGGTGAAAATACATTGGGGATATAAACGTATCGTGCTTTATCTACAAATACTCGGACAATATCTGTAGCCGAGCAACCATTCAAATCGGTGACAGTTGCCGTATAAATAGTAGAAAGCAGGGGCGACACCTCTACATCAAGGCAATCAAAACAGTTGATGCTATCGGGCAAACCATTCCAAACAATTTTCTCCAATTCGCCCTCTAAAATGGTAGTCAGCGCCACTAATTGAACGCTACCACCTATATCTATGGTTTGATCATCGCCCAGTTCGAGCAAGACTTCTTCCGGTTCTTCTAGCGTGATCTCCAATTCGTATTCGCAACCAACCGCATCTTGTACGATTAAAGTATATTGACCAGCTCCTAGACCGGTGAAAAATTGTTGCTCAGCAAATGCTGCCCCATTCAAACTAAATAAATAAGGGGGCGAACCACCTCCGATTCCGTTGACACGTATGGCACCATTTTCATCTTCAAAACACAGTGGATCGATCGCATCCAACTGAACACTCTGAATAAAACTGTCATTTTCAGATACTTCCACTACATCACTAGCCGTACAACCATTTTCTTCATTGGTAACTGTCAATTCATAGGCTCCGCCTTGGTCAATGATTGGGGTTAAAGTTTGGGTAGCCATAATACCATTTTCCGACACCCAAGTGTATGTGTACTGGCTTCCCTGAGAGGAACCGGTTCCATCCAATACGACTTCCGTTTGGGTACAATCAATTTCCTGATCGGTGCCGGCATTTGCGACAGGTGCCATCGTGTCGGCCAGTATTAGTATAGAATCCACGGCTATACAACCCGTTTCCAATTCTGTTACCCAAATATAATACCATCCCGGAGCACCAATTTGTGCCATAGCAGACGCTTGCCCAGCAAGGATTAACCCCGTATCCGTTGTCCAAAGTATCTCCACTGCTCCCGCCGCCTCTATGGCTGCTGACAGAGTTTGATCGGTTAACACACAAGTCAAGGTTTCGGCTTCTCCAATTTCAACCTCAGGGCCATTGAAATTGGCGCTTACCAAGACACTGGCCTCTGACATACAATTAGCTACCGTGTCAATCACTTGAAGGGTATAATTGCCCGGGCTAGTGACTTGAAGATTAATGGATGCTGCGTCGGGGATGACTGCTCCGCCACCATTGTACCATTGATAAATAATGGCAGCACCAGTTGCCGATCCTTCTCCCATCAGACTGACACTGCTTGTGTTACAGTCCAAGGTATCCATTACGGCAAGAGCTATTTCCGGTTCGTAACTTATATCTTCCACCATTACCCAGGCAGTATCCGACAAACAAAGAAATGCTGCATCTTCAGTGATCAAAAAGTAAATGCCCGGCTCTGTCACCCAAGGGTTGGATTCCGATTGGTTGCTGGCATTAATACCGGGCCCAGACCAATAATAATTCCAGGCTGCCGAACCACCTTCCGGGCTGCCTAACTGTACTGCATCTACTTCACAATTCAAGGTTTGATTGGCGCCAGGGTCGGCGTTAGGCATTGATATGGCCGCCACATCCAATGAGGCCTGTGTGTTGCATCCATTTTCATCAAAAGCTGTTACGGTGTAGGTACCCGTGCTGTTAATTTCCAGCACCGTTCCTAGTGTTCCATCTTGCCAAACTAAGCTATCCGCATTGCTAATTGCGCTTAACAAGATGCTGTTGCCCTCACAAAAAGTAGTTGCACCTTCCACCATCAATTCAGGAAGGTCATACACCGCTACAAAAATGCTATCCGTACCATTGCAGCCAAAACCATCACTCACTGTCACCCAATACCAACCCGCTTGGGTAACTTCTATCATTGCTGTTTCTTCATCGGTGCTCCATTGGTACGTATCAAAGTCATCCGTCACGGTCAACGTCGTAGCATTGCCCAGGCATATCCCTTCCACCGTTGGAATTTGAGGCACTGGTAATGGTATAGCTGTTACTTGAATGGTATCCGCACCACTACAACCATTATCATCGCTTACCGTCAAGGTAACCATACCAGCTGTGTTTACCTGGGTGCTTGCTAAGGTACTGCCCGTATTCCATTGAAAAACTGGAAATACAGAACTAGCTTCCAAAACGGTGTAGTCACCTTCACAAAACTGTTGCTCGCCTAAAATGGCAACATCTGGCAAGGCGTTCCAAATCACTTCTATGGAATCCATAGCAGAACACCCGTTTTGGTCGGTTACCAAAAGGGTATAAAATCCAGCAGAACTGGCCGTCAGGTCTTTTTCATCGTGCCCGGTTGACCATTCATATTGGCTAAACCCGGATGGCCCCTCCAATTGAACCAATTCGCCCCAACAAACAACAGGATCGCCACTGATGTCAACATCAGGTTGGGTAAAGGCTTGTACCTCAAAAGAAGCTGTGCTACGGCAACCGTTTTGATCCGTCACTACTACTTCATATTCACCAGGCGAATCGATCAATAAGGTGGCGCCTTCCTGTCCAGTATCCCAATTGTACAGTACATAATCCCCAATAACCTGAAGTACCGTTGTGCTATCAGGACACAACCCCGCAGCGCCATCTATGCTCGGACTTTCCACCATATACATGCCAACTTGTGCCGTTGCCGATGCCGTACAGCCAAATTCATCGGTAACAACCACACTGTAATCGCCTGGTTCAGAAGCATATATCGCAGCACTATTTTCTCCCCCACCCCAAAGCACCTGCGGCCATGTACCGGATACACTGAGCAACGAAGAATCGCCCGGACAAATCCTATCATTTCCAACAATAGCCGTAACCGGCGATGATCGTTCGACGACTTCTACTGAGTCGATACCTATGCAACCGTTCAGATCGGCCACTTCAAGAACATACCAACCTGGATCGCTCACTTCAATGCTCTCAGTAATAGCTCCGGTGTTCCAAGTATAAGATAAAAATCCGGCTGTGCCAGCCAAAGTGGCTGTATCTCCATCACAAATAGCGGCTTGATCCATCAAACCAGTTTCCGGCTCGGGCAATACTTCTACCAATATAGAATCCGTAGCCGTGCAGCCCCAAAAGTTAGAAACGGTTACACTGTACGTGCCGCTATCGTAAACGGTAATTTCATTAGAGGTGCTGGAATTAGACCAAAGATAAGAAAAGTGGGTCGTTTGAACGGTAACCGTCAGTGAATCGCCTGGACAAAAGCTGGCATATGCTTCAATATCTACTTCATCAGAGCCGTCCAAAGGCAATACCAATACGTTGACATAATTGGGGCAATTGCTGACATTATTGACCGTCACCTGATAGGTCCCTGGATCATAAACCGTGATGCTGGAGGTCGTATCGCCTGTTGACCACAAGTAAGTTTGAAAAGGCTCCACTACCTGTAATACGGTGAACTGATCCGGGCAAAGGGTAAGGTCTCCGATAATGGTCGGCAAAGGCGCTGGTTCTTCAACTACTTCAATGGTATCTGAAGTAGAACACCCGATCGCGTTGGTTACGGTAACGCTGTAAAAACCAGGAGAGAATACCGTAATCGACGTTGTGGTTTCCATCGTGGACCATAAATATTCGCCTTGTCCGGGATCGAAGGGGTTTAACTCCACGCTATTGGCATTTTCACAAATACCAATGGTCGCGGGCAAGTCTAAAACAGGGTATTCCGCAGGCATGACCTGAACCGTATCGCTTTGCATACATCCCTGGTCGTCCATGACCTGAACGATTACTTCTCCGGCGTTTATGACGGTGGTTTGCTGGGTAGTATCACCAGTTGACCAATTATAAGTCATAAAACCCGATCCGGCATCTAAGGTAACAGGCTGGCCTTCGCAAACAGGATTATTGCCAATAATGGTCACGGGAGTTGCCATCAATTGACCGATTTGAAAAGCGGTTTCATTGCTACATCCGTTGGCATCAGTAACAGTAATCTGGTAACTGCCTGGCAGGCTAAATGTTTCCGAAGAGGATGAGCCACCACTCGACCAGGCGATGCTGTCAAATGCACCCACCAAAGTGAGGGTCGTTGTTTGATCGTTGCAAATATTTAGCGGCCCTTCTAATAGAATGTCAGGTAGGGCATATTCAATAACCTGCACCGTATCTGCTGCGGAGCATTGGTTGCCGTCGGTTACCGTTAGGCTGTATTGACCTCCATTGCTTACGACTAATGACGGATCGCTGCTAGCATCCGACCATTGGTAGCTAATTAAACCAGATGGCGCTTGCAAAACCACCTGATCGCCCTGACAGAAGAAACTGGAATCTGGAAGGTTTAGGCTTGGCGAAGGGTATATCGTAAAAACCAAGCTATCAACAGCTTGACAACCGTTAATATCAGTCGCTGTTACACTGTAAGTACCTGTTTCTGAAGCAGCGATGCCTGGGTTTTCAGAACCATCTTGCCAAAGATAGTTTTCAAAACCAGGACTAGCCATTAGTAAGCTGGTTTCGCCTGGACAGACTGCATCAACACCCAATACATCTACAACAGGGGCGACGTGCTCTTCTACCTCAAAATTCACTATAGCGCCACAACCATTCGAATCTATAACCAAAAGGCTGTAGTCTCCCGGTACATCAATACTAATCGAAGCAGTATCTTCATCCATGGTTGACCACTCGTATAGGATATATCCTGGAGTCGCCTCTACTAAAGCAGGTTCGCCGGAGCAAATGGAATAAATTGCCTCCAGACCCGGATCCGGGTCAGCATAAACAGCCACCAGGGTCGTATCAGAAGCCGTACAGCCAGCAGCATTAGAAACTGTTACACTGTATGTGCCTGCATCGGTCACCGTGATGGATGGGTTGATAGAGGTAGTGCTCCATTCATAGCTGTCGAAGCCAAAACCCGCAAACAATACCTCCTGCAAACCATCACAAAACCCAAGGCTATCCGGCAAATTAAGCACTGGAGCAGCTATTTCCATTACTTCTACACTATCGGTAAGCACGCATCCATTGGCATCTGTGACCGTAACGGCATAAATCCCTGCATCTGAAACCAATAACTGCTGTGTTTCTGCACCATCTTGCCAGCCGTATGTAGCGTATCCACTGCCTGCATCCAATAAGCTCTCCTCGCCAAAGCAAAGTAGGGTATCGCCACTAATTTCTAATGGCAGAAGCGTTGATTCAATGACCTCAAAGTTGGTAATACTCCCACAGCCGTTTACGTCAACCACCAACAAATCGTACAACCCTGGCTGGTCTAGGGTTATACTTTCTGTGGTTTCAGAGGTGGACCAAAAATACAGGGCAAAGCCCGACTGAGCCGATACGGTTACTGATCCACCCGGACAAATCATGTATTCGCTGGCAATGCCAGGATCGGGTTCCGGCCATTCTATGACGATGGTGGTATCACTAGCGGCACAGCCATTGCCATCCACAACCGTTACGCTGTACATACCAGATTGGTTGATAAATAAGGTAGCGTTGGTAGAATTGTCGTTCCACAAATAGGATACAAAACCAGCTCCAGCACTCAACACCGCATTTTGGCCGGCACAAAAAGAAATCGTATCCGGCATATTTAATACAGGCCCATCCACCGCTTGAACTAATATGGAATCAGAAAAAACGCAGGTGCCTCCGCCATAACTTACCGTCACACCATATAAGCCGGCATCCTGAACAATTAAAGTAGGCGATATGGTGTTATCGGACCACAAATAAGTGTCAAAACCATCCGTCGCTTCCACCTCGGCTATCGCCTCCGGACAGATTAAGGTGTCTCCACTTAGTTCCAAAGTTGGCGGATCTAAAACCGCTATTTGCAAGGTATCAAAATGGACACAATCTGCATTGGCTACTTCAACGATAAAGTTGATGATACCTGCAAAATCTGCTGGCAAAACCAGGTAGGGTTGGATGGCGTTGGAATCGCTAAGGAAAATCTCTTCTCCATTGCCTCCCCGCCAAGTATAGGTTTCAAAGCCAGTTGTTTCCGTTGTAATCACATTCAATTGCAGGGTATCGGTATTGCAAATGCTGGTGTCCGCACCGGCGTTCACCGTAACCATATCGCAATTGGGATTGCCTAAACAATCAAAATAATCAGCCGCCGAGCCGCCAAAATCGATGTGGAAGCCTTGTGACAGCGGCACATCGGCAAATTCGTTGATGTACAAAATATACCATTCCCCTGGATTGACTGGCAAGGGCGCTACAAAGCCATTTTGAAAAGCATCCTCACTGGTATCTGTTTCGCCCATACCCAAACCCGTCAATGGACAAAAACCACAGGCCCACTGCCCGCCTTCCCAGGCAAATGAATAAGAACAGCGCACCGGACTTCCAAGGCTATCACAATCGGGAAAAGGCCCGTAAATGGAAAAATCGTAATCAATGGTTTCGCCTTCAAAAGGCTCAATGGTAAATTCGAGAATACTGTTAATGGGCATATCGTCCCGGAATTGTAAAATGAGCCAGGCGCTGGACTGTTCCGGTGTGAGGTGACAACCCAAATCATTATCAGGGTTGTTGAAGTCCGGAAACCCAGGTATGCCCTCTACCATGATAGAAGTATCGCTGCAAACCTTGATTGCTTCTATACAATCATTGATGGATTGCCCCAATACCCATATAGGGAATAAGCTTATCCAAGCAAATAGCATAAACCGTTTGAAATTTTTGTTGCTACTATTCCAGACCAACATGGGCGTATTTTTTTTGACGGTCACCGAAACCATCGGTAACAAAATCAAGGGCAAATTTTTTTAATCCTTTGACTACTCAATTGATCAAATCCTTTAAAAGAAACCGATCAAATGAATATATTTCATATAAACAAAATTAAGTTGTTATCATCAACAAGTGGTACTCCCTAACGGGTGTAATACAACTGGGAAACCAATAAAGGGTAGCTTATTTGGAAATGCTCAATGGGATAAGTTGTGTAAGGACAATGCAGTGTTGCCTAAGTGAAGGTTAGTCTTTTATTTCATGTCACCTACAGCAAAGACACGTTTGGGGGGGAAAATGCTGCCTCAGTCGAATTTATGGTTTCTGGTTATTGATTCAATCGCGATAAAAACATCAGCAAAGATAAGCTTTTATCCGATTTCTCTCCGTTTGATTTCTTTTAATACCAATTGATATTCTCGCGACATATCTCCTGTTACGGAACTGTTTTCTTCGGCACGCCGAATCAAATAAGGAACGACCTCTCTAACTGGCCCGTAAGGCACGTATTTAGCAACGTTATAGCCTGCGTGAGCCAGGTTAAACGTAATATTATCGCTCATGCCGTACAGCTGACAAAAATTCAAATGCGGATGATTTCGGGGTAAGTTCCTTTGTGCAATCAGCTCGGCTTGGAGCATATTGCTTTCCAGGTTATGCGAAGCATTACAAGAGGCTATTTGCAGGTAATTATCCACACAAAAGCGCATGGCTGTGTTGTAGGCATCGTCAGTCGCTTCTTTGTTGGGATAAATCGGCGATGGATACCCTTTTCGCTCTGCACGCTCCCTTTCCTTGTCCATGTAAGCTCCACGAACCAGTTTGGCGCCAAGCATATAACCGCCTTTCAAAGCCGCGTTGAAGGAGTCGCTCAAGTATTGCAGCCGATCCGTGCGGTACATTTGAAACGTATTGTAAACCACGACTTTTTCGCGGTTGTAGCGCCGCATCATGATGGTAACCAGGTGATCAATGGCATCTTGAATCCAGCTTTCCTCGGCATCAAAAAAAATGGCGACCCCTTTTGAAGCTGCAACATGGCAGATGGCATCTAAGCGTTTGAGTACGTTTTTGTATTCCTGCCTAAAGGCTTTATCCACGCCTTCTTCATCGGTAAATGTTTTCAACAGGTTAAATCGAGCCATACCCGTAATTTTGGTACTCACAACAGGAACGCTGTCATTATGAGCAGCAAATTCAATGGCTCGAATGGTTTCATTCATCGTTTGATTAAAATCCTCTTCTGTTTCCTTAGCCTCAGCGCCGTAATCCAAAATAGACAGGGTATTTTGTCTAGCCAATCGATCGATCGATTTTTGGCATTCCAACAGCGTAGTACCACCACAAAACTGCTCGTAAATGGTATTTTTCACCACTGTTTCAATGAAAGGCAAATGCAGTTTGATGGCGGCTACGCCCAATTTGGATCCTATACCAACCAACCAATGCTTATTCATCAGCCCAAACAACCAGGCTGCTTTTTTTAATTCTTTATCCGACTTATCGGCAAAAGCAATGGCTGTATCGAGCAAATCCAGCTCAAGTCGTGCATTTTTAGCATCCATTTCTTGTACTGCTTTTTTCAGCTGATCGAATTTTTTTACTGGTTTTCCGATCTCTTCCATAATCCTGTTATTTGTACACTATTGCCTGTTCCAAATCTGCCAGGCCCGCTCCGCCTGCAAATGTAACATTTCCAGACCATTCTTCACTACTGCCCCTCGTTCTTTTCCTTTTTGCAAAAATAGTGTTTCCAGCGGGTTATACACCAGATCGAATAATATATGACTAGCTCCGATGGCATCGTAGGGCAAAGGCGGGCAAGCATCCACTTTAGGTGCCATCCCTAAAGGTGTGGTATTGATGATCAGTTGGTATTTTTCTACAACCGATGCATCCAAATCCTCATACGTGCAATCACCGATGCCCGGGCTTCGCGAGACCAATCGATGGTCAATTTCCAGTTTTTTTAGTACATAGCAAACCGCTTTGGCTGCACCGCCAGTACCCAATACCAAAGCTGTTTGCGTTTTGTTTTTTTGTTCTTTCAAAATGTTCAACAGCGATTGCTCAAAGCCATAAACATCTGTGTTGTAGCCCGTAGAACGGCCATTTACAAAATGAATGCAATTCACAGCGCCTACTGCAGCCGCGCCTGCATCCAAAGCGTCGAGATAGGCCATCACTTGTTCTTTGTAAGGGATGGTTACATTAAGACCAACCAGGTTTGGCTGTTTAGCCATCAGTTCGGGCAATTCTTGGATGGCAGTCAGTGGAAAAAGCTCGTAATGGGCACCTGCTATGCCTTCTTGCTCAAATTTCTCACTGAAATATTTTTTGGAAAAAGAATGCGTAAGCGGGTAGCCTATTAAGCCAAAAAGCCGTGGAACAAGATGGATGGAATTTGTCATAAACGGCATCTATTTTGGGGCTGACCATCTTTCCAGTAAAATCACCAGGCCAATTCCTGCCAAAGCCAATAAAATAGCAGGCAACAAAAAGGCATTCCCCACCTCAGCGGCATACTGCGTAGGCAACAAATTGACTTCTTTGATGATTTTATCGATCTCCATTCCCTGGGTGATTTGAACGAGTTGGCCTTCCTCCGTTAAACCCAAGACCGGCTTGCGCCAGGGCCAGATTTTATTCAAAGAGCCGATCATAAACCCAGTCAAAAGTGCCATAGTTTGCTGGTGATAATGCTTAAAGGTCCAGGTAAGTACCCTGGAGAAGGTGGCCAAGCCCACTAAACAGCCGAGTGCAAAAACCCCCAGAATCAACAATTGAGCGGTATCCTGAGTCTGCAAAAACGATTTTACCATCGGGATGATGTAAGTGTACATGCCCATCAAAAGGAGGATAAAGCTGCCGGAAATACCGGGCAACAAAAGCGCCGAAATGGCAATTGCCCCCGACAAAAACACAAACCACAAAGCGGTATTACCCTCCGTCGGGCTGGCGATGGTAATCCAATAAGCAATCGCTGTACCGACTGCCAAAGAGGCGATGGTGGTCAGGTTCCATTTTTCCACCTGCCGACCGATAAACCAAGCTGAGGCCAGAATTAATCCAAAGAAAAAAGCCCACAACAAGATCGGATAGCTTTCCAGCAAATGGGAAACGGCAAATACCCCGGTGATCATCCCAATAGCCATGCCAGAAAGGAGCGCCAGGGCAAAATTGCCGTTGGCCTTCTCCCAGGCCTGTCGAATCCCCTGGCGTGTAAGCGTCGTCCATACCTCTGGCCCCAATATGGCCTTAATGGTTTGCAACAACTCCTCGTAAATGCCTGTAATAAAAGCAATCGTGCCTCCTGATACACCAGGTATCACTTCAGCTATGCCCATGGCCATGCCTTTCAGGGCTGTGGCCAAACTTTTGTTCCATGTATTCATGCCCGCAAAAATAGCCGAATTATTGGATTTGGGAAGCGGCTGATTTTTTCTAAAAATCTTCTAAAAGGCGCTCATGCTAAATGACGCACACAGCTTTTTTCATTCCAACAGCATAGGTTTAACCATAGCATCCTCCCCCATTTGCAATCGGATATAATACAGCCCTCCTACAATCGTTTCTTTAGAATGGCTGCGCTCCCAATTAAGTCGATGCCTGCCAGCACTTTGCACGCCTGCGAACAAAGTGCTAAGCAATTGTCCCGATTCGTTGAGCAGGGTTATGCTCAGTTGACCGGATGCTTGAAGCGTGTAATCTATCATCAGGCGCTCTTTTACTGGATTGGGGTAAATATCAAATGCGGAAAACAGCGATGGTTCAACAGAGCTATCATTGGTCGTTTCCTCATGAATGAATAGGCTATTGGGTGCCATCAAACCGCCACTTTCAATAAAAGGAGACAGGGTGTTTGCCGCAGAGTCATATCGAAATATTTTGTTTGCCGTCCAATCGCATAGGTACAAGCGACCTTCCCGGTCAAAGGCGTAACCTTCAACATTGCTCAAGCCGCTGATCAAGACAGCTTGAAATGCGCCGCTGACACCATCAAAAGCTTGAACATTCCCCAATGTCCAATCGGCTACCATCAAATTGCCCTCGGCATTGAACCATACATTAACGGGGCCTCTTACCATACCCGTTGGAATGAACGTACCGATTAAATCACCTGCTGCGTCAAATTTCAGCACCTTCCCGTTAACACCATCTAGGAATTGAGCGACATAAAGATTGCCCGCGCCGTCCCAGGCATGTCCGCAACCATTAGGTACACCTACCGATGTAAATTCATCTACAAAAGCACCTGAATGCCAGTTGAATCGAACGACTTTGTTCTGTGCTTGTCCCCATTGGCTAACGTAAAGCAAGCTATCTTGCCAAACGGTGCTTTTTGTGGGGTTGTCGAGTGAATATCCGCTTGTGAAATTTCCAAGGTAAGCGCCTGTTTCTACATCGTATTTTTTGATGGACGTATTGCCGCGGCCTGTTACCAAGATAAAACCATCGGGGTGATAAAGCACCTCCTGAGGCAATGACAAACCTCCGCTACCAGGAGCGACAATATCACCCAAAAAAGCCCCATCACTCAAATAGTAAAGTTTGACTGAATTCGTATTGCGACTACTGACGTAAACTTGCTGGGCAGGCATTTGAGAACAAATTCCCAAAAAGGCCAGCCCAACCAAAGCTGCATGGAATAAGCCAGTAAATGTATTTAAATTTATAAGCATGGTCATCCCTTCTCAAAGTTTGACAAAAGAATTAGTGCGCACCTGATTACCTACAATCAATCGGACGAAATAAGATCCCGGAGGAATATCCATGCCCCTACTCGATTTGCCGTCCCAACTAACCTGGTGTGTTCCGGCTGCCTGGTTTCCCAACGGGAGATGGGCTATATTTTGTCCCAAAACATCCACAATTTCCACGCGTACCTGATCGGCTTTATCCAAGTAAAAATCGATTTGCATGGTGGTGCTTACAGGATTGGGATAAATATTCAGGATGCCAAATGAAGGTTCCTCATGTTGATGAACGGATGTTACATCTTCCGGCATCCAAGCTTTGGTCATCCAGGCGCCGCGTCCATGCGTGCCAACACGCAGGGTGGTATCCGCAGGGTTGAACTCGATGTCCATAATGAAAGTGACCGGTAAGTTGTCGTTGTATTCCGTCCAGGTTTGCCCGTCGTCTAGGGTAATAAATACACCGAGGTCGGTCGCTGCAAAAAGCACGCCCGATACGAAAGGGTGGATCGCCAGCGCATTAACCGATAAATCAGGAAGGTCTCCCTGTATGCTGCCCCAGGTATTCCCAAAATTGGACGACTTGTAAATATGCGACGTATTGGCATTGATGCTGTTGCGGCTGGCATAAACTAAACCAGCTTGTAAAGGACTGGATTTGACATCCGTTACCCGCCATCCGGGCGAATTAGCGGTTGTTGACCAGGTAGCACCACCATCCTGGCTGCGCCAAAATGACGAATTGCCATTGTTGATCCATGCAGCAGCATAGGCATTCGTTGGGTCATTCTGATCAAATTCAAAAACCCTAGGCTCGTTGATCGTGGCTACTGGCAGCCAAAACCCACCGCTATTGGTAGTTCTGTACAATCGCTGCATGGTACAACCCAATAGCACGGCCGGATCTTGCGGATTTTGCCGAATAGGCGCAAAGAAAAAGCCGTTGTTTTCTGAAAGGTTGATGCCGTTGGTAATTTGTACCGAAAGGGTATGCACCCCAAAGGTGGTTCTCCAGTAGGTTCCATTGACCCATGCGCCGTACAATATATTGGCATCGGTAGCATGTACTTCGACATCCGATCCATCCAGAAAACCCCAGCGATCCCAAGCCAAATTGGTGTTTTCCCAAAGCCTTATGCCTTGTAAGCCATGATCCTGAAAGCCACCAATGATCACGCCTGGATCGCTCCTTCCCGATGACAGCGCATAAAATTGAGCTGTGATCAAGCCTTCATTCTTTTGCTCCCAACAATCCCCTCCATTGGTACTTTTGGCAATCCCACCGTCGTTGAACACATAAACGGTCTGTGGGTTAAGCGGATCGAAAGCAAAATCGTGTTGATCAACATAGGTACGGCAGGCAGGAGGTTCTGTACAGTTGGGGCAAAAATAGCGGTCGTGTTGGGTCCAACTTTCGCCCCCATCTACGCTGCGCCAAAGTGTGGTGCCTCCCAACCAGACTACATCGGGATCCTGTGGTGAAACGGCCACCACATTATCGTACCAACCCTGGCAGAAAGAGACCCCTGGTATGGCATTGGGCACACAAAAAGCTTCCGGTGCATTTTCCAGTTTCACCCAGGTATCGCCGCCGTCATCCGTTTTGTACAGTCCTTTTAGATTGAACAAACTATTGATGCCGCTAGCAATAGAGGCATATAATACATTGGGTTGGCTGCGGCAAAGGCTCAGGTCGATGAAATCCATATCGGACGTTGGCAGGCCGCCGCTTAGCTTTGACCAGTTTTCCCCAGCATCGGAGCTGCGCCAAATTCCGTTGCCATCAAAAGAGGCATACAACAAGTCAGGATTGGTAGGATGCTGTAAAATATCGTTGCAAATGGCGGTTTGTTGGTTGGTGCCATCGCCCTTTTTTAGTACCCAGGTCATACCCGCGTCGGTACTTTTCCAAATGCCATTACTAGCTGCCAGCCATACCGTACTGGTGTCGGCATAGCTCCAGGCCAGTTGAAATACCGAAACCCCCGCCGCGGGTAGGTAGTCAAAATCCGTCTGCTCCCAGGTTTGCCCAAAATCAATGGATTTGAACACGCCTAAACCTGGGCGGATAGAGCTGGAACCAAGGGTATAGCCCTCGCCCGTTCCAATCAAAATGGCATTGGAATTCAAGGGATTAACAGCCACTGCGCCGATGCCCGTTGAAGGTATCTGATCGGTCATAGGTTGCCAGCTATCGCCTCCATCTTCGCTCAGCCAAAGGCCGCCACTGGCCGAGCCCGCCCAAATGATTTGCGTATTGTGCGGATCAAAGGCATGGGAGATCATGCGACCGCCTTGGCCTTCCATTTTATTCGGTCCTACGTTTTGCCAGTTGGCAACTGGGTTGGTACCGCCTCTTCCCAACATTTTCTGCCGCATGGCTTGGAATGTTTTCCAACGTTGAAGTCCTCCAGCATCACCGGTGTGGGTTTTCCGCAGGTCATAAAACCATTTTTCCCGCACATAAGGCAGGTAGCCACTCCCCTCCCCCATCTCGCTTGGCTGGATGCCTCTTGAGAAATAATGGTCTTCAAAATATGCGGTCCACCCATCCAAACCGAGATTGGGCGGATTAAAATAGGCAGGGGAGGCATTTTGCTCCTCTACTTGTGTGTAGGCCATTCCTGTCCACAACAGCAAGCAGCCGATTTGAAGTAAATTTCGGGTGTAATTCATTAAATTGTTTTTTTTCAAAAATACCGCATTTTACCATCAAAATTTTTATTTTGCGGCAGCATTTAAGCTTTGATTTTGCAAATCACCCGATTTAGCAATAATTGACCGGTTCCCCATTCTAATTTCATTGGCAATATTCCTTTTCTCATCATTTAAAAAAATAAACACCTCATGAGATTGAAGCAATTATCTACGCTTTTCGCACTGGCGCTCCTCGTATTTGGCTGTGCCAAAGACCAATTGGATCAGGCATTAACACCTGAAGCTTTGCGTCAGGATCCCATGCCCAAAGCCGAGATGGACGCCGTTGTTTGGAACTATCTGAAAGAAAAAAATGAGCCTTTCCGCTGGGAATCGGCCAGCAGTATGATGCTGTGGAGCGCCACAGTCACCTCCGACTCCATCATGTCATTGGGTTACAAGCCCGCCGGTGAAACCAACGTAGAGCAGCGGATGTTTGAAATCGACATACAGCAGCCTGCCTGGAAAGCAGCCAAGGAAAAATTGATCAACTTTGTGGTGGAGGAAACCAATAAAGCGTTCCCCGGTTTGAATGCCACAGCGGCTGACTTGGTATTGAATCCCAACCAAAAGTACCTGCCCACTATTGACATTAAAATCTTCAGCCTGCCCATCATTGAAGCTTTGCGCGAAATGCCTGAGGTCCGCTATATTGAGCCTATGACCTACCAACTGGAGGAAGTCGGCGAACGCAGCGATTCCGGCTGTGGAGTAACGGCAGCTTCTAGCATCACCAGCGCCGATTATACGACTGTCGCGCCCAGCGCCAAAATTCCCTGGAATTTCAACAACGCCAATATCCCCAACGCCTGGAATACCACGACTGGCTCTGGTATTACGGTAGCTATGATTGATACGGGCACCAGTGACAATCAGGATAATGTGGGCAGCCAGTTCAACTCCGGATATTCCAGCGGTCGTTTCATTGATCGCCAGGGTACTCATATCAGTGGTTCCTGGTGGTGGGCCTCCAATGACGGGCCACACGACCAATGCGGTCATGGTACGCAAATGGCTGGCTTGATCGCCGGCCCGCGCAGTACGGATGGCAATGCATTAGGGGCTGCCTACAATTGCAACTTACTGGCTTTTCGCGCTACCACCGATGTCGTGGTGAATAGTTCCAGTGAGAAAAACGGCGTTCGCGATGCCCTGATTATTTCGGGCAACCGTTCCGATGTCAAAATCATCAGCATGTCCATTGGCGATGTATTTTACAGCAGTACCGTAGCCGATGGCATTTATTATGCCTATGGCGCTGGCAAATTGATTTTTGCGGCAGCGGGAACTTCTCTTTCCTGGACAAGCTGGTGGGGTGTTATTTTCCCGGCTAATATGGCAGAGACTGTGGCCGTAACGGGCATTAAGGATTCGCCCAATATGACCAAGTGCAACACTTGTCATTCTGGCCCTCAGGTGGACTTCGTTTGTGTGATGCAGCGCGCATCTGATAACAACCGCACTTCTTTGTCTTTAGCGCCAAGTGGCAATCAGCCTTCCAGAGTGGGGGGCTCTTCCGCAGCTACGGCCACCACTGCCGGTATTGCAGCGCTGGTTTGGTCCACCAATCCGAGCCAAACGCGCACCCAAGTGCTGGATCGCCTGAAGAATGCCTCTTCTTTCTTTCCTTCCAGAAACAGCAACTTCGGCTGGGGCACCATCAACGCTACTAATGCCGTCAACTAAATAGCGAACCTAGGCAAAAACAAAAAGGGCAGATCAAAATGGATCTGCCCTTTTTGTTTTTGCTTTCAAGTATGCTCCGCTATTTTGGTGCTTTGCTTGGATCCAGCAAATCGTAAAACTGATCCAATTTAGGCAAAATGATGATACGGGTGCGGCGATTGGTAGCCCGGCCATCTTCGGTATCATTGCTAGCCAGGGCATTGTACTCTCCCCTACCCGCTGCTATCAAGCGGTTGGGGTCGATGTTGTAGGTTTTTTGCAATACGCGTACGACAGATGTAGCGCGCTTAACGCTCAAATCCCAGTTGTCGTCCATACAGCTGGTTTTGATGGGTTTATTATCGGTATAACCTTCAACCATCACTTCCAAATCGGGTCTGGATTCCACTATTTTAGCTATTTTTCCCAATACCTCATTGGCTTTGGTGGTGATGGTCGAGCTGCCCGTTTTGAAAAGCATTTTGTCGGATAGATTGACAAATACGACGGTTTTATCCACTTTTACTTCAACGTCGTCGTCGTCCAAACCTTCACTCAATACACCTTTCAAGTTGACGGCGAGCGCCAGATTGATGGAATCAGCTCGTGTTTTTGCCGCTTGTAACAATTGGATGTATTTGTCTTTTTTCTCTAATTGCGACAGGGTTTCTTTGATGTTCTCATTTGCCGATTGAGACAAGTTGGTCAGCCCTTCCACTTGCGACAACTGCTTATCTCTTTGCGTCCGCATGTCGGCAATTTGGTCTTTCAAATCGGAGATTTGTTCTTCCCGAACCTGCAAGTTGTTTTGCATGCCTTTGATATCATTCCTCAATCGTTCTTTGTCTGTTTCGCAGGCAGATAAACGATTCATGTAGTCGCTGAGCGATTCACCGCATTTCCCCAAGTCACGGTTGGCGACTTCCAACTCGGTTTGAAGGAGCGAATATTGCTTTTTGCTGACGCAGGAACTCAATGTGGCCAGGCAGCACAGTAAGATGATACTTTTGGTAATAGAACTCATAGTGATGGTTTTTTTTTATGGCTAAAAAAATAGTTCATCGAATGTCAGGATGGTCTCAAAACCCTTCTCTTGAAAATAGGTTTTTACAACGGATGAGGGTAAAGGGCTGCAAGCCAGGATAAAATCGCCGCCCCAGGCACCCAGTGATTTGACGGCTCCTTCAAAATCGGGAAAATATAGGTCTTTTACCTTGGGCAATTGCAGTGCTTCACTGATGTAATCTTCATGAAGCGCCATGACCTCCGCCAATTGAGCCGCGGTTTGGCTTTGTAGAAATCGAATGGTAAGATAAGAAATTTTATTGATCCATTCATCTTTTTCCAAGCCCATCTGGCGATAATGGCCAATGCCGGTTCTGCTGTCTTGCTTTTTTCCCAAATATACAAATAACAAGTGGTCGGCAAACGCAGGGGCATAAGGCAATTCCACATAAGCAGCCCTGTTTTGCCGCCGTTGATACAAGATAGGGCTGTTTGTTTGTGCACAGGCAATATCGTAGCCAGAACCGCCCAGGGTGGCATCCAATAATTCAAAGGCATCCACCCCAGCCCATTGTGCCAAAGCGGCGATGAGCGTCGAGCTACTACCCAAGCCCCAAAGCCGGGGAAAATCCAGATGGCTGACAACACTGGCCAAAGTTTGTTTTTCCCAAAAACCGGGCTTTAACCGGGCAAAGTATTGGAAAATTTTTTCCAGCAATTGGCCTGCTGCATTATCGGTGCTGGTCTGCAAGTAGCCCTGCTGATCAAATTGTGCCTCCAACCATTGTTCTCCCTGATGGTCAAAAGCATGCCAACTAAAAGCCTGGGCTTGGCTAGCCTGATGAAAGGTAAATTCCTGGCCAAAACGGGTAGGGCATGCCAAAGCCAGCGCGCCGTCGAGGACAAAATACTCTCCAGTGAGGAGTAATTTGCCGTTGGATCTTATATATGCTATTGGCTGTTGGATGCTGGATTAATTTTCAGTTAAACCTATTCGAATGTTCAGTTATCGGACAACGAAACGTCGCCCGATAACTGAACCCTACCTTAAAGCCATTTCACCAACGGAAGTTCCTGGCGGTGGGGCAACAAGGGATGCTTGGGGAAAATCCGGAATCCGTATTCATATACCCCTACCAGGTTGGGATTGACTTGGCACTCGTAAGTTGCCACCTGTCCTTTTACGGTCAACAATTTCAATTCCTGGCTGAACTTCAAATTCAGTTCTGCCTCACTGGCTCTGCTGAAAAAAACAATCTCCACACCGAGATGTTCGGCTGCGATTGCGCCTAAATCCAATTGCAAAGTAGCCTGAAAAGGCTTGCCGACCTCTAGGGCATAGTTATCGCTGTCGAAGGAATCAATGGAGAGCAGGCGTACGTCGTAAAAGCTTTGCTTTGTCTTAGCCTTCCATGCAGCCAGCTTTCTGGCGCCTTCAAAAAACTTTTCTTTGACTTCAGCGCCGCTTCGCCCCAGTTTGTTGTAAAAACGCTCGTAATAGTCGTCGAGCATGCGCTTCATGGTAAATTGAGGCGCTACCTCAGCAACGATATTTTTGATATAACTGACCCAGGTTCTGGAAATACCGTTTTCATCCTGATCGTAATATTTAGGGATAATATCGAATTCCAGGGTATTGTAAATGGATTCAGCATCCAGTTCGTTTTGCAAACTTTGGTCTTCATAGGTGCTTTCCATCGGCAAAGACCAACCTGCATCAGGCCGATAGCCTTCTACCCACCAGCCATCCAAGACGCTGAAATTCATTACCCCATTCATAGCGGCTTTCATGCCACTGGTGCCGGAAGCTTCTTTGGGCCGGGTAGGCGTATTCATCCAAATGTCCACCCCTTGTACCAACAACTTGGCCATTTCCATGTTGTAGTTTTCCATAAAAATGACCTTGCCTGCAAACTCTGGCTTTTTAGAAATGCTGATGATGTGCTTGATCAGATCCTGCCCGCCCCGGTCAGCCGGGTGCGCTTTTCCAGCAAAAATAAAAATGACTGGACGTCCAGCTTGGTTGACCAATTGAGCCAGACGCTCTTGGTTGGAAAAGAGCAATTGGGCGCGTTTGTAAGTTGCAAAACGGCGGGCAAAGCCAATGATCAGGGCATCGTTTTTGATTTTGTTGACAAACTCAAAAATGGCCCTGGGGTTTTCGCCCCTGCGAGTAAGGTCGGCCTGGAGGGTTTGCTTCACGTATTCAATAAGGCGTGCCTTTAGCGCCTTTCTGATGCCCATTATCTTTTCGTCGGCTACTTCGTGTATTTTGCGCCAGTATTTTTTGTTGGACTGATCCTGTAAAAAGGCTTTCCCAAAGGTTTGTACGTACAAATCATGCCATTCCTTAGCGATCCAGGTCGGATAATGCACGCTATTGGTCACATAGCTGATGTGCAATTCTTCCGGGTGGTAGCCGGGATACAAGTTGTTGAACATCTTTTGGGAAACCAAACCATGCAGCATGCTCACGCCGTTTACCTCTTGAGACAAACGAATGGCCAGGTGGCTCATGGAAAAAAGCTCGTGAGGATTTTCCGAATCGATTTTACCGAGGCCAACAAATTGATTCCAATTGATGCCCATTTCCAGCACATAACCATAGAGATAATTGCTCAGCAATGATTCCGAGAAATAGTCGTGTCCCGCAGGTACCGGCGTATGGGTGGTAAACAGCGAAGTGGCGCGAACGACCTGCAAAGCCTCTTCATAGGTCAGGTTTTCTTCCTCCATGAAGTTTTTCAAGCGTTCGAGATTTAGGAAAGCCGCGTGTCCTTCGTTGCAGTGGTAAATGTCGCTCTGAATGCCCAGCGCATTCAACACACGCACCCCGCCAATGCCCAGTAAAATTTCTTGTCGGAGCCGGTGCTCATTGTCACCACCGTACAATTGATGGGTCAGGGAGCGGTCTTCCCAATTATTTTCATCAATATCAGCATCCAGTAAGAACAAAGAGATACGGCCGATTTTCAATTCCCAAACTTTGGCGAAAATCATGCGCCCTTTCATGCTCACATTCACTTTCAGCCATTCGCCGGCCTGATCCCTAACGGGTTTGATGGGCAGCTTCGTGAATTTCTGGGGGTGGTATTGGTCGATTTGATCGCCGTACAAAGAGATGGCTTGCTGAAAATACCCGTAGCGGTACAACAAACCCACGGCGACCAAATTGACATTAGAATCGCTGGCTTCTTTCAGGTAATCGCCCGCCAGTACGCCTAAGCCTCCTGAGTAGAGGTGTAGCGATATGTGCAGGCCGTATTCCATGCTGAAATAAGCGATGGAAGGGCTTTTTATAGCCGGTGCCTCGCCGATATAGGATTGATATGCTTTATAAACCTTTTTTAATTGGCTCATAAATCCCGCATCGTTGATCAATTCATTGACTTTTTGAGGGTCAATTTCATCCAATAAGGCGATGGGATTGTACTCCAATTGTTTAAAACGTTCTTCGTCAATGTATTTATAAAGTCCTTCGGCTTCACTATTCCAAGACCACCACAGGTTGTTGGCCAGTTCGCGAAGTGGGCTAAGCATTTCCGGTAGCTTTGATTCAAAAAACACCCTTTTTAGTTTAACAGGGCTTTCTTTTAAGTGTCCAATCATGATATTTGATTTTGCAAGCCGCAAAATTAACATCTTTGGCAGGGAACTGAAAGCAGACAGAGATAAATTCTTATTACCATCCAATATCTAACTTCTAATGTCATCAATAGTGCTTGCTTGATTTTACAAATTTACCCATATTTGCAGCGATTTTTCGTTCTCTGCAATTTTAGTGGGAATCGCCTATCCCTGGCTACGAACCACAAGAGCTGTAAGAGAGCCCGATTTTTTTAACGTACAAACTACTTTTAACATGTCTGATATAAAAAATGCCGGCAGCAAGGGGTATTGCCTGATGTACTTCTTCATTTTTCTTTTGTTGTTCATCGTACTGGTAGTAGGGATTTACAACACGAATTTCAAGTTTTTGCCGGGCTGATACAATGGCTTGGCCTATTCAAGCGCCCCGAACAGCTTAAATACACGTTAAAATTCCACGCTTTTCTGCAATTAATACCTTAATCGCCTTATCTTGTCGTTGGTTTGGCAAAAGACGACCAAATAGATTGTACGTTTTTTCATTCATCCAACAACAAACCCGCGTACTATGGCGAAAGGTTTTTCTTATTACACCTTGGCGATTGCCGCTTTTTTGACCGCAGCACTCTTTACTTCTTATTCCGGTGGCTTTCAAGATGTGGCATCTAAAAGCGCTGATGGCCGGGGCATACCCCAAATCATCAAGCCGGTTGATCTCAATCGAAATTTCCATTTCGCGGGCGAAAAACTGCCGATGGATAATTTTGACGTGCGCGAAAGGATGGATCGGGAGTTGTTGGTCAATACTTATTGGCATTCCAGTACGCTGTTGAGCATCAAAAGCTCGGCTAAATATTTTCCGGTGATTGAAAAAATCCTGGCGGAGCACGGCATACCGGACGATTTCAAATACCTCGCAGTGGCGGAAAGCGGCTTGCGCAATGAAACGTCTCCTGCGGGTGCCAAAGGATTCTGGCAATTTATGAAGGGATCAGCTGAAGAGCATGGCCTGGAAGTCAATAGCGAAGTTGACGAACGCTATCATTTGGAAAAATCAACAGTAGCTGCCTGCAAATTACTGCTCCAATACAAAAAACGCTTCGGTACCTGGACATTGGCCGCTGCGGCCTATAATGTCGGGGTGGGCAATCTGGGGCGTCTGCTGGACGAGCAGCGCGCAGAAACTTTTTACGACTTGAACCTCAATGCGGAAACCTCCCGCTACATTTTCCGCCTAGTGGCCATCAAGGAAATTATGAGCCGACCCCATGACTTTGGGTTTTATATAGACCAATCGGACTACTACCAACCGCTCCCCGATAGTAAGACCATCGATGTCAGCAGCAGCATAGCCAATTGGGGCGATTTTGCCCGCGAACACGGCACTACTTACCGCATGCTGAAAATCTACAACCCCTGGCTGATTGATGATCAATTGACGAATAAAAGCGGCAGAACTTATGAAATAAAGGTGCCGAAGTAAGGTCTTGCTTTTTCAAAGTAGTTTGAATTAAGTAATCATCCAAAATCATTCGATCCGTGGGTAGTGTCGGATGATATAATCGAACTACTAAAAAAAATACCAGCGCTTCGTACTTCACTTTAAATTAATCGTGTATTTGCGTCCAATATGGCCTCCATAACTCCAGAGGGTTAATATCCCAAGTAGGCCAATTACTTCCACTGGTGTTTTGCCACCGCTTCGCAGTTCCGGAGTGGAAAGTCGCAGGCATGGAAAAGGTACAAGGAAGTCTTTGTGCTTCCCGATTTTGCAGTGCTTCATAGGAACGGAATGACAAATCACGTG
>CALMIR010000131.1 GCA_937864265.1 uncultured Saprospirales bacterium | reverse complement strand
CACGAACGTACGCGTAGGCGCGCGCGGTCAGAATCTGATTTTAATAAACTCTATTAATTTTGGGCAGTTATCCCGAACTGATTCATTTGCAAAACATCGAAGATAAAACTGATTATTTAAAAGAATTGATGAATTCTTATCTACTAAAAGACATATTAGAGTTTGAAAACATTAAAAACTCAGACAAAATTTTTGATCTATTGAGATTAGTTGCCTTTCAAGTAGGCTCAGAAATTTCTTATACTGAGATGGGCAGACAACTTTCAATGAGCAAAAATACGGTAGAAAAATATTTAGACCTTTTATCTAAAGTATATATATTACATTCAGTTAATGCATTCAGCAGAAACCTAAGAAAGGAAATCGTAAAAGGGAAAAAATGGTATTTTTACGACAATGGTATTCGCAACATATTAATTGCCAATATGAATCCAATTGAAATTCGAAATGACGTTGGGGCACTTTGGGAAAACTATATAATTAGTGAACGGATTAAGTACCAAAGATACAATAGAATGCTAGTGTATAACTATTTTTGGCGAACTTATGACCAACAAGAGATAGATTGGGTGGAAGATAGAGGCGGTATCCTTCATGGCTATGAGTTTAAATGGAGCCCCAATAGAAAAGTTAGAAAACCTACGGCATGGGAAAATGCCTATGAAAATGCTAAATACGAAGTAATTCACAATGAAAATTATGTGGATTGGGTCAGAAATTAATGTAAATACTTCGCCCAATACTCTGGGCTTAACCCCCTAAACGCTAGACAGGGGACGATACCGTAAATCGCACAAAGCCGATCATTTTACGCCGCTAAGAGCATCCCCAATACACCACAAAGCACCACCCAAGACTAAATCATTCTTCCTCCTTCGGCAAGACTTGGGATACGCCCGGCGCTCGATCCGGCAGCAATTGATGAACGATGAAGTTTCCGACCTGTTTTCCCTGAGTAACCCCATCCTCAATAGCGGGCCGATAATGGATTCCGCCATACAAGCGGCTGATGGCGGCTTCCGAAGAAGCTTCCAGGAAAGAATTGAACGAACGCTCTGGAAGCCCAAATTCAACCTCCACATTGTCCACAAAACTGAAGTTATCTCCAAAAAGACTGGTCAATATCACTGCTGAAGCCGTGGAAATGACGCTATGGCCACTGGTATGCTCCGGGAAGGGCGGCGTTTGCAAAGTAGGCAGCCAATCGGGGTCTATCTTCTGGTTGATCACGGTTTCCGGGCGCACCAACACGCTGCGGTATTTTTCGTCCCAACAACTGATGAAAGCGTCAAACAAGCCGATGCTAACCAGTGCGTGCGCGTTTACGGTTGCCATTTGATCTGCTTTTGCCTTCCGGCAGGCGACACCCGTAATGCCCATCCAATGGCCGCCTGGGGTGATTTTCTTACTGGCAAACATGACGTGTCCAGATTGATTCATTTTAAACGGGTTACAATCCCAAAAATTGGCTATCAGGGTTTGTTCTTCCGTCAGGTTGTTGCCTACTTCATACACTTCTTTGGCCAGTTGGTAAAAGGGGCTGCCCGCACTGAGATCAAACGGTGGCGGTGCGGCGGGTTTGAATTGCGCTGCGGAGTCAATGACCATGGTGCGCATCTTATTCCAATGGGGTTCGATGCCTTCCATATAAGCGGGTGGGGTAGGGCTCCATCGGGCGGGTTCGCCATCATTGACGGAGAATTTGGGCATAGTCCTGGTTTCCAGGTAATTGTCTGTTTTCGACCAGGCCAGGATATGCTGTTTTACCTCATTGGCATAGTCTTTTGTTCGTTCGATCATTTTGGGATTGACCTGCCAGGTATTGACAATCGAATCCACTTGTGCCTGCCAGGCGCCCATCTTCTCTTCGGAGAAAATAAAAGCCTTAGCGACTTCATTAAAGGCATAAACGGCTGCCAATTCAACATATACCTTTTGGGTGTCCACGCTTGCGGAAAAAGGAGAAAGCCCGTGGAGGCGATTGGCGAAAGATTCGTATTCAGGATAAGCCACCTGAATCGCTTCGTAGGCCGCTATACTGGGATAGACATAAACCCTGCTGGCTACAGGGGGCGCAAAAATATCATGAATTTGAATATGGGTTAAGTTTTCCACAGAGCGCAAAAACAATTCGCTTTCCTGTAGTTTTTCTCGAATTTCCGCCTGGCTGCTGTACTCTTTCTGGCAACTGACGCTCAGGAGGACAAGGAATAAAATGGCGATTCTTGGCATTATAGTAGTATTTTGAAGCAACTTAAAAAGGGTCAATTCATATCAATCAGATAAAGATAATCACTGTTGGTAATAACCAGGTATTTTCCATTGTTCAGCGCAATGAGGTTGCGGGCATTGAGGCTGCGGGGAAACTCTATGCCCTGAGCTGTTTTAAAAGTACGGGAACCTGGGTCAAAATCTGCCAATTTTCCCATACGCGCAGTCATGGAATTGCCTCTGACGGCCACCAATTCCTGATTACCGCCTAGGTAGTAAATAACGCCAGTAGCGGTATCCAGGTATATATCCCGGATGTTTATCGTCTGCAGCTGTTCGGGCAAAGCAACAGCAGTATAATGGTCGCCTTCGGATAGGAACAGCATGGAGCGCAATTCATCAATCGTTTTGGTTTCTACTAGGCGTTCCTGGGCAACCGGGGGAAGCATGGTTTCGAAAGAATTTACTTTGGAAAAACTTTCATAAGAGACGAATTGCTTTTTCAGACCCGGCAATTGCGACAAAAATTTGTCCCGCGACCCAAGGGGGATATAGCGATTAAAATAATGGAAAAAAACGAAGGGCTCGGAGGAGCCATTATCGTCAAAATCGCCTATGTATAGTCTGATGGGCTGATCTTTGCTGGCTCGCAATAAATCATTGGTACCCAAATTGCCCGCTAAGACATCCATTTTGCCGTCTTGATTCAGGTCGGCAAAAGCCAACTTGTTCCAAAAACCATTTAATTGGGGAAATTTGGAAGATTCTGATAAAAATGCCAATTCGCCCTGGCCTTTGTTTTCCAAAACAGTAACCGGCATCCAATCGCCACACAACACGAGGTCGAGGTCTTTATCCGTGTCAATGTCTATCCAATGGGCATCCGTGACCATGCCAAAGCGGTGCTGATAGGCTATTTCTACTCCGGTACCAGCTTTGTTTTTCAGCACAAAACTGTATGGCGACAACCCGTAAGAACCTGGAATTGAGCGCGCACCTACAAAAATATCCTCATAGCCATCCTGGTCGTAGTCGGCAACCTTTACAACGCTGCCGTTGGTGTGCGGGAAAGATAAGGGGATACGCCGAAAATCCATATGGCCATTATTGAGGTAAAGGCGGTCTTCGAGCAGCTTATCCAATTCCTTCACGACATTTCCACCGCTCATGATGTACAGATCGCGGTCGCCATCGCCGTCAAAGTCAATGCTGGCCGCACTTACATCTTCGTAGCGATTGTCGTTTGTAAAATCGGCTACATCCACGAAGTCAAAGCTACCGTCGCTTTTGCCTTTTAGCAGCCGGGTAGCATGGCCATGCGCACCGCCTAGTAAGAGGTCTTTGATGCCATCTGCATCCAAATCTTCATAAAGTACCGCTGGCCCTTCCCGCGAGAGGAGTTCCGGGATCAGTTTCTCGCTTTCATCATCGTTGAATGCATTTTCTTCCTGGGGGATGGGCAGCACTTGAAAATTATTGGGCGGGGTGCTGGCCGAAACGACCGAAGTAATTGGCAGAGACCCTTTTTTGACAACTTGTTGATGGGTGTTCAAGGAGATCGCTGTTTCAACTTGACGGCCTCCGTCGGGCCAGAGAACGACCAGCGAATCCACTTTCCCCGTTTTTCCCAAACCAAAGTGCAGGCGATGGGAGGAGGAAGATTGGTAGCCTTTGACGCTTTGCAATTCCTGATATTGAATTTGGCCACCAGCATAAACATATGCCTTGGCGCCTTTGGCGGTTTTACCACTGGGGTCTTTGAGTTCCAGGCTTAGATAATTGCCGGTGGATAGGGCAGTATTGTATTTCAGGATGATAGCCGGTTCGTCGATGTTGTTGACCACCACTTCCAAATAACCGTCTTGATCCAAATCGGCAAAAGCAGCGCCATTGGAGAAAGAAGGCGCTCCAACTTGCGATTGAGCGATATCGCTGAAAACCAGATCGCCCGTTTGCAAAAAGAGCACATTTCGCAGTTTTTGGATGGGCAGTTTTTCAATGAGTTTGCGGGTGCGCTCCGGGTCGTCTTCGGCATGTTGGGCCAGTGTTTCGCTGTTCAGGTAGTTGATATAGTCCAGATCGTTGGGGCGCTTTGCTATGCCGTTGGTGATGAATATGTCTTTTTTGCCGTTGTTGTCGAAATCTTGCAGCAGCACGGCCCAACTCCAGTCGGTCGCAAAAGTCCGGGTTTGGAGTGCTATATCCGTAAAAGAGCTAAACCCTGTATTGATCTGCAAGTGGTTGCGGGCGTATTGTTCCTCAAAACCCAGGTCGGCCTTGATCCGCCTGACCTGATCGGTGTCTTCCCCGCCAGACTTCAGATAAACCGATTCGTCGAAGGGCAGCATATCGGTGCTGAAAACATCGGGCAACAAATCGTTATTGATGTCCGCTATATCTGCGCCCATGCTGAATTGGGTGGTATGGTCTGTCCAATTGTCAATGGCATCCGTGAAAGTTTTGTTGCCATTATTGAAATAGAGAAAATCGTTTTCATGAAAATCATTGCCAATATACAAATCCGTCCAGCCATCTCCGTTGATGTCCGCGCAGGAAACTGCCAATCCATAACCCAGCGGACTACTGTAAATGCCCGACTGTTGGGTCACGTCCACAAAGGCTTGTTCTGCTTCGTTGACGCGGTTTTCAAAAAAACGATCTCCGGCGTAAGGATCAGTTTCCTGCCTTTTTTTGGTCGTACCATAACTATTGATAGAGTGGACATTGTGGTTGAGTAGGTACATATCCAGGTCGCCGTCTTTGTCGTAATCCAGAAAGCAGGCTTGGGTGGAATAACCTTGGAAATCCAGCCCCCAGTCCGTAGCCATTTCCCGAAAGGTGCCATCTTTTTGATTGACATAAACCAGGTTATGTGCGCTGGGCATGATGCCTACGCCTACTTTACAAACGTGGATGTCCAGGTAGCCATCGTTGTTGAGGTCTTCCATGACTACCCCGGATGACCAGGTATTGTCCTGGATGATCCCTGCTTTTTCCGTGATGTCTTCAAATTGTAGCTGGCCTTTGTTCAAATAGAGCTTGTCTGGCCCCTGATTGGCCGTGAAATAAATATCTTCCAAACCATCATTGTTGATGTCGCCGATGGCTACGCCACCCCCATTGTAATAGTAGAGGTATTCGATGATGTTCAAATCAAGGCTTTCAACCAGTTGATTGACAAAGTCAATACCCGTTTGCTCAGCGCTCAGGGTGAGCATCGTTGACTCATTGGAGGTGGGCTCGTTCCCCTTTTGGCAGGAATGCCCGAGCAATAAACTAAAGGCAAGACTCAAGTATGCGAAAATCGCTTTATTCATGATGCATTTGGTATGTTGCCACTTCGTCGTTGTTTCTAAAAACGAAGAGCGATCCGTCAATAAATTGGATGTCGCGGATTTCTCCTTTCACAGAAAAGCCCAATTCGACGGAATGATCGGTAAATTGGCCCTTGCCATCGTTGAGGAGGCATTGGCCGTAAGATGAATCGTACATGCCCATTTCCGGCTGCACTTTGTACAGGTTGCCTCCCAAGAGCAAATCCAAATCCTCATCTTGATCTACATCAAAGGGCAGGATGGCGTAAATGGGGCTAAATTGGGAGGAAATAGGGAGTAGTTGTTTTTCAAACTGGCCATTGCCCAGGTTTTTAAGTACGATGGAGTTCAACTCATTCACTTCCAGCACAGCAGCCTGGCCGAGTTGGGTTTCATCGAAAATCTGAGTGATGTCCGCATATTTAAAGGATTGAAAATCGGGGTATTTCTTTTTCAGGTAGCGCAGTTGAGTGGTCAGATTGTGCCGCAAAGCGTAGGGATAATCTTTGCCGTCAGCCGCATTAAAAGTCAGAATCCCTTCGGGAAAACTGTTTTGATCAAAATCGCTGTAATAAAGCCGTATTGGGTGCTCGGCGCTGGCCTCAAAACGGCTGTTATTGCCTAAATTTCCAATGACGATATCGAGGTCTTGGTCGCCATCCAGGTCAGCCAGTTGCAGGGCATTCCACCAGCCTGCGTTGGGGAAAGGCAAGTCTTTTTTGGACAGCTTTTTTCCTTCATTTACAAAGATATTGATATCCATGAATTCACCCACAACCACCAAATCGGGGCGTTGGTCTCCATTCAGGTCGCCCCATTTGGCATCGCTGATCATACCAAGGTCTTTCAAGCCGGGACAATAGCTGGCCGTCACGTCTTTAAAATTGCCCTTGCCGTCATTTTCCAAAATATAGCCCGAGCATGTGGCGCCGTATTGGCCAATTTTAATGCGTTCGCCTACAAATAAATCCAGATCGCCATCGCCATCTATATCGTCCGAATCGACTGCCAGGGTACTTATTTTCAACTCATTGGGAAAAAGTTGTTTGGGCTGGCTAAAATTGCCCCGGCCATCGTTGAACAGCAGCAGATCGTGTAAAAGCGCGGAAAACTCAGTCAGTTCAACCCCTCCGCTGGCCAGGTAAAGGTCTAAGTCTCCGTCTTGGTCGGCATCGAACAGGTGCGCTGCGACATGCTCTGCACCAGCAGGCGCATCGGCGATGTCTTTACCCGTGAAAGCGCCATTGGCTTGGCCGATAAAAATCTTACAACTCATATCCTTAGGGCCGGGAATAACCAAATCGGTGATGCCGTCGCCATTCACATCGCCCGTTGCTACACGAGGGCCTTCGTTGCTATGCCCGTGGTAAACCAGGCGCTCCCGGTTGAAGTCGATGTAAACATTCTCTTTGTGGGCATAATTCAGCAAGCCTTTGATCGGTTGAAACAAGGTTTTATTGGTAGCCGGAGTAGCTTTGGCGGCTTCAGCTTGACCACTAGAGGCGTCGATGCTGAGGGTTTGGTTGGTTTTTACGCCTTGCATGCGGGTGACCTTTTTATCTGGCCAAATCACTTCGATATCGACTTTGCTGGCTTTCCCCACGCCAATGATTATAGCAGGATCGACACTGGACTGGAATCCGCGTGTGGGTTGGCTTTCCGCCACCCAACTTTGTTCGCCTGCTTGTACCTTTATTTTGCTACCTATGGCTAGGGTGTTTTGCCCGCCGCCCACCAATTTCAGTTTGACATAGTTATTTCCTGTGCCTTTGTTTTCATAAACAAAACACGGCATATTGACATTATTGACCACCAAATCCAGGTCGCCGTCATTGTCCAAATCGCCGTAAGCCGATCCGTTGGAAAAACTAGGCGTCAGCAAACCACTGCTACTGTACATCTCAAACTGCAAGTTGCCCTTGTTTTTGTAAGCGTGGTTAGGCACCATATTGGATGGTATGATATCGATGAGTTCTTTGTAATTCACGCCTTGGTCGGTGACAATGGACTGGATCACCGATTCATTGGCGATGTATTGAAGGTAGTCCTGATCGGTGAGGTCTTTGTAAATGCCATTGGCGATGAAAAGGTCTTTGTACCCATCGTTGTCCATATCAAAAAAGAGCGCACCCCAGCTCCAATCGGAAGCTTCGACACCGGCTAGCCGGGATACCTCGCTGAAGGAATTGTCGCCCCGGTTGAGGTGCAGTACATTGCGGGTAAACTGGTGATGGTAGCCGTTGTTTACGTTGTACTGGTATTTGTCCCAATCTTCAAAGGTGGTAACCGATTTTAGGCGGCTGTAATCGGAAGGCAACATTTCGGTGACAAAAATATCCTGGTAGCCATCGTTGTTGATGTCGGCCATATCAGCACCCATCGAAGCGCCGCTGATGGATTGTATTTGATTGGTCAAATCTTCTTTAAAAGTGCCGTCTTGTTGATTGATGTACAGGTAATCGCGCTCAAAAAAATCGTTGGAAACAAAAATATCTTCCCAATCGTCGTTATTGACATCGCCGATGGTCACGCCTAAACCAAAACCAATGACACTGCCGTAAATTCCAGCCTGCTCGCTGACATCGACATAGCGTCCGCCTTGGTTTTGCATCAGCTTATCGCCGCCTAGTTCGTCCCGCTTGGGGCGTTCGTTTTTGCGCAGGTTGAAGCTTCCAATGGCCTGGAAAGAGTTGTTGAGGATATAAGCATCCAGGTCGCCGTCTTTGTCGTAATCGAAGAAACTGGCATGCGTAGAAAAGCCTTTGTCGTTGAGGTTGTATGCAGCAGCTTGTTCGATGAAGCGCAGGTCGCCCTGGTTGATGAACAGTTCATTTTCCTTATTGTCGCCCGCAACATCGCCAGAATTGCAGACGTAAATATCCAAGAGGCCATCTGCGTTAATGTCCACCATCGTCACGCCCGTTGACCAGGCCCTTTGACCGGCAACACCTGCCTTCTCGGTGATGTCTTCAAATGTCCAATTGCCCTTGTTGAGGAAAAGCCTGTTAGGGCCTTGGTTGGAGCTCATATAGACATCGGCCAGCCCGTCGTTGTTCACATCGCCGATGGCTACACCGCCGCCATTGTAAAAATTGCGGTACTTATAAACATTGAAATCCTGGGTATAAGTCAGGTCATTGCTAAAGTCTATCCCGATGGCTTTGTTGTCTTTTAGCTCAAACAACTCGCTTCCAGGGGTAGAGGCGGCATCTGGTGATGGGCTATTTTTGCAGCCAAATAGTGCAAATAGCAAAAGGTATAGGGCTATTCTTTTTTCCATTCGTTGTTCAGTTTGTAATTCAAATCCTCGATTTTCACCACCACATCTTTATCGTTTTTGGGGTACATCAAAATTTGGCGGTTGCCGTCAATTTTTACCAAGGCGGGATGCTCCAGCGCTTTGATTTTCAATTCGATGAAGTCATTGCCGGGATAGCCTTTTAGGTATTGATCCCTCAAATGGAGCATCAGGCTATCGGATTGTTTATTCCTGTTCCAGGGTGCCCAGGTTAAGAAGGAATAGGTCATTTCCATGCCCCGCATGATGTCGTTTTCATCAAAAATGCCGTAAAACAGCATATCCTTGGCCATCGGATTAGTGCCAGTGGAATCCTGGTCGGCGATATAGCGGGCAGTGGTATTGCCATTCCCTTGGCTGATGAGTTTTTGCCGATTCAATTCCCAGCAAGTGGCAAAAAAATCTTTTTTGGTTTGCCCCATGCGCATCCCAAAAATCAGGCTATCCTGAGTGATACCGCTATTCACCTCTTCGTCCACATAGCGCTGGTATTCCGATTGACAAGCTTGCAAGCTGAGGATGACTAAAAACAAGGACAACAAGCTTTTATTGTTGTGCAAACACCGCAATTTTCTCATCATTGACTCCTACAATAATTTGGTTTTGATTGATTTTCTTGATAGATCGTATTTGCCCGGGTATCCCAAGGGATTGGCAATCGGCAAAAATAACACCTTCTTTTTGTTTTTCCCCATAACAAAGCCAGCCGAGGCTTGCATCCTGTCGGCCAAATTGGGGTTTACACTTGTAATCATTGCCTCCCAATAATAAATCGGGGTAAGTATCCTGGTTAAAATCAGTTATCAGGATAGCATGGATGGTCGAATACTGCAGTTCTCGTGGGAGTGCTTCCAAATGCAGCGTTCCTTTGTCGTTCCAAAGAACGGTACTGCGGCATTCATTCAACTGCAATCTCAAGGCCTGCGACAACTGTTCCGCTGGCAATAAAACCTCCAATGGTGCCTGTGAAAATTCGCGATAAGTCCGGAATTTTTTCTTTAAAAAAGGCATCTGCCGGTACAATTCGTCAATATCGTGTATTGGAAAATGCCCTTCAGGGGTGGCTTGACAAGCAATTTGTTCTGCCGTTCCATTTTGATCAAAATCGTGTATAAAAACAGTCAGCCCCTGCTGGAAGAAGTTGTTTTGTCCCAAATTGCCCAACACGAAGTCGCTGTCGCCGTCCTGATCCAGGTCGGCTTTTTCAATGCAATTCCACAGCCCTTCAGTTTGCTCCAACACGATTTTTTGCTCCACCTGGGTAAAAGCACCATTTTGATTGATCAAAAGGGTAATGGGCATGAATTCGCCTGCCAAAACCAGATCGATCCAGCCATCTGCATTAACATCTGCGCTTTCAATGGCGGTTATCATGCCCAATGCTTGAAGCAAGTCGCTGCTAATGGGTTCGAATGTATTCTGACCGAGGTTGCGCAGGATAAAACAATTTCCAGGTAGGCCATAGGTGTTCGTTTTCATCGCTTCGCCAAGGGCTATATCGAGCAGGCCATCTTGATTGAAATCGGCAATGGCAATATCGCCTGTGGAAATGGGGTAGGGGAACTTCAGCGCTTGCTCTGCCCTGCTAAAATGCCCGTTTCCGTCGTTCAAATATAGGGCATCGTGCAATTCAGGCGCGTAGAGGGAAAAAGCCTTGCCGCCATGTGCAACGTACAAATCGAGGTCGCCATCCAGGTCGCTATCAAAAAACTCGGCAGCGATGACTTCTGAGCGCTTGGTATCAGCAAAAGGGTAATGAGCTTGGTAATCATCTTGTTTTGACAAAAAAAGTACCGATTCCTGATTTTTCGCGCCACCTATAAATACGTCCTCCTGGCCATCCGCATTCAGATCGGCAAGGCGGATAACAGGCCCTTTGTGACCTGGCATGGAAAGCAACATTCTTTCCCGGTCGAAATGATTTAAGTTGGGTTCCTGATGGCTGAATTCAAAGGGGTGGGGGAGTGGGGCTAGTATGGTTTTGCCGCTTTTGCCAAAAGGCAAGTTGTACGCAAAGCGCTCGCTTTCCTCATAACTGATGCTATAGGTTTGGTTGCTTGCCAAACCAGTGCGCCAACTCATTTCGCCATTGGGCCAAATAACGATGAGGCTATCTATCGCGTATCGCGGGCCTACCCCAAAAAATGGCGGAACGGCGGAACAGCTCTGAAAGCCTTTAGCAGGGTGGTATTCGAATAGGCTTCGGAGCGTGTCGGCAATCACGATTACCTTAGCGCCGATGGCATCGGTGTTTTTGTCCTTATAGCGCAATTGAACGCTGATGCTTTTATTTTTCGACAGATCCGATTGGTTGCAATAAATCGATGCGGCCTGATCCACGTTATTGATCACCAAATCCAAATCGCCATCGTTGTCCAAGTCGCCATAAGCGCTGCCATTGCTAAAAGAAGGGGTATCCAGACCCCAGGCTTGGGATTGGTTGGTAAAATTCAGCATGCCGTTGTTTTTAAAAATGGCATTGCTTACCGGGCTGGAGGGCATGATATCGATCAGTTTTTTTAGCACCTCCTCTTCGTTGTCCATCATGGCTTTGACCCTCGTGTCGTTGGCCATGTAATTGAGGTAGTCTTTGTCGAGAAGGTCTGATTTGATGCCGTTGCTGATGAAAATATCCCGGAGGCCATCCAAGTCAAAATCCTGTATGAGTGCCGACCAACTCCAGTCAGAGCTTTCTACCCCTGCAAGGCGGCCCAGTTCTACAAACTGGTGCCCATCTACGTTTTTGTGCAATACATTGCGCCCAAATTGGTGGTGATAGCCTTTGGAAACAGCCAATTGGTATTTGTCCCAGTCTTCATAAGTGGTTTTGGTTTTTTTTCGATCGCGGGCTTGGGGCAGCATTTCCGTCACGAAAAGTTCCGGGCGCAGGTCATTATCCAGGTCGCAGGCATCTGCTCCCATCGAACCCATCGATAAACAGGTAAAGCTGCTATCCGCCGATTCGCTGAAAGTGCCATCGTGGTTGTTGAAATACAAGTAGTCTTTTTCAAAAAAGTCATTGGACAGGAAAATATCTGGCCAACCATCCCAATTAAAGTCGGCCAGGGTGATGCCCAAACCATAACCGATGGCGCTGGAGTAAATACCGGCTTGCTGCGTCACATCTGTGAATTGGCCATTGCGGTTTTCCAACAGTTTATTGCCCTCTGGATCGTAGGTATCGCGCAGCCCTTCTTTCATGTCAAATCCGCCCACTGAACGCAGGGAATTGTTGAGTAAGTAGCAATCCAAATCGCCATCCAAGTCATAGTCGAAGAAAGCCGATTGGATGGAAAGGCCGGTGATATCCAAGCCATATTCCTTCGATTGCTCGACGAAAGTGAGGTCACCCTGGTTGATGAATAGTTCGTTGTGGCGGTTGTTGCCTTCCGGTTTTCCAGCTTTACACACGTAAATGTCGAGCCAGCCATCCCCGTTGATGTCCACCATATTGACACCAGAGGACCAGACGCCTTCACAAGCTACCCCCGCTTTTTCTGTGATGTCTTCAAATTGCAGATTGCCTTTATTGAGGTAGAGTTTATTAGGCACTAGATTGCCGGAGAAATAGAGGTCGAGTAGCCCGTCGTTGTTGATGTCGCCCAGGGCCACGCCCCCGCCATTGTAAAAATTGCGGTAAGTATAGGGGTTATAGTCTTCAGAGTATTGGAGGTCATTGGAGAAGCGAACTCCGGAATGGGTGGCAGGAATGGACGAAAATAGCTTAGGCGAAACTTTGTCTTTGCCGTTGCAGGCGAACAGTACAAGCACAAGGACACCTAAAACGCCTGATTTAGCATACAGGGTGTCACTCAAAATAGGATTGGACATACGCTTGTTCCGTGAATTTGAAATCATCTTTTATCGAAAGGATTTTAAAGTCATACTTCTATAACTCGTGTATGGAAAAGTTTCGTTGACTAGGAATTTCATGCCCTGCTTTTGTTTTGTGAAAATAAGCCTTAATGGGCAAATTATGTGGGAAAAGACCGGATTTTTGTTAATCACAAGATTTGTCAAAGAAATGAGAACATTTAAAAGCAGCATTCAGTTACACCCCAAAACAGACATCCCGCACCTTCTGACCAGAAAATGCGGGATGCCTGAAGAAGGAATATTAAAAAATATTAATAGCCTGGGTTCTGTGTCAAGCCATCACCTACGTTGATCTGATCTTGTGGAATAGGGAACACGTTTCTGAAAGGCTCAGAAGCGGGTTTTTCCCACCAAGTGTCATTGTATTTGCCGAAGCGGATCAAGTCGGTACGACGTGCTGTTTCCTGGAACATCTCACGACCTCTTTCTGCCAGGAACTCATCGCCTGTCAGAACGCCGCTGTATTCCGCTACACCTGCACGAGTGCGAAGAACGTTAACATCGTCCTCTGCAAGCTTCCAATCGCCTGCTTGACGAGCGCGAGCCTCAGCGCGAATCAGGTAAACTTCGCCCAAACGAACGATGGGGAAGTCGTTGTCCATATTGTCGCGTCCAAGCTGCTTGAAGCTGAACTTGCCTGGACGGGCACCGCCTTCACGGCTTGAGTTGGGTTCCAACTCATTGATGGTTGGGTTATAACTCAATTGGATATCATCGTCATCAGCAGCGTAGTCCAGTACAGCAGAACCACCAAAGTCCAACTGTGGGCCTACGATGAAGTTGGCTGCTTTACGAGCATCGCCATCCTCGTAAGAGTTGTAAAACTCCTCTAGTGTGGCGTATCCATTCCAAGGCTGGTTTTGGAAGTTCCAAGTAAACTGGCTACCGTAGTGCAGGTTCATCTGGGAGAAGTTCATACCCTGACCGGATACTTCGTCGTACATGACAGAGAAAATGTGCTCAGGGTTGCCCTCGTTGTTAGGAGCAAAAACGGCAGCATAGCCTTCCAGGTTATCCGGGTCGGAAGCCACAGCTTTACGCTGACCTAAGTTTTTAACGGTACAGCCTGCGCCGCACAGTTGATACACCCCACTATCAATAATGTAAGATGCGGCAATTTCTGCCTTGTCGTACATAGCAGTACCTGTATAAACTTCTGCATTGAGGTACAATTTGGCCAAGATACCCAATGCACCGTAGCGGTTGATGATATAAGCGGAGCCACCATCAGCCAATAGACTGGAACTCAAATCCATACTAGCACTTACCTCAGAGATGCCCAAAGCAGCCAGCAATTCACTTTCTACAAAATCGAATACCTCCTGACGGCTAGCCTGTGGAGGATTGGTAGCTGTTTCCGTTACCAATTTTACACGGCCGTACAGGTCGAGCAAACGCCAGTAAAAATAAGCGCGCAGTGCTCTGGCTTGAGCCGTTTCTTCGCCGCTCAAGGTGCCACCGCCCAATTTGCCGTTTATCGTACCGATGGCGTTGTAGGTTGCTACCCAGGTGCCATTGATGAAACCATGAGAAGGCGTATAGGTATGACGGTGTAACTCGATCAAGATACCGCCATCAAACCAGTCACCACCTTTTGCACCGATGCACATTTCATCGGAAGTGATCTCTTGAATAGAGTAATAACCACCGTGGTTGGCTGTACCGGCATTGCGCAATTCCGCGTAAGCGGCAGTAAGCTCACCACCACCGCCACCAGTATCTTCAATATCGATACCTTCGACACTGATTTCTTCTGTGATATCTCCAATCAAGTCTTCCTCCAGATCCGTACAGGCACCTATCAGAAAAACGAGGCTAGAGAGCATGAAATACTTTAAAAGCTTTTTCATTATGTTTCTCTTTTTTGTGGTTTAGAAATTAAGATTTACACCCAGAGTAAATGTTCTGGATGAAAAATAGTTGTAACGACGATCGATACCAGGGCTAAGTACATCAGGAGAGCCAAAGTTGATATCACCACCATTATCAGCAGAACCATAATCCACCAAGGATGGTTCAGGATCGGAACCAGTATAGTTGGTAATAACCAGCAGGTTTTGTCCGGTTAATGACACAGTCATGCTGCGGAAAGTGCTTTCCTTGCCAAAATCAAAGCTTTTAGCAATGGTCAGGTTATCCAACTTGAAGTAATCGGCTTTTTCTACATACAAAGAGCTGAACTGCGCAGTCGTCAATTCAGGAATACGCAATTCGGTATTCACATAGTTGTAAGAAGATTGCGTAGAGATGATTGGCTCGTAGAATGCGCGGAAGGTATTCACCAAGCTATGGCCAAATGCACCGCGGAAGAAAGCGTTGATAGACCAAGTGCCAAAAGTCAACTGGTTGGACCAGCCCAATTCCAGATCGGGAATACCGTTGCCCAGTACCTCAAAGTCTGCATCGGGTTCCAATGCTTTGTCCTGACCAGCTACAATAATTCCATCACCATTCACATCTTCAAAAATAGGTGCACCGTTGTCTGCTACTCCTGCAAACACAGGGCCCCAAATTTGACCAACTTCCTCACCTACCGCTACGCGAATCATATTGGTGTTGTTCTGACCTGGCGCACCGAGACTACCGCGTACTGCCAAAGGAACAGTGAACTCATCCAGTACTGTCTTGTAGGTGCTGAGTATCAGCCCTGTAGTCCAGTTTGAGCTGGCGCTTTTCAATACATCGTAGCCCAATGTCAATTCCAAACCTTGCGTATTCAATTTACCAGCATTGCGGAATTGAGTGCCAAAACCTTCATTGGTTGCCGCATCAATAGCCACTTCCAAAATGAAGTCAGTGATGTCGCGGTTGTAAACATCCAGGGTAGCGTTGAAGCGACCCATAGCGAATTCCAAGCCCAAGTTCAACTCTGCTTTCTCTTCCCACTTCAGGTCTGGGTTGGCTTTGCGTATTTTTTCAGTAGAAACACTGCCATCAGCACCATTCACAACTTGTAGTTGCTCTTGAGAAAGACCATTCTGTGTTGGCAAAGAGCCAGTTACACCGTAACCTACTCTCACTTTCAACAGGTCAACGTTGTTGATAGACAGGTAGTTATTCAGGTCAACACCTACACCAAAAGCTGGGAAAATACCCCATTGGTTTTCTTCACCAAGCTTGGTAGAACCTTCGCGGCGAACAGAAGCATTCAAGAATATCGCATTGTCGAATGTCAGGTTAGCGCGACCGAAGAAGGCGATGATTCTTTCATCAGGAGAGGCATCGCTACTGGCGGTAATTAAACCGGCATTTTGCAAATCCTGAGAAGTTTCAATCAAATTGCTGAAGTCCTTGGAATCATCTGGGAAGTCACCAAGTGACAGTGTGTTAGATTGGAAGTTGTTCTGCTGATAAGAGTATCCAGCGGTAATGCTCAGGTCGGTTTTACCGAAGTTGTTGATGTAAGTACCGAAAGCTTCATATAGTTTGAAGCCAGTGATTTCATCGTAAAAATCAGCACGACCTTTGCGGGTAGGGCTGGCTGCGTTGCCTCTGAACAAAGAAGTAGTTGGATAGTATTCCGTGTTCTTCAAGGTCGTGTTTTGCTGTGCAATGCGACCTGTAACAGAAAGGTTATCCGTCAGTTTGTAAGACAAGCTACCACCGTAGGTAACTTCATTGCGCTTACCTTCGTTTCTGTTTTGCTCACTGATAGAAACCGGGTTGAAGCTATCGAACAGACCCAATGTTTCAAAGTATCCGCCGTACTGGTCGCTTGCAAATGGGAATGGAGAATCAGCCCCCAAAACCGGTGCAGTTGGGTTGTACAAAACGGCATAACGCAAGGCTTCATTAAAACCGTAATTAGAATTGCGGTTAGTAAAAGAAGAATTGAAATCCAAGGTTACGCGATCGTTCAATGTTTTGGTAGTGAAATTCAAACGGGCATTGAATTGATCAAAGCCGGAATTGTTCAAGATACCTTCTACATTACGGTAGTTACCGGAAATGCGATAGCTGGTATTGCCTGCGCCCCCAGAGGCAGCAAGGCTGTGTACATTGCTAAGACCGGCACGAGTTACTTCATCAATCCAATCGGTGGATGCTCCCAAATCTGTACCACCAGTAGCAACGAATTCATCGGCACTCATAACAGGTACACTGTTGAAAGCAGAAGAAACACCAACTTGACCATTGTAGGTGAAGTCCACGCGGCCACTGTCTTTCTTTCCAGAGCGGGTGGTAACCAAAATAACACCAGAAGAACCGCGAGAGCCATAAATCGCTGCCGCAGAACCGTCCTTCAACACGGTAATGTTTTCGATGTCATTCGGGTCAACATTTTCCAATGAAGCACCGATGATACCGTCCACAACAACCAGTGGCTCGGTGTTGGCACCTACCGTAGAGATACCGCGCAAGCGAATCACACTCTGCTGGTTGGGGTTTCCACCCTTGTTATAGACCTGCAAACCAGCCACTTTACCTTGAAGGAGCTGAGCAGGATCCGTAATAGGGCCCCGGTTGAATTCATCTGCTCCTACAGAAGTTACAGAAGAAGTAATTTCCTTTTCTTTTTGTGAGCCATAACCCACAACGACTACTTCATCCAATAACTGACCTGCTGACAGTAGAACATCTATCTTGCTCTGGTTGCCAATAGTGATTGTCTGAGAAGTGTAGCCGGTGTAGGAAATTTCAAGACTGGTGGCGTCTGCGCCAACATTTAAAGAATAAGCACCATCAAAATCAGTGATTGTACCAGTGCTGGTACCTACCACCAAAATATTGGCGCCGATGAGTGGTTCTCCTGTGTTAGAATCCGTCACAGTACCTGTGATGGTGCGTTGAGCTGCTACCCACTGGCAGAGGCTCAATGCGAACACCAAGAGGCCCCACTTTTTCAAGTAGTTGACTTTAAGTTTCATACATCGCTTTTGTTTAGTTAGAAAAATCTCAAAAAAATATTCCTTACTGCTGTCTTTTTGGAAAGAGTTTGGGGTTTGTTCGATAATAGGCATCGATTTTTTGTTAAATCTTTTGGGATGTGTCGTTGTTTCGTCGGGAGAGTTCAAAGTTACTTTTGACAAATTGTGTGATTTTTACACTAACCCGCACAAAAGTCCCCTTTTAGCATGAGTTATCCAAGTATTTAGGAAAAAATTTTTTCGGGTGTAAGCCCTACCAAATAAAATTGGGTTATTTTCAACCTTTATATTTTAATACCAACGATTTAAAAAGGCGTTTTGCTGTTACAAAGCAACAAAACTTTTTAAAAAACTCCATTACCCGGCCATGAAAAAAAACGTTTACATCGTGTCATTGTTTTGTGTGTTCGCACACAATTTGTTTACACAAAGCGCCGACCTTCGCATTCACGGCAGTTTGCGTAAAATTGACATCCCTTTTGAGTACAGCAATGATTTTATCATTTTGAACATTGTCTTTAATGATTATCTACCCCTGAAGTTTATTTTCGATACGGGATCAGAACATACCATCCTGGCCAAGCGAGAGATCACGGATTTGTTGCAGGTCAATTACCAACGCCGTTTTACCTTATTAGGAGCGGATATGAGTTCGGAGGTCTATGCCTATTTGGTGAGGGGGGTTAGCCTTAGGTTGAACGACAAAATTACTGCCCTGAACCGATCCATTCTGGTATTGGAAGAAGATTACCTCCATTTTGAAGAATTGGCTGGCTTGGAAATTCACGGCATCATCGGGTCGGACATTTTTCGTCGATTTGTGGTAAAAATCGACTACAATCGAAAAATAATTACCCTATATGAGCCTAATAGCTTTGAAGCACCTGGGGGAAATTATGATCGGCTGCCTATTGAGATCAGTCGGCATAAACCTTATGTGAATTTTAATGTCCGGCTACAAAACGATACGCTGCTCAATTTAAAATTATTACTGGATACAGGCGCCAGCTTGGCGCTTTTGTTGCACACCAATACGCACCCCGATTTAAAACTGCCCGACCAAGTCATTCCGAGCAATTTGGGGGCTGGGCTTGGCGGATACATTCAGGGCTTTATGGGGCGGGTGGAAGATTTGGATTTAGGGGACACCGAATTGCACAGTATCATTACCCATTTTCAGGAAATTGGGATGAATCGGGATTCTGTTTATGCAGCTTCCCGAAACGGGATTATCGGCAATAAAATTCTGGATCGCTATACCATTATCATCGACTACATTCGCCAAGTGGCCTATCTTGAGCCAAATGGGAAGTTTAGCCAAAAATTTGAATACGACAAAAGTGGATTGTCTTTAATATCTTATGGGTTGAGTCTCAATAAGTTTCGTGTATTTAGCGTACTGCCCGGCAGCCCGGCTGCAGAGGCTGGTTTGCAGAAAGACGACGACATCAAAACTGTCAATGGTTGGCCAGCCAGCCTCTGGGATTTAGCTAGTTTAAATGCCAAATTCAAAAAAAAGGCTGGAAAAAAAATCACCCTAAAGGTGCTCAGAAACGGAGAAAAACTTAAATTCACTTTTTATTTAAGGGATTTAATATAGCTTATGCCCGATAAAGACCAATTGGCCGATCTGTTTTACAAGGAACTGGCTAAAATAGCCCACAGCGATACCCCTACCGCACAGCCCAAAGTAGATGCCCTTTACCATCTATTGACCATCATCCTAACTGAAGTCACCCGCCAGGAAAGGCTCCAATTTACGACGCTATTTGCCAGAATGGCTTATGCGGGCAGCAAGTACGATTTGGACAAGGGACTACAGTATTACCTCCATTATTTCCGCAAGTTTGCATCTTCCCAACCCACGGATATGATGTATCAATTGGGCTTGAAAGTCGTATCCATGAGCATCGAAAAGCTGCTGGAAGTAGAAGCACCTGCTGACTTGAAGGATATTATACCGGAAAAATGGCCCATTCCCTATCACCACATTCAAATCAGGGAATTTCGCCCAAAAGCAAGGGTCATTGCCTTAAAACACTTGCCGGAATCGCATCAACTCATTGCTCGCGAGGAAGCGTCGCCGGAGTCGGATGTTGTCATTCAGTACAACGCAGTGGATCGCAATGAGAACTTTACGCCAGTGTTGAAAAACCTGGATAAAACCATCGGATTGCCCCTGACCATCAACCTGATCGATGTCGAAGTGGATCAGCAAGGGATTTACCATCCCCGGGCTTTTGTGCTGGAACCCGATTACTTAGTGGACGTTACAGCCATAGCGGAATGTTTTCAGGCCGGGTTGGAGTCGCCCTGGCTGTATTTGCTGCGCCGTTTTTCTGCCCTGGAAACGAGCAAACATTTACTCATTGGAAACATCGCGAATTTTTTCCTCGATGAAATCATGAACCAACCGGATTGTGATTTCCGATCCAGCTTTCGCAAAACCTTCCAGCTCTATCCATTGGCGTATTGCCTCTTCGATGACGGCGAGATCCGCGAGATCATGCAAAACTGCCAAAAGCACTACCTCAACCTCCGGCAGGTGATTGGCCGAGAGTTTCAAGAACAAAGCATCGAACCCAGCCACTGCTTTTTAGAACCCAGCTTTTATTCTGAAACTTATGGCCTGCAAGGCCGTCTCGACGTCCTGTACCAGGAAGACAAAAAGTCAGCCATAGTCGAATTGAAAAGTGGCAAGCCGTTTATGCCCAATATTTATGGCCTCAGCCCCAACCATTTCATTCAAACCCTGCTCTACGACTTGCTCATCCGTTCGGCCTTCGGACAAGAGGCCAACCCCGCCAGCTACATCCTTTATTCTGGCGTAAATTTAGAGGAAAAACCCCTGCGTTTTGCACCCCGCCTGAAGTCGCAACAATATGAAGCGCTACTCATGCGCAACATGCTCATCACCATTGATAGTTTGATGGCGCGTCTTGGTTTAGAAGGGGAGGGCGATTTGGTAGAACAAGGCCGACGCTTTTTCGGCAAACTCAATACCCGACATTTTGCCGATTGGAAGGGCTTTATCCGGCAAGACCTGGCTCATTTTGAAGGCATTTACAAAAACATGAGCGAGCTGATGAGCCGGTATTTCATAGCCTTTACCGGATTCATTGCCCGCGAACACCGCCTGGCTAAAGTGGGTACTCAGGACGGTTATGGTACGGATGGCCTGGCTTCCTTGTGGCTGCACAGCGAAGGGCAAAAAAAGGAACGTTATGCCATCATTCGCCACATGCGCATCTTGGAAAACAAGGCGCAGGAAGAAGAGCCTTTGATTCGCTTTCAGCGGACGGATGAAGATCAGACCCTGGCCAATTTTCGACTGGGAGATATTGCGGTGTTGTACCCCAACACTGGAGAAAACCAAGCGATCCTGAACAACCAGGTATTCAAATGCACCATCATTGACATCACCAATGAGGAGGTATTGGTGCGCCTGCGTTCGCGGCAGTTTAATCTTCGCCTATTTTCGGCGTATGAAAACTGGAATTTAGAGCCTGACCTGCTAGACAGCAGTTTTGGGGTCATGTACCGCTCTTTGTTTGCTTTTGCACAAAACGCTGCTGCCCAACAGGAATTGCTGCTCGGTTTGAGGGCGCCGGCCTATGCCGATGGCGATGAAATACCCTGCTCGCCGGAGCTTACAGAAGAGCAGCAACTCATCTTCCAAAAAGCCCTGGCTGCACAAGAATATTTTTTGCTCTGGGGGCCGCCGGGTACGGGCAAAACCAGTATGATGCTCAAGCATCTGGTCGATTATCTGCTGAACGAAACGGATGAAAATATCTTGCTACTGGCCTACACCAATCGGGCGGTCGATGAAATTTGCGAATCGCTGGATAGCTTGGGCGAACATTTGAGGAACCATTACCTACGTATTGGCTCCCGCTACGCCACAGGCGCTTTGTACCAATCACAATTGCTGCAAGTAAAAACCGAAAACGTCCATTCTCGCAAGGAATTGCTCGATATCATCCATCGCCATCGAATCATTGTAGCTACGGTTTCCTCCCTGACGGGAAAAGAGGAACTCCTGCAACTCAAGTCATTTGACCGGGTAATTATCGACGAAGCTTCGCAAATTCTGGAACCTATGTTGGTGGGTTTGCTGCCCCGATTCAAGCGCTTTATGCTCATCGGCGACCACAAGCAATTGCCCGCTGTCGTTTGTCAGGACAAAGATACCGCTGTAGTTCACGACCCTGCCTTACAGGAAATTGGGCTCAGCAGCCTGAGTAATTCTCTTTTTGAAAGGCTCTACAAGCGCTGTCGGGAACAAAACTGGGACTGGGCCTATGCTCAACTCAGCCATCAGGGGCGGATGCACGAACAGATCATGGCTTTTCCCAGCCAGCATTTTTACGAAAGTACCTTGAAAATTTTGCCCAAATCCGTTCCCGCTCACATGCACCAACTTCGGGAAGCCATTTTTTCCAGTTCGGAATATGATATTCCGCTGATGCAATTGTTGGCTAAAAAGCGGCTGGTTTTCCTGCCTACGGCGGTGGACGATTTGAGTTTGAACCAAAAAACCAACCGCTACGAAGCCAACCTGGTGGCAGACCTGATTGACGCTTTCAACGGTTTGTACCAAAATTCCGGGAAAACGATGAATAAAAAAAGCCTGGGTATTATCACACCCTATCGGGCACAAATTGCTCAAATAAAAGCGGTGCTGGAAGATCGGCAGCTCTATTCCGAGCAATTGACCATCGATACGGTAGAGCGCTACCAAGGCGGCGCCAGAGACATCATTATCCTATCCTTGTGTACGAATACACTTGGGCAATTGGAATCCCTATCCTCCCTCTCTGATGAAGGCGTAGATCGAAAACTGAATGTGGCGCTGACTCGCGCCCGAGAACACATCGTTATTTTAGGCAACCGAGATTTGCTGGGTAAAAAAGCCATTTATCAGGAATTGATCCGCTTTGCGGAAGAGGATATTTTTTAGTTTCTGGTTTCAGGGCAGGTAGGATACTTGAAACTAGGGACTAGAAACCAGAAACCTGAGACTAGAAACTTGAAACTACCCTTACGCAGCAATTGGCGCTTCCACCAACAACTCTCTGCCGATGAACTTGAGCATCTGCACTTTAATCATTTCGCGTACGCGGCGGAATTCCTTTAATTTTTCTGCATCAGTGCCTTTGGCTTTTGCAGGATCAGGTATGTTCAGCTGTATTTTGTGCTTGAATTTTATCCGGTTCAACAACTCATCTGGTACCTCATTGCATACAGATATTAGGTAGTCAAACTTTTGCCCATAAAAGGAGGAAAGTGCTTTAGCCGTATAAGCATGGATATCAATGCTGTCTTCTTCCATGACTTGTTTAGCCAATTCGTGTAATTCTGTTGGGTTAGAACCTGCACTGTAAAACAGCGCGAAGCGGCTTCCGTAATAGTTGAGATACCCTTCTGCCATTTGGCTGCGGCAGGAATTGTTGACGCAAAGCACCAGCACCTTTTTCATTGGAAAACCAATTTTTGTTAACATTCGCTTAACGCAAAATTAACGCAAAAGTTTAAAATTTGAAAGACCTGGTTGGTGAAGTAGCGCACAAATGTGCAAAAAAGAGATTGTGGACAAATCAAATCTGAGGATCAGCAAATTTTTAGTCTATTTTACCCTTTGCGTGTGCTGTTTCTTAGAATAATATTTTGACTTTAGAACAAAATAAATTTGTTTTTTTTTCGGAGCTTTCCGTGAAGTAATGGGCGTTCTTATAAAAATTTGATTTTGCGCAAAGCTAGGATCGATTTATCAAAAAACGCATTTGATAAAATTTTTTTAACCACAAAACAGCAAGCGTTCACAAAACGAGGTATCTTTTGTGTGCTTTGTACCTTTGTGCGTTTTGTGGTTGAATGAGCCTTGCCTTGAGGCGTTAAGATGGCGCTACGCTGTAGCGCGCTGGCGGGGCTGAATCGGGGCAACAGAGATGCCGTTCCGCTGGAACGATCGGGTTTTGTGAGTCTTAGTTCGATCGCTTTGAGCAGGGGGGGGGCAAGATGGCAGTGTGTTTTCAGACAAGATTCATAAGATTTACAGGATAGTGTTGGGCACCTACACCACCGCTTCGTAGTTCACGCGTGTCAGTGTCACGCCGACACTTTTGCAAAAAAAATACGCCCATGCGTTTAAAGCATTTTCTTTTTGTTTATTTATGGTGCGCTATCAGCGCTTGCTTTGAGCCGCCAAAAACTCCTGCTCCTAGCGATGAAGAAGTCTATGCTATACAGGATTCCATTTGCAACGAAATGTTGCTGCGCATCAGCCGTGCCCGCCAGGAAATCAATCGACAATACGAGCAATTCTGGCGGCGTTCTGTGAATGCCGAGAAGCCCCTGGCCAATCAGCTCAAGACCAAAATGCAGACCCTGGAAAAACTGGATGCCGCTCTACTGGAAAAGCTGGATGCCCTACAAAACGATAGCCTCAGGCGGGAATGGCTGCCAATCCAACAAGAATTGGATGTCATTATGATCGAAGTGTCCCATACCCTACAGGTGCGATTTTAGCGTCTTGTTTAGGGATAAATGATGCTATTTTAAAAGATAACACCATTGATTACCAAATAATATTAATAAAAAAGCCAGCCAGTGATAAAGACTAGAACCTTTGTATAGGCACATCTCACCAATAGTCAAATGCCCAAGCCCTGGGTGCTCAGGAGGCGTTCCTCTTCCTTTCCTGGCCTAATTGGCAAAAAACTTTAGGATTCTGCCTTACTTTTGCCCGAAATAAAGGGCCACCCTTCATGATTTACGTTGTTGGAACCACTATTGCTGCTTTTTTGTGCCTGGCTTTGTTGCTCAAGAAGAAAAAAGGCAGCGCTGAATACATCCTTGCAGCCTGGATGTTGGTGGCGGCATTCCATCAGTTGCTGTTTTATTTGACCTGGTCGGGACAGGCAATGAAACATCCGCACTTGTTGGGGCTTTCTTTGCCCCTACCCGTTTTGTACGGCGTCATGCTGTATTTTTACACTTCTGAAATTACAGAAGAAAAGCCCTTTTCCTGGCGAGTTGCCGGGCTGCATTTGCTGCCGTTTTTCTGTTTGATTGGTTTGGCGCTGCCTTTTTACAGCCTTTCTGCTGCCGAAAAGAAGCAGGTCTTTGAAAATGATGGCGCGGATTACCTGTGGTATCAATACATTTTATTGTCTTGGTTTACCATTGCTACGATAGGCTATGCTTTTTGGGCGCTGAAGTTGATTCGGAACACCCGTCGCCGGGCGCAGCATTTTTTTTCCAATACGGAAAAACGCAATCTCGCCTGGTTGGAATACCTGAGCTTCGGATTGGTCGCCATCTGCCTGCTTGTGCTGTTTTTTGACGACACCATTATCTTTTCTGGGGTGGCGTTTTTGATGGTTTTCATCGGTTTGCATGGCATCAACCAGACCGCCATTTTTCAATCAGACCGATTGTCTGAATCTGTCACCCTACCCGAAACAACTGCTGCCGCAGAAAACAGCCGCTACCTCAAATCGGGTTTAAAAGAAGCCGAGGCGGAACAACTCTTCTTGCGTTTGCAAGAGTTGGTTCATGTCGAGAAGCCTTTTAAGAATCCAGATCTGACGCTGACCGAGTTGGCAAAGTCGCTGGATGTACACCCAAATTACCTTTCTCAAGTCATCAATGAAAAAGCCCAGCGCAATTTTTACAACTACATCAATACCCGGCGCGTGGAGGAATTTTTGAAGCTCGCCGCCCTCCCGGGGTACAAACACTACACCTTGCTTGCCCTTGCCTTTGAATGTGGTTTTAACTCGAAATCCACCTTCAACAAGTATTTTAAATTGCACACAGGTAAAACGCCCTCCACTTTTTTTCAAGAAATAAATAACTGAAAGTCAATTAATTGAATTTTTTCCTTGCAAGCGCGTACGGCATATAGGTATGGGCTTACCCGCTGCGACGCATACAAGGTAGCATGGAGCTTTCTTTGCAGAAAAACTTCTACCAATGATGAGATGCTTCATGATTTTAGCAGGTTTAGTATCACTGCTTGCTTGCGAACGGGACGGCCAACTGGACTATTCCAATCCGGGTTTGTTGGTGCCTAAAACAGTGGATGACGACCCATCGCTCCATTCCATCGCTGTGAATGGGACACTTTTGCACACCGAAACCTTTGGAAATCCCAATGACCCCATGGTGGTGTTTTTGCACGGTGGACCAGGCGCCGATTATAGGAACGGCCTTCCGGTAAAACAACTGGCAGATGCGGGGTATTATGTGATTTTTTACGATCAGCGGGGCTCTGGCCTATCGCGGCGGCACGACAGCAATACCTATTCTATTCAAGTCATGTTGGACGACTTAACAGCCCTTATTGAGTGGTATAAAACCTCGTCACATCAGAAGGTATTTCTATTTGGACATTCCTGGGGTGCTATGCTAACAGCCGCCTACCTCAATACCTATCCCGACAGCATACAAGGGGCCATTTTTGCGGAAGCAGGTGGTTTCAACAAGCAGCTTTTGGATGAATACGCGGAAAGCAGCCGGAAAATTCATTTGTTTTCCGAAATAACCAACGATATCCTGTACTATGACCAGTTTCTAACCGGAACGGAAAACGAACATGAAGTGCTGGATTACAAATTGAGCCTGGCGTCCAGTTTTTCCTATACCGAGGGAAATGACGAAGGCATCGAAGGCCCCTCGCCTTTTTGGAGGAATGGCGCAGCGGTGTTAAATGCATTTGTGGACATTTCTGAAAACGAAGGTTTTGACTTTACGACCAACCTCCATCAATATACAACACCAGTGCTTTTCATTTATGGTGAAAACAACCAGTCCTATGGCCGGAATTTTGCGCAAAAGGAGGCCGACTTTTTTCCAAATGCAGCGATTGTTCAAATTGACGATACAGGGCACGAGATGATCTACTTCAAGTGGGATTCGGTGTATCCGGTCGTGTTGAATTATTTAAACACCTTGTAAAAAGCAAATATGAAAAACATAAAAATTGTCCTAACGGGTTTTTTCATACTCAGCGTTTCGGTCTGTCATATGGCACAAACAGTCAACTGGAATGCACTGGAGCAAAGCAATCACTTCGTAGCACTGGGCGTGGGCTGGGATTACGGATTAACTTACAGCGTAGCTTATGGGTATCAGTTGAATAGCGCTATACCTTTGATGCTGAATGGCCAGGTATCCATACCATCCGGTGAACTGCTATTGGATGATTATAAGTTAAAGGCAGGCGCTCAGGTCGTGCTTTTGAACCAATCCCACTGGAAGGGAGCGCTTTCCTTACAAGGCATCTACAGGAGATACGGCAATCCCCTGGTGCGATTGCAGAATTTTGGCAGCGAAATGAAAGGTACCCTGGGATACTACCACGACAAGTGGTTTTTTGCAGGAGAGCTTGGTTTTGACAAAGCCATTGTTGCGCACTTCGAACACTCGGATATTTACAAAGAAAATATCCTGCAAACGGTACAAGACGGCTGGTATGAACCTGCTACGGGGGGGCATTTCCTGTACGGTGTCCAAACCGGATGGTCTTTTCGCCGATCAGATATCAGCTTGAGTATTGGAAAAGTCGTCACCCAAGATTTTAAAAGCACGCCCCTAATCCCTTATTACTTGAGCTTGGCATTTAGCTATAGAATAGGGGCATGATCTTGTTCCTGAGCCAAATCAGCAAAAAACGGATCTAAATCTATCAGGCGTAGCCCGCGTTTTAGAAACCGGTTTTTGCTTTTTTGGCAAAATTTTTTTGTGAAAAAATTGCGCAGCCAAATAACTACACATATATTTGCAGTCAAATAGCTGCAAATGGATTTACGACGAGACGTTTTTCAGGCAATAGCCGACCCCACCCGACGAGACATCCTCTCGATGATTGCCGCTACTGCGCTTACTCCTGGCACGATTGCCGAACATTTTGGCTCGACGAGGCAAACCATTTCACGGCACATACAAATCCTGACGGAATGCGAGCTACTCACGGCAACGCAAAAAGGCAGGGAAATTCATTACCAACTCAATCCGGTAAAAATGAAGGAAGTAGCCGATTTCATTGAGCCTTTCCGGCAAATGTGGGAAGCTCAATTCCAACGCATGGATGCCATTTTGGAAAATTTAACACAAAAAAAATAGGTTCTTTGACAAGTTTTGTGATTGGAAGCAAAAGAATTGTCAAACAACCAAAAAATCAAGTCAGATGACAAAACAAACGCAAATCAATGCCGAAAAAGGGCAGCACACCATAGTCATTGAACGCCGTTTCGATGCCTTGCCCGAGCTTGTTTTTTCCCTTTTCCAGGATCCCGCCTTATATACCCAATGGGCAAAGCCGAATAACACAGTTTTTGAATTGGAAAAGCTGGACTGCCGTACGGGCGGGAGTTTCCTCTATCACCACACCCATGAGAACGGCATGAAATTTAGCTTCTACGGTATATTCCACGAAGTAGAATCGCCAAAATTCATTGTCAGAACTTCAGAGTTTCGGGGTTTACCCCAAAAGCTATTGCCCGTACTGGAAAACTACCGCTTCGAGCCGCTAAACGGCGGCCAAACCCTGCTCACTATCATCATTATTTGCCCCGATGAAGCCTACCGCGACGGGATGTTTAATGCCGGGATGCAGGCGCATTTTGACCATTCTTTTGCCTTGCTAGACCACATGATAAGCAACCCCTTTTAACACACACAGCCAAGTCTATCCGTTTTATATTCAAAATCCTTATGCAATTCTCCGATTTTTTGCATCTTTATACATGCAACCCAAAACTATTACAATGAGTCAAAAAATTTCTGCATTATTAGTCCTAATCATCGGAGCTTTCCTCCTTTTTTCTGCATTTCAAAACGCTCAAACCAAAAAAATGAATTTCCCCAACGATCCTTACACATCGGAATGGAATAAAATCGATTCTTTGGAGCGAGAGGGTTTAATTCGATCGGCTTTGGAGCAAGTACAGGCTTTGTACGAAAGAGCCAAAAAAGACAATAACCCCGCTCAAATCGTCAAAACCACCATTTACTACAACAAGTACCAGCTTCAACTAGAGGAGGCCGGCAGCAGCAAAGCCCTGCAACGCATGCGGCAGGATATGGAAGAAGCCGACTTTCCGGTTCAGCCCATTTTACAATCCCTAATCGGCGAACTCTACGCTAATTACGCCGACCAAAATTACTGGAAACTCAAAGACCGCACCAGTACAGGCACCGAGTTGCCCGAAGATATTCAAACCTGGAGCCTCGACCAACTGCTGGGAGAAGCCTCCCGCATGTACCTGGCTTCCGTGCAAGACGAGCGCAGCTTTTCTGTGTCCATCGACGATTTCGATGCCATTACTTACCCGGGTAACGAATGGACGAACAACCTGCGCCCTACTTTGTACGACTTTCTGATACACCGCGCCATCGACCATTTTTCCAACGAACGCAGCTACCTCAGCGAGCCAGCCTACCGATTTACGCTTTCGCAAAAAGAAGTCTTTGCCCCAGTCCGGCAGTTCATTCAAATCAAATTCGACACCAAAGACAGCAGCAGTTTCAAATATCAAGCCTGCCTGCTTTTTCAGGATGTATTGAAAAAACACGCCTCCGCTGCCGCAGAAGAAGCCCTGCTCGACGCCAACCTCAAGCGCCTCGACTTCATGCGCAACAACAGCATATTGACCAATAAGGACAGCCTTTACTTGGATGCCCTGCTGGTATTGGACAAAGATTACAAAGGCACACCTGCTCAGGCTGAGATTTGGTACCGCATGGCCCGCTACTATCAGGAGCAAGGCAGTCAGTACAACCCATTGGCGGGCGATACCCACAAATGGCGACTGAAAGAAGCGCTGGAAATTTGCCAGAAGGCACAAAAAGAATACCCCAATAGCTATGGCGCCAATATGTGCCAGCAACTGAGCCAGGAATTGAGTATGGCGAGCCTGCATTTAACGGTGGAGGAAATCAATGCCCCGGGACAAAGCTTTCCCATATCAATAGAATACCGCAATGTTAATAGCGCCTGGTTTCGTATCATCGCACTGAGCGATGAAGGTTACCAGCAAATGCGCAGCAAAAGCCCAGAAGAAGCCATCCAATGGCTGCGCCAGCAAAAAGTACAAAAAGCCTGGAACATCAACCTGCCCAATGACGGCGATTTGCAACAACACCGCACCGAAACTGCTATCGAAGGCTTGCCTTTGGGGCGTTACGCCGTCCTCACCAGCAGTGATAATGAGTTTTTGGCAAGCAACTATACGACCGGTTATTTGGCTATGACCATCTCAACACTGGGCTACCTGGAGCGCAAGGGCAAAACAGGCTCCCCGGAGTTTTTGGTCGTGGATCGCCAAAGTGGACAGCCCCTTTCCGGCGTATTGGGCGAATTTTTTACCACCAAGTACAACCGCAACCAGCGCCGCTCCGAACGGGTGAAAATAGGGCAGGCTTTGTCCAATGAAAAGGGTTTCCTGATACCCGATATAGCCAATTCAGACAACTATTTCCAAGTGCGCCTTTCGAAAGGCCAGGATGTATTGGATTTTGAAGACGGCTTTTCCAACTATACCCGTTCGAGCCGCAATGCACGAGAATATACCACCCATTTTTTCCTGGATCGCGCCATTTACCGCCCCGGGCAAAGCCTGTATTTCAAAACCCTGGTGATGCAATACGGCCCCGATCAGATGCCGAAGATTGCGGCCAACCAGAAGATAACGGTCACGCTCTACGATGTGAACGGCCAAAAAGTAGCCGATTTAGCCCTGCGCACCAACGAATACGGCACGGCCAATGGCGTTTTTACCCTGCCACAATTTGGCTTGCTGGGGCAAATGCGCCTTTCTGCCGACATCGGTCGTGAAAGCCATTACTTTGCGGTTGAAGAATACAAACGGCCCAAATTTGAAGTTACCTTCGACAGCTTGGCAGGTAGCCCGGCTTTGGGCGAGGAAGTCGCCATGACAGGTAAAGCCCTGACTTTTGCAGGCAGCAGCCTCAGCGATGCGACCGTGCGTTACCGCGTCGTGCGCGAGGTGCAATTCCCTTGGTTGCCCTGGTGGGGCTGGTACCGCCATTTCCCGACAAGGGGACAAAGCATGGAAGTGGCTAATGGGGAAATCGCTACACAACCCGATGGCAGTTTTGAGATTAAGTTTACCGCCTTGCCCGATGAAACAGTTAAGGCATCCGACAACCCCGAATTTACCTTTACCGTTTATGCCGATGTGATCGACATCACGGGCGAAACCCATTCAGCCTCCAAGAGCATCCGACTGGCCAATCTGGGCTTGAAAGTGGATATGGCATTTGCTGAATTTGCCGATCGCAGCGCTGGTATGTTGCGCCTTGACCTGACTACCCAAAATCTGGACGGCAAAGCCCAACCCGCAGCGGGAACCATCAAGATTCAGCAACTAGATGCCCCGGAAAAGACCTTTATCGAGCGCTTGTGGAGTAAACCGGATATTTACCTGATGGATAAAGCGGCTTTTGAGAAAAACTTCCCGCACCTGGCCTATCAACAAGAGGACGAATGGCAAAGCTGGTCCGCCAAAGGCCAGGCATTGGAATTGCCTTTCAATACGGCCAACGCCAATACCGTTTCCGCCAACCTATCCGGCTTGCCCATTGGGCATTACAAAGTTACTTTGAGCACCAAAGATGCCAAAGGCAACGCCATCGAAGTACAAAAGAAGCTGACGATTTACGATGCTGCCGAAAAGCGCATACCCAAAGGGGTGTTGGCTTGGAAAAACCACAAAAACGCCAAAGCTTACGAACCCGGCGATAAGGCCGTTTTCCAATTGATGAGCGCTGAAAAGGAATTGCACCTGCTGTATGAAATAGAGCGCAAACAGGAAATCGTGGATCAATCCTGGCTCAGCTTGAAGCCCTGGGCGGAAAAACAATACGAGGTGACGGTGCAGGATAAGGGCAACGTTTTTGCCTATTTTACTTTCGTGAAATATGGCCGCGCTTTTACCTGGTCGGAAAACATCGAGGTGCCCTGGTCGGACAAAGAACTGAATATCGCCTACGCCACTTTCCGCGACAAGCTAAAACCCGGCGCGGAGGAAAGCTGGCAGATCAAGATCAGCGGCTCGAAAAAAGAAGCGGTCGCCGCCGAAATGGTCGCTGCGATGTACGATGCTTCACTGGATCAGTTTCGCCCGCACAATTGGGCTTTCAGTCCCTTTCCGATGAACTTCCGCAGCCGCAGTTGGACGGGGCACCACTTTGGATCGGAATCCAGCAACCACCATTACTATTATTACTACACGGAGGGGGTACCGGAAAAGGCTTATCGAAGCCTGAATTGGTTCGGTTTGTACTTGTATGACAATATGCAGGTTACGAGGGCGAATTTAACTACTCGTTCCCTTTCTTTGGAAGGTGATTTTGCCGGTAGAAGTCGGGAAAAAGCGGAGGCAGATATGCCAGCAGCGCCTGAACCGCAGATGTATGCTAATCTTAGTGCTGGTTTAGTCGTAGATCAATCAGCCCCTACTCCTTATGCAGAAGAAACACAGCCAAAAGCAGAAGCCCAGATCCGCCAAAACCTCAAGGAAACGGTCTTTTTCTTTCCAGAACTGCGCACCGATGCCGAGGGCAACGTCATCTTGCAATTCACGATGAACGAAGCCCTGACCCGCTGGAAATTGCTGACTTTTGCCCATACCAAAGAGCTGCAATACGGCCTGAGTGAAAAAGAGGTGGTGACCCAAAAAGAATTGATGGTGCTGCCCAATCCGCCCCGCTTTTTGCGCGAAGGCGACGCCATTACTTATACAGCTAAAGTGGATAACCTGACGGCAGAAACACTGAAAGGCACGGCCCGCCTGCAACTCTTCGATGCCCTAAGCATGCAGCCGGTGGATGATTTGTTGAAAAACACCGAGCCGACAATCGCCTTTGAGGTCAAAGCTGGCCAATCGGCGCCGCTGGCCTGGAATATCCAGATTCCGGTTGGGCAGGTAATGGCGCTGACACACCGGGTAGTGGTGGAGGCGGGTAATTTTTCCGATGGGGAAGAAGCGGTACTGCCGGTTCTGACCAACCGCATGCTCGTCACCGAAAGCATGCCGATGCCCCTCAAAGGCAAGGAGAAAAAAACTTTCCGCTTTGCCGCTATGGATAAAGCTACGGCTTCCAACACTTTGAAGCACCACAGCTTTACCCTGGAATACTCCTCCAACCCGGCTTGGTACGCGGTGAAGGCGCTGCCCTACCTCATGGAATACCCCTACGAGTGCAGCGAGCAGATTTTTAGCCGCTACTACGCCAATGCGCTGGCTACCAGCGTGGCCAATTCTCAGCCGCGCATCAAGCAGGTGTTTGCCTCTTGGAGCAGCAGCGATGCCCTCATCAGCGAATTGCAAAAGAACGAGGAACTCAAAGCCGTGCTGCTGGAAGAAACGCCCTGGGTGCTGGATGCCCAAAACGAGGCCGAGCAACGCAAGCGCATTGCCTTGCTGTTCGACCTCAATCGAATGAGTTACGAGCAAAACAAAGCGCTGCAAACCCTGGCTGAGCGACAGTCTGGTAGCGGCGGTTTTGCCTGGTTTGCCGGAGGGCAGGAAAGCTGGTACATCACCCAGTACATCACCGAAGGCTTAGGTCGTTTGGAAAAGCTGGGCGTGCAACAGCCGGCCCAAGGCCAGCGCATCGCTCAAAATGCCGTTGGCTTCATTGACGAGGAATTTCAGGATCATTACCGCCGCCTGTTGGAGCGGGTGGAGAAAAAACAGGCCAAACTGGAAGACGACCACTTGGGCGATATCGTTATCCACTACCTCTATACGCGCAGTATGTTCAAAACGGAAGCGGGCAGTTTGCCTAAAGAGGCACACGATTACTTCCTGCAACAGGCTGAAAAATACTGGACACAAAAAGGCATTTACCAGCAGGGTTTGTTGGCGCTAGCTTTGCACTACAACGGCAAAGGGGAAGCTGCTCAGCGCATCGTTCGATCTCTGAAAGAACGGGCGCTGACCCACGAAGAACTGGGCATGTACTGGAACTACCCCAACGGTTATTTCTGGTATCAGATGCCGATCGAAACGCATTCCTTAATGGTGGAAGTCTTTGCAGAGGTGGCCAAAGACCAGGCTGCCGTAGAGCAACTGAAAATATGGCTGCTAAAAAACAAGCAGACCAACGACTGGAAAACGACCAAAGCCACTGCCAATGCGGTATATGCGTTGCTGCGCTTTGGCAGCAATTGGCTGGAAGCGAGCAGCCCGGTAGCCATTGATTTTCCCAAGGTCAAAGGTAAAGCCGCTGTCGAGCAGGTTCGCCAGGCCCAATCCGGCGCAGAAGCAGGCACGGGCTATTTCAGCACCACCTGGAGCGCCCAAGAAGTCCAAACGGGCTTTCAGGACATCGCAATCAGCAACCCGAACGCCAATATCGCCTGGGGCGCTGCCTACTGGCAGTACTTTGAAGACCTCGACAAGATCAAGGATTTCAAAGCCACCCCGCTCACCCTGGTCAAGCAGGTCTATCGCGAAGTGCCCGGCGACCGCGGCCCTAAACTGGAAGCCATCAGCGCGGCCTCCCCACTGCGGGTAGGCGACAAACTGGTGGTGCGCCTCGAACTCCGCGTGGATCGCGATATGGAATATGTGCACATGAAAGACCTCCGCGCCAGCGGTCTGGAGCCAACTAACGTGTTCAGCCACTACAAATGGCAGGGCGGGCTGGGCTACTACGAAAGCACGAAAGACGCCGCCACCCATTTCTTTTTCGATTACCTGCCCAAAGGCACGTATGTGTTTGAATACGCCCTCCGCGTCATCCATCAGGGCGATTTCTCGAATGGCCTCACGACCATCCAGTGTATGTATGCACCGGAGTTCAGCAGCCATACAGAGGGCATCCGCCTGAAGGTGGTCGGGAAGTAATTGTAGTGGAGTAGGGTAGGAGGCCGCCCCCAATGCTGTGGTGTTGGGGGCGGTTTTTTTTTTGGGGGGAACGTCACTTCTCGCGATTATTGACATCAAGAGCTGAATTTAGGTTACTTATGATTTATTCTTCTCTGTTTACGGTAGTATTATATTCTTGAGCGCTTTACGAACAATTGATTATTTAAACTGCGAGACGTGGAAGCCAAAACGGCATCCAATTAGATAATTTTCATTAAATTTGTAGTATAATATTCATTAAATGGCAAAAAAATTAGTCCGTTTCGACTGGGCGATGAAAAAAATGCTTCGTCATAAGGCTAACTTCGATATCCTCGAAGGCTTTTTGTCGGAGTTGTTAGGCGAAGAGGTGAAAATCCAACAAGTTCTCGACAGCGAAAGCAACAAGGAGACGGAGGACGATAAGTTCAATCGAGTGGACATCTTGGTGGAAAATGCGAAGGGCGAACTAGTCATCATAGAAGTGCAGAATACGCAGGAACACGACTACTTCCACCGGATGCTTTTCGGTGCGTCTAAAGCCATCACCGAGCATATCAAGGAGGGATCAGCCTACGCCCAAGTCAAAAAAATCATTTCCATCACTATCGCCTATTTTGACTTGGGGCAAGGGAAGGACTACGTTTATCACGGCACAACAGTTTTCAAAGTCATTCACAAAGGCGATATTCTTGGCCTTTCGGATAAGCAAGTGGAGGTTTACCATAAATACAGCGTTCATGAGATTTATCCTGAATACTGGGTGATAAAAACAGGCAAGTTCAAAAATCGTATAAACGACAAGCTGGACGAGTGGGTTTACTTTTTGAAGAATGCTGAAATCAAACCAACCTTTTCAGCCAAAGGTTTGAAAGAGGCGAACGAAAAGTTGGACACCATGAAACTACCCGAAAAAGAACGGGTGGCATACGACAAGTATTTGCTCCATTTGATGAGCATCGCCAGCCGGAATCATACGATAGAAATAGAAACAAAAGAGATAATCAAAAAAGCACACGAAGAAAAGGAAATAGAATTCATCCTTGAAATGTCAAAAGAAGGTCTGACGGTTTCAAAAATTGCGAAAATCGCCAAAAGGACTGAACAAGAAATTCAGCAAATACTTGATGGCATGGCAAAAAAATAAACCTGCCTCTTCTTATACCAAAATGTATAACTATCAGCTTATGGCAGCATATTACCACATCCTAACCCCGTTAGAAATCTCGATTCAAGATGAACCCACGCTCGTCAGTAAGTTCGATGAGATGTATGGTAACGATTTCAAATTTAAAAGTAGCAAAAGAGTGGAACGCTTCAGCCCTCCTCTACTTAATGGAAAGAGGCTTGACTTTTCCTTTGACCAAAAGACCTATGCTATGGATGAGAACATTATCAGAATGGAATTTTTGGACTTTTGCAAGGTATTCTTTGACGAATGGAAAAGTTTATATTCAGCAAAGTTCAAGGGCATTTTTCCTGCCTATTTGCCCTCGGAATTCGAGTTGGAGTCGATAGTCGTAAAAGTGAAGCGGTTACTCGATAGCCACCCGTTGGTAAGTGATGAACTGGAGAAAGGTTTAAAAAAATTGGACGAGAACTATCATTTCAGCATTGAGTGTATTGCTCCCCAATATGTCTATCAAGGCTATCCGTTGAAGACAGATCATCATACCCATTTGTTTGCGCTCGATTTCCTTCATGCTTACGAAAAAATGGGAGTTCATCCAGAAGAACACACCGCCATGTTTATGCTAGTGGATAAAATAAAAGAGAAATACAGTAATCAATTCATCATCGCCAAATATCTTTTTCTGGCAGGTTATTGATTCTGAAGCTTTTTACAAAGTTTAGTTATTTGACTGCCTCCTAAATGTCGGCACGTCGGCAGTGCTAACGTTAGAAAGAGGCCTAAAAACGCCCCAAAACAACCAAAATCCTGAACGGCAATCAATTTAACACCTCCTTTCAAAACCATTTCTAACTGATTACCAAGGACTTTCAACGGATGCAACAAGAAATGTTTAAAATATTTTTAATAGTTAGGAATCCTTACTATATTTGCAAGGGCAATAGTGCCTACCACAAATTAAGACATGAATCTAATGGAAAAATCTATTTTCTATCACGCGGGTTGTCCAGTTTGCATCAGCGCAGAACAAGACATTGTAAGCCTTATTGGAGCATCTAATGTTGAAATAGTTCACATTGGTGAAGACCGGAATCGAATAGCAGAAGCAGAAAATGCAGGGGTAAAATCTGTTCCTGCTTTGCTCACGCCAAACGGAAATGTTTTGCACATCAATTTTGGTGCGTCTATGGCTGACGTGAGAGGCTAAAAAATTTGCCCTGTAAAGTTAGGATTCCTATCTTTGCAGGGCTTTGCTTTTTTAAATGAAGCAAAAAGAATATTTCATCATGGAAATGGAAAATGGTACATGAAGTCAGACATATCAAACCGAAAGGATATAGAATTATTGGTAAATACTTTCTACGATAAAGTAAGAAGCAATCCTGTATTGGGGTACATTTTTAATGAGGTCGCCAAAACAGATTGGGAGGCCCATCTACCCAAAATGTATTCCTTTTGGGCGAGTATCCTATTGGACGAACATAGTTTTTCGGGCAATCCCATGCAAAAGCATATCGCTTTGAGTAAACTCACAGCAATGACCAACAAAGAATTTTCAGAATGGCTGTATTTGTTTGTTCAAACCGTTGACGAACTTTTTTTGGGTGAAAAAGCAGATGATGCAAAGTTGAGGGCAGGCAATATAGCCCGTATCATGTTGCATAATATTCAAGCCGCATGAAGCACTCCTCTTTTCACTTAGCCGAGCAAAATCAAAAAATTGAAAGCCGGATTGTCGTTGCTTTAGAGCGGGTTTCAGAAGCTTTCAGGGTTTTGTTATGGAATGAAAGCAAAGAAAATGCTTTAAGCCCAATTCAGATTCAGATCCTGATTTTTATTCATTTTCATTCTTTGGAAAAATGCAAGGTGGGTTATTTGGCCGACGAGTTCAATATGACCAAAGCTACTATTAGTGATAGCGTTAGGGTTTTACTTTCCAAAGGGCTAGTTGCCAAAGAAACCGACCCAACCGATACCAGAAGTTACACCCTTTCACTTACGGACGAAGGAGAGAAAATAGCCAAAAAGGCATCCTTCTTTGCTGCTGCCATCGAACAGCCAATTGAAAAACTGACCCAAGAACAGCAGGTTTCTATGCTCAACGGGTTACTCAAATTGATTGCTGACCTGAACAAATCGGGCATCATTACCATTCAGCGCATGTGCTTTAGTTGTTCAAATTACCAGGTTGATAAAGGCGTTCATTACTGCAAGCTTTTAAAAAGCCAGCTAGCTGAAAGCGAGTTGAGAATCGATTGTCCAGAACACGAATTGATGACATAAAGGCCAGTTCGAAGCTTTGTGTGGCCGCTCTGTGGGCTGAATTAAATTACGTTACAAAGGCTAGTGTCCCCTTAATAGGCATATAATTGGCCATACTCCTGCTTCTCCAATCCGAAAAGCCATTAGATGAAGTGCCAGCTAATAAGATCCCGTGCTACACGCTTCGCGATTAGTGAAAGCCAACAAAAATCTATACTTTTGTTTTGTTGCGTTATAGGAGGAGTGTACAGCCGGTAAAGCCGGATACCGCCTTACCTGGCCTACATTCTTCTATTCCCATCCCTGATCCGTCGAATCATATGGTCTATGATGGGGCAGGGATATTTTCATCTACTTACCAAGTTATATCGATCATCATGTATCATGAATTGCGCAAAAAGGCCGAGAAAAAAGTGCAGGCCAAAATGGCGTTTTACATCTGCGTCATAGTGTTTTCATTTACGACAGTTATATTGCTCATGCTGAGCTTTTACTTGCCGGCCATCAGTTTTTGGTTGCGATTGCCGATTATGGCATTCATTATGGTGTTGGGCGTCCTCTACTTGACGGTATTTGGCTGGCCCGCTAAGCGCAGCCTTAATCACGATTGGCAAGAGGAAGAAATCGAAAAAGAAATGAGAAAGTTGTACCAACAAAAAAAGACCCAATTGCCGCCCGCCCAAGATTTGTCGGAAGAAGAAAGGCTGGAATTGAAAGAGTTGGAGCGCCTTGAAAAGAAGTGGGACGGCGAGGAGGACTACGTTTAAAATTGTCATATGCATCAATTGGCACTTCAGTATTTTCCATTGAAAACCTACGATAAAATCAGGTATGCAGATACCGACCGGCAGGGGCATGTCAATAATGCCGCATTCTCCACTTTTCTGGAAACGGGCAGGGTAGAATTCTTGTACGGAGGCGGGCAGCCCTTGCATTTGGAAGAAGCTAGTTTTGTAATTGCCTCTTTGCAATTGCAATTCAAGCAAGAACTGACCTGGCCAGGCACCGTTGAAATCGGGACTGGCCTGTTGTGCATTGGGAATAGCTCTGTGACCCTTTTACAAGGTCTTTTTCAATATGAAGTATGCGTTGCCGTCGCAGAAACAAGTATTGTACAAGTGCTAAATAAAACGGGAAAAAGCATTCCACTGAGCGAGCACACCAAACAGGTCTTAGCGCAGTGGCTGTTAAAAGATCAAATAAAATAAGCAGCCTGGCGGCACATCCATCCGGTTCTGTGAGCATATCCAAAACCATTCCCTACCTCATTTTAGCCAAAAGCTATGTGTCCCATGGCACAAGCTGGCCTCCCTTATCGCCAGGCCAGGTGCAAGCCCAGCAGCAAGATGGGCCCCTGGCCTACTTCAGCGCCATCTGTTACCACATTGACCTCATAGCCAAAAGCGAGGGTCGGAGCCAAAGACCAATGATCGGACAGGGCAAAACTATAACCGCCTTCCAGGGTAGGTTGAAGGACGGTTATCTCGGTGGTGCCGCTGGTTTCCAATAGCGTACCCGGCGCATTTTTCCAGTCAATGGTATTGCGCCACAGGTCACTTCGCACACCTAGGAACCAGCGCTTGTAATCGGTGTCGAAAAAACGGCGGTAGCCCAGCGTAAAGCCGTAGCCGCTGCCCGTTTCATCATCTTGAACGCCCAGATCGCGGTGGTCAATAAGGTTGGCACCGATGCGTAGGTGAACCGTACTTTTCTCGCCACTCGTCCATTCAGCCCGCAAGCCGGGAATGATGCCCGTGGGATACACTTGTAGTTCGGGCCCAATAGAATGCCAGCTTAAACCCTGAGCCATGCCCAATACAGGCAAAAGCCCCAATAAAAAGCAGATGAAAGGATGCTTCATTTTGATAATTTTCGTGCAGGTTTTGCCCCCGCGATATTGTCGTTCGATAACGGGGCACAAAGTTAAGCTTCCCTTGATAACTCAAAGGTAAAAATTTTCGGTTTCGCTTGGGTATAGTACACAGTACCTTTGTGGTTCAAAAAAAAGCAAGGCTCATTAAAACCACAAAGTCCACAGAAGTACACAAAGACTTCCTTGTTCTCTTTCAATTCCTACGCCTTTATATTCCCCGATATAGCCCTGCTAACCCAGTCGTTCCAGCGGAACGGTATCTCTGTTGCCCCGATATAGCCTAG
>CALMIR010000130.1 GCA_937864265.1 uncultured Saprospirales bacterium | reverse complement strand
GATGGCAGCGGCAACGAAATCGGCACGGGTGCCCAGATTACAGTGACCCCACAAGAAGGAGGCGCTACGTTTATTGCTAGCATTCCTGGATTAGATTGTATTCAAGGCGACACCGTTACTTTAATTTTGGAGACTAATCCAATTGAGTTGAGTATTTCGCCCGATACGGCCTTTATTTGCGAAAGCGAACAACTCATTTTGACAGCTCAGGTGATGCCCGATAATGGCCAAACGACGATTACCTGGTATGAGGGAGACGTTGAAATAGGCATGGGTACTTCGATTGAATTGGGTTTTGAACCTGGGGATCATGTAATTGTTGCGATAGCAGACAATGGCTGTTTCCAGGATACTGCGTTGGCTTTTGTAAGTGTATTGGCTGCTGCGGAGGTGCTTATTTTGCCTACCGATGAGACGCTTTGTGAACCTGGCGAAATCACGCTTATGGCTGACGCGCCTATTCCGGGGGCAATAGTTTGGTACGACGCCAATGGTGTAGAAATTGGTACAGGTGCGACACTTACAGTGGATTTGCCGACAGCAGGTATATATGTATTTTCAGCGGATGCTACCGAGCCATCGTGTATTGAAGGGGATACCGTTACCATCAAGGTATTGCCCGAAGATTTGGAAATTACGTTGATGCCCTTTGATACGATGATTTGCCAGGGGGATACAGCTATTTTTACCGCCACGGTAATGCCTGATTGGACCATGGAAAGCATTACCTGGTTTGATCAAAACTTTAATGCGCTGGATACGGGAATGGTATTTGCGGTAAGCCCCAATGCAGGGACATATATCTATTACGCCATAGCCGATAATGGCTGCGTCAGCGATACGGCCTTGGCAACGCTAACGGTATTATTTACAGAAATTGAAATCAATGCTACACCAGCCTCCATTTGCCCTGGCGAAAGTACTTTGTTAACGGTAACGGGTTGCGACGAGTGCAGTTATACCTGGATTCCGGATGATTCTTTGGACGATCCGAATTCTTCTACTCCTACGGCTTCGCCCGATGTGACTACGACCTATACGGTGTTTGCCGAAGGCGGATGCACCGTTGAGAGTTTATCTGTAACGGTCACGGTGCTGAGTGAAGAAGAATGTTTGGATCCTTGTCGCTCAGATGCCTTTTTTGTTCCGACAGGCTTTACGCCCAATAATGACTCGAAAAATGATGTCATTAAGGTGATGAGCGAATTTATGGATGAATACACAGATTTTGACCTGCGCATTTATAACCGTTGGGGACAGGAGGTGTACCACTCCAAAGACAAAGAAGGGGAATGGGATGGCCGTTTTAAAGGGGAATTATTACCGCCTGATGTATATGGCTACTACCTGCGCTTGCGTTGCCCCGGTGGGGAGGAATTAATTGAGCAAGGGAATATTACTTTGTTAAAATAAGCGCGTTAATCGGCAGGTGTTTCAAGAATGCCTGCCGATTTTCTCTTCACAAATAGGGATCCAAGTCCACCAATCGGATTTTTCCTTCATAAATGGCTTTTCCAATAATGACACCAAAACAACCGATGTCATTCAGTTGATCTAATTCATCCAAAGTGCTGACCCCGCCGCTGGCGATTAGGGCAAGTTCGGGAAGCTGTTCGCGAATTTTGCGGTACAATTCCAGGGCACTGCCTTGTAGTAGTCCGTCTTTAGATACATCGGTACTGATCGCATATTGGAGTCCTTTTTCGTGAAAATAGCTCAAAAAAGGCATCAGTTCCATGTCGCTTTGTTCCTTCCAGCCGCTGACGGCAATTTTCCCTTCTTTTACATCTGCCCCCAGGATAATGCTTTCAGCGCCATAGCGCTCAACCCAACTCAGGAACAAGGCCTCGTTTTTTACCGCGATGGTTCCGCCTGTAATTTGGCTGGCGCCGCTTTCAAAGGCAATCCGAACATCTTCGTCGCTTTGGAGGCCACCGCCGAAGTCAATCCACAGTCCTGTTTGGGTGGCAATCTGCTCTAGCACAGCGTGATTGACGATATGTCCTGATCGCGCGCCATCTAAATCCACCAGATGCAATCGCTGTATGCCGTGGGCTTCAAATTGCAGGGCTACTTCCAGGGGATCTTCGTTGTAAATTTTTTTTTGGGAGAAATCGCCCTGCGTCAGGCGAACACATTTTCCTTCGATCAGGTCTATGGCTGGGATGATGTGCATGATTAGAGTTTTAAGAAGTTTTCTAAAATAGCAGCGCCCACTTTGCCTGATTTTTCAGGATGAAACTGGGTGGCAAAAAAATTGTCCTTTTGCAGTGCGGCGCTAAAAGGTTGCACATAATTGCAGGTAGCAATCGTGTAAGAACCTGGTTCCACACCATAGCTATGCACAAAATAGACATATTCTTTTTCCAAAGTTGCATCAAATAGAGGGCTTCGCAAATTATAAATGCTATTCCAGCCCATATGCGGCACTTTTTCTCCTTGTCTGGGACGGAATCGAAGTACATGCTGGGGAATGATACCCAGGCATTCGGTATCGTTTTCTTCCGAATGGGTACAAAGGAGTTGCATGCCGAGGCAAATCCCCAGCACAGGTTGTTTTAGTCCTTTGATCACTTCGTCGAGCTGGCGTTCGCGCAGGTACTGCATGGTCGTATTGGCTTCGCCTACACCGGGGAAGATGACTTTATCAGCTTTCACAATTTCGTCCGGGTCTGCACTTAAACGGGCCTGAATGCCTAATCTTTCCAGTGCAAAGAGTACGGATCGGATGTTACCTGCGTTGTAGTCTATGATGGTAATCATGATGGTTATTGGTTAGTGAGTGGTTATCCTGCCCTGAAATACGTTGCCCAAGAAAGTAACTTATATCAGGACAAGACAACTAGAAACTTAAAGCACGCCTTTGGTAGATGGCAATTGCCGATTGGTCGTATCCCGTTTTTTAGCCATTTTTATGGCCTTGGCAAAAGCCTTGAAGATAGCCTCAATTTTGTGGTGCTCATTGATTCCTTCGGCCTTGATATTGAGGTTGCAGGCAGCAGCGTCAGAGAAAGATTTGAAGAAGTGGTAAAACATCTCAGTCGGCATTTCGCCGATTTTTTCTCTGCGGAATTCGGCCTCCCACACCAGCCAAGGGCGACCGCCAAAATCAATGGCTACTTGCGCCAGGCAATCGTCCATCGGCAAAGCATAGCCATAGCGTTCGATGCCCATTTTATCGCCCAGTGCCTTTCGGAATGCCTCTCCCAATGCCAGTGCCGTATCTTCGATGGTATGGTGCTCATCAATATGCAGGTCGCCCTTCACCTGGATGGATAGGTCGCTGAGTGAGTGGCGCGCTAACTGATCCAGCATGTGGTCGAAAAAGCCCAGCCCTGTTTGAATGGCCGATTGCCCGCTGCCGTCCAGATTCAGCTCGATGGCAATAGCCGTTTCGCGGGTCGTCCGGATCACCTGGGCATGCCGGGAGGGGGTCAGAAAATAGTTGCCTATTTCTTTCCAGGAAGCCGTGCTCAAAACAATCACATCTGACCAGTCTTTAGAGGCGCCGCCGAGTTCTTCTACTCCTAAGTCGGGATTATTATTCAACCAGATGCCCTTAGCGCCCAGATTGCGCGCCAGTTGCATATCGGTTAGTCGGTCGCCAATGACGATGGAATTGGCCAGGTCGTAATCGCCCTTCAGATAAGCGGTCAGCATGCCAGTACCGGGTTTGCGGGTAGGCGCTTTGTCCGCTGGGAAAGTTCGGTCTATGAGTACGTCTTTGAAATGAATGCTCTCATTTTCGAAGGCCTTGATCACAAAGTGCTGAACTGGCCAAAATGTTTCTTCCGGGAAAATTGGCGTACCCAAGCCGTCTTGATTGGTAATCATCACCAATTCATAATCCGTTTCCCGGACGATTTTGGACAAATACTGGAAAACTTCCGGATAAAATTCCAGTTTGTCGAAATGGTCTATCTGGTAGCCTTCCGGTTCCAGGATAAGCGTGCCGTCGCGGTCGAGTAAAAGCAGTTTTTTCATGTTTATGAAAATTGAACCAATGCCTCAAATAATTTTTCATTTTCTTCCGGGGTACCGATGGTGATGCGCAAACAGCCTTCGCACAACAATACATTAGAGCGATCGCGCACAATGATGCCCTGCTCCATCAAAAAATCGTAAACCCGGCGGGGTGCTTGCATTTTAACCAGTATAAAATTGGCATCCGAAGGATAGATGCGCTCGATGTAGTCCAAGCTGCCGAGATAGTGTTGCAACATGCTGCGTTCGGAGATGATTTGTTTCACCCAGGCTTCTTTTTGAGCTGCCTTTTTCAAGGCTTGCAATACGGTTTGCTGCGTCAATTGGTTGATGTTGTAGGGGGGTTTTACTTTATTGAAAAGCTGTATGATTGCTGGCGAAGCAAAAGCCATGCCCAGTCTGATGCCAGCCATGCCCCAAGCTTTGGAGAAGGTTTGCATGACCACTAGATTGGGACATTGATCCAATAGACCCAAACAACTCGCCTGAGCCGAAAAATCAATATATGCCTCGTCCACAACGACAATTCCGGGAAATTCAGCAGCTAAGGCCTGTATATCGCTTAAAGCAAAACTATTGCCGCTGGGATTGTTCGGGCTGCAAAGAAACAACAGCTTGGATTGGGCGCTGGCTTTCGCCAAAATAGCGGGTACATCGGGCAGAAAGCGTTTATTCAAAGGGATGTCCACAACGGCAACGTTGGCTATATCGGCGCAAACCCGGTACATACCATAGGTTGGGGGCAATTGAATGATATGATCTTGTTGAGGCTCGCAAAAAATACGGATCAGTAGATCGATGACTTCATCGCTGCCATTGCCCAAAAATATTTGTGCTTCGTCCACTTTTTTCAGTGCCGCCAGTTCTTTTTTGACGGCCTTTTGTAGCGGATCCGGGTAGCGATTGAGTCCAGTCGGAAAGGGATTTTCATTGGCATCCAAAAAAATATCGGCTTGGCCTTTGAATTCGTCGCGGGCAGAGGAGTATGGAATCAATTTCCGAATATTGGGTCGGATCAGGTGTTCGATGCTATTGTTCATTGTTGAGGTATTGCAGGCGGATACTCACCGCTAGTTTGTGGGCGGCCAGTTGCTCGGCTTCCGCCAAAATTTCAACCGTTGGCCCCAAATTTTTAAGACCTTCCGGGCTTAAGCGCTGGAAAGTTACCTTTTTTACAAAAGTATCTAAAGAAACCCCGCTATAAGCTTTCGCAAAGCCATGGGTCGGCAAAGTGTGGTTGGTGCCGGAAGCATAATCCCCAACCGATTCGGGGCTGTAATGACCCAGGAAAACAGAACCTGCGTTCAGTACTTGTTCCGCGATTTCAGCGGCGTTGCCTACCGCCAGAATAAGGTGCTCCGGGGCATAAAGGTTGATGAGCTCTAAAGCTGTGGCCGTATTTTCGACTACTATGGCTGCACTGTTAGCCAAAGCCTGCCTGGCAATATCGGCGCGGGGCAGGCCGGCCAATTGTTGTTCCATTGCTTGTAAAATAGCATGAACCTGATCGGGGGCATAGGCAATCAATACCACCTGACTATCTGTACCGTGTTCGGCTTGAGCCAGCAGGTCGGCTGCTACGAAGTCAGGGGGCGCACTTTCGTCAGCCAGCACCAACACTTCGGAAGGCCCAGCAGGCATGTCAATAGCGATGCCTTCCCGGCTTACCAACTGTTTGGCTGCCGTAACGTACTGATTGCCCGGCCCCAGAATTTTGTAAACTGCCGGGATACTTTCTGTGCCATAAGCCATTGCAGCAATGGCTTGCGCACCGCCTACCCTAAAGATACGACTCACCCCAACCAACTGAGCGGCGTACAAGATAGCCGGATGGATGCTGCCATCGGTTTGGGGTGGGCTGCACAAAACAATTTCCCGGCATCCGGCAAGTTGGGCAGGCACGCCGAGCATGAGTACGGTCGAAAACAAGGGCGCCGTGCCACCGGGGATGTAAAAGCCCACTTTTTCAATAGGGATGTTTTTGCGCCAGCACTGCACGCCGGGCATAGTTTCAATGATTTCCGGGGCTTGTTTTTGGCGGATGTGAAAGCTTTCAATATTCGCTTTGGCTACTTGAATGGCTGTTTTTAGTTCGGAAGGTACTTTTTCAATGGCAGCTAGAATGGCTTCGGGCGGTATTTCCAAATCAGGCAAATCAACACCGTCGAATTGTCGGGTAAGCTGGCGGATGTAAGCATCGCCCGATTGGCGAACGCCCTGAAGGATAGTTGCGACCCGTTCATCTAGTTGGCGGGTATCCAAAGTTGGGCGCTGAAGCAGGTTCGCCCACTGATTTTTTTCGGGATGCAGGTATATTTTCATGGCAAGCCTTAAAGGATCATTTTTTCAATAGGGATAATCAAAATGCCTTGCGCACCGCATTGCTTGAGTTGGTCGATGATTTCCCAAAAGCGTTGCTCGGCAATAACCGTATGTAAAGAACTCCAGCCGGGGACGGCCAAGGGCATGACGGTTGGGCTTTTCATGCCCGGCAACAATTGGATGATGTCATTGATATGCTCGTTGGGGGCATTCATCAGCAGGTATTTGTTGTTTTTTGCAGCCAGTACGGATTGGATGCGAAAGACCAAGCGATCGAGGATGGCTTGTTTTTCCGAGGGCAGATTTTGCTGGGAAACGATGCATGCTTCTGAGCGGAGTACGACCTCTTTTTCTTCCAGCCCGTTTTTGAACAAGGTGCTGCCTGTGCTGACCAAGTCACAGATGGCATCGGCCAACCCGATATTGGGCGCTATTTCTACGGAGCCCGAAATTTCGTGGATGTCGGCTTGAATGCCTTTTTCCGACAGGAAGGCTAACAGTGAATTGGGGTAGGAGGTGGCGATGCGCTTGCCTTGCAAATATTCGAGTCCGGAGTAGTGGGTGCTTTTGGGTACGGCTATGGAAAGGCGGCATTTGGAAAAGCCCAACATCAGCCGCACATCAAGTTGCTTTTGTTTTTCGATAACGGTATTGTGGCCGATGATGCCGATGTCGGCTACGCCATCCTGCACATATTGTGGAATGTCGGAATTGCGCAGAAAAAGGGCTTCCATCGGAAAATTGCTGGCCGGGGCAAGTAATTGTTCGTTGCCGTTGTCAATGCGGATGCCGCATTCTTTGAGCAGGCTCAGGGAGTCGTCGAGTAAACGCCCCGATTTTTGTACTGCCACTTTTAGTTTTTCTTCCATGATTGATTTTAGAAAGTTATGGGTAAAAAAAAAAGAGGTTAACCGCGAATGGTTAACCTCTTTTGGGTTGTTTTGTTCTGCTACACAAGCATCACCATTCACAATGGGTGTGAATCAAATGATGGTGATGATGAGCGGAGAACAATAACATATAGTTAAAAAAAATGCTTGTTTTAGAAAATTGTCACGCGCAAAAGTAAATAGTAAATGAAAAAAAACAAAAAATAATTTTCATCCGCAGGTTGAAATTAAAAGATAGAATGTGAGGAAAATGAAAATATCGGAGAAGAAAGGCATGAAGTACACAATCAATTAGAATAAACAAAAAGGGCAACTTATTTCAAGTCGCCCTTTTGTTTTGTGGTGTGGGGCGGAATCGAACCGCCGACACATGGATTTTCAGTCCATTGCTCTACCGACTGAGCTACCGCACCGCCGTTGCGCTAAACAAGCCTTGTTGTTTTTGCGGATGCAAATATAAGGGCTTTTTTAAGATTGCGCAACATGTATGGGTAAAAAAATCAATTTCCTTGTGCCCGCTGCCTTTCTGCCTCGGAAGCTGCTTTGCGGTTTTCCCTGTCTTTCAGGTATTTATTACCAAAATTCCAGGTGATGCGCGTTTGAAAAATAGGTGCTTCCCATTGGGAAAGGATGTTGAAATCTAGGTTGGCATAATCCACTTTGCCTTGGAAAAACTTTTGAATGATGCCATCTGCACTCAGTTCAAAGCGCAACTGGTCGTCCAGAAACTTTTTTTGGATACCGGCATCCACCCCGTACATTGACTCGTGGCGGATGATACCGTCCAAGCCTTTGCCCTGGAACCAACCAGTGACTTCCAGCTTCCACTCTTGTGGTAAGCTCACATTCACCTGCAAAAAAGCATTGGTCGTCCACTGATTTTGCAGGTATTCGCTGTTCAAGTATTCGGCTTGGTAGTCGTGGTAAAAGAGCATAAAGCCCCCGTAGCCGGAAATGGGCTTAGCGATAAAATCGAGCGGAAAGAAGAGGCTACCCCCATAGCGGATGTATTGGTCGAGGTTGATATCCGTTTGGAAAGCTTCCCCGGTTTCGTCGTCCTGTTCGATGACCTCCGTGAGTACATCTGAGGTATAATCGTAAGAGAGGTTGAAAAAAGGCTGCTTTTCATAAGTCAGTGAAATTTGGCCGCTATGGGTCAGTTCTGGAATCAGGAAAGGGTTGCCTTTGCTAAAAGTAAGGGGATCGAGGTAGGAAACAAAAGGGTTCAAATCGTAATAACCCGGACGCTCAATGCGGTAGCTATACGAAAGGCTCAAGCCCATAGGCCCAAACAAAGGGGCGTTGATGCTGGCGCTGGGGAACAGTTTCCGAATGGTGAGGTCGATGGTAGAATCCAGCGTTTCGCTAAAGCCCACCGCGTGAGAATCTTCATAACGCAAGCCGACATTAATTTCCAGCTTATCTTGGGTGTAGGTGAAAGAAGTGTAGGCGGCGTAAATATCTTCATCGTATTTGAACGTGTTGCTGCGCAGCACGTCGTTGGTCCAATTGTTATTGATGAAGAGGCTGGCGATCAGCTCATTGTCCAGGCGGGTGGCGCTGATTTTTCCGCCAGTTTGGAAAAGCAATTTTTTGCTTAAAGGCAGCTTGTAATCCAGTTGGCTGGCATAAATGTAGGTTTCCGCCGGTTCATCATTTCTTCTCGGCTCGAAGTCTGCGCCAGTAGTCATCAGTTCGCTGAGGGCATCGCGGTGGTAGTTGGCATAGTTGGCATCAAAAGACAATTCCTGTCCGAGGGTGTCTATTTTCCAACGGTAAAAAAGGTCGGCAGTATAGGAGCGCCAGAAGCGATCCTGTACATTATCGGTAACGAAACGTTCCAATTCGACGCCTTCTTTGCTAACGACGACGGTTTCGTTGGTGTTGGTTCTTTCGTTGTTGCTGCGCGAGCCGTGCAGGTTGATGCCGATGGTTTGTTTGTCATTGATGCTGTAGTCGGCGCCCAATCTTAGATAAACAGAGCGCGGATCGCCCGGTTCGTAGTTGTTTTGCACATAAGAGCGATCGGGCAAAATACGCTCCAAATCCAGGCGTTCCACCCAGGTGCGGTTGTTGTAGCCTGTGGAGAGGGATAAATTCCAGGGGCCGGAGCGGTGGTTGACCGCGCCATTCAGTCGGTATTTCCAAAGTTCGCCATAGCCTACGCCCAAGCTGACGTTGCCGTTGGTGCCCAATAGTGCATTTTTCTTGAGGATAATATTGATCACGCCTCCAGTGCCTTCTGCATCAAATGCAGCGCCTGGTTGGGAAATGACTTCGATGCGGGCAATATTATCGGCGGGCATTTCGCGGAGCAGCGATTCGATGTCCATGTATTTGGTTGGGCGGCCATCAATCAGGATGGTAACGCCGGAGCGCCCCGCCATTGAGATGCGGTTGTTCACAACCACCAGGCCAGGCACTTTTTTAAGTAAATCTGTGACGCTGCCCCCTTGCCCGGTGATGTTTTGATCGACATTCACAATCAGTCGGCCTGCTCGCTGTTCCAGCAAAGGTTTTTTAGCTGTTACTTCCACTTCACTGAGCATTTCTGCCCCGCTTTCCAATTCAATTAAAGGCAGTACCTTTTCTTCTTTTTCTGCCAGGGCAAACCTTTCGGAAAAATAATCGCTGTAACCAATTCCAGTCACTTGCAGGTAATAATCGCCGGTGTCCAGTTGGCGGAAACGGTAGCTGCCGTCGCTTTCGCTCAGCTCCATTTTTACAATAATGGAGTCGGTGGCACTGTACAATAGCACATTTACCGTTTCAGCTGCTTTACCAGCGTCGCTGATGACCTGGCCGCTGAGGGAAGATTGGCTAAAACTGTAATGGCTAAGGCAAAAAAGGGCTACTAAAAAAAACAGTCGGGTAAGTTGAACTTTCATTTTAAGTGGTGTTTTGATTGATTGTTAAGGTGTTTCGTGAGTGATTAATGCTTAAAGATGCTTTTAAGGAGGGCTAACCACTATTTTTTTTCGGCCAATGCTGGGATTTTTTTATACAAACTGGAAATTTGCGTATCTTTTATCGAAGAATTGACAAAGCAAAAAATCAACAGACATGTTTAGATGGCTTAGCCGGCAAATTTTGCACCTGTCGGGGTGGGAAATTGTTAAACCATTCGATGCCTTTCCCGACAAATATGTGCTGGTGGCTGCACCACATACGTCCAATTGGGATTTCGTTTTGGGCATACTGACGCGCAGCATTTTGAAAATGGGTACCAATTTTGTAGGTAAAAAATCGCTCTTTATCCCGCCATTTGGCTGGTATTTCCGCTGGTTGGGGGGGTATCCGGTCGATCGCTCGAAAAACAGCAACTTTGTAGATGCCGTAGTCGAAATTTTCAAAAAGGAAAAAAAATTTTCCATCGCCATTGCTCCAGAAGGTACCCGGAAAAAAGTGGGCAAGCTCAAAACGGGTTTTTATTACATCGCCAAAGGCGCTGGCGTAGCCATTGTGTTGGTGCGACTCGATTACGGCAATAAACAAGTTGCCTTTGCTCCGCCATTTTTGCCGACTGCTGATATGGAGTTGGATATGGCGCGGGTGATGCAATTTTTTAAAGGGGTACAAGGAAAAAAGCCCGAAAATGGATTGATGTAGAGCAGTCTTATTGGCGGACTTTTTGATGTTCTTTTTGCAAGCTATTTAGCAATTGGATGAAATAGGGCAACTTTCGTTTTTTTCAAATGTCATAAAGGTGTAAAATTTGCATCCTGCTATGGCAAACCGATTTGCTATGGCAGGATTACATTTCAAACCAAAAGCTCATTTTTATGAAATTAAAGATTGTTTACACCTTTTTGACCGTACTTGGCTTAGCGCTCTTTTTTTGGAACAATTCCGGTGGCCCGGCAGAGGTGCAAATGCTGGATAGGACGGGGTCGCCCGTAAGTCCAGGACCTTGCGCATTTTGCCACAACGCTGGCGCTTTTTCGCCTACCATGACCTTAGAGGTATTAGAAGAAGGCCTGCCCATTACCGCTTATGAACCTGGTAAGACCTACAAAATGGCGATCAATATCAATGCAACGGGAAACCCCGTAGGCTATGGTTTTCAGGCCGTCGCATTGACCGACGCCAATGCCAACGCAGGCAATTTCAGCAACCCGCCTGCCGGTATCCAGGTTACGCCGCTGAACAACCGTCAATATGCCGAGCACAGCATGCGCAGCAGTAGCCCTTCCTTTCAGATTGATTGGACAGCGCCACCTGCGGGTACGGGGAATGTTAATTTCTACGCTGCTGTTTCCGCGGTCAATGGAAATAATGCCAACAGTGGCGACGGCTCTGTATTTTTGAACAACCCGGTTGTTTTGGAAGAAATCACGGTAGGTACCAAAGAGGAAATTTTGGAAACTTTTGCCATCTATCCGAATCCGGCAAAAGAGTTGGTTTTCCTCGATTTGAATGCCAAAAAAGGCGGCTTGTATCAGGTGCGCGTCAGCAACATGCAAGGGCAACTAGTGATGGAAACATCCTTTAACCTGAACAATGGCTTCCAACAGGAACAACTGAATATCGGTCATTTGGCAAGCGGACACTACAGTCTGACAATCAGCAATGAGAGCGGCGTTGCCCAGCAGATTTTAGTGAAACAATAATTGTAGCTTAACATAAAGCTCCTCAAAGATACCGATGCTCGTTCATTCGTGCATCGGTATTTTGGTTCTTTGACAAATGGTGTGGGAAAAAAAGGGGTATTTTTATTAAGTTTGTAGTCATTTTCCCATTTTCCAAACCTATAGAAAACCGTTTTTTGTTATATCCTCAAAGCTTTAGGAATGCAATACCAGAATGGCTCGGCACGCTTGTACGACAACCACGGTCGCCAGATCAATTACCTCCGTTTGGCGGTGACCGACCGTTGCAACTTGCGCTGCTTTTATTGCATGCCGGAATCCGGGATCGAATACGTGGATCGGGAAGACCTGCTCAGCTATGAAGAAATGTACCGCCTCATTACTTTGCTGGCTGCCATGGGGATCGACAAGGTGCGCATCACAGGGGGAGAGCCTTTTGTGCGTCGGGGCATGATGGATTTTTTAGAGCAATTGTGCCAAATCGAAGGCATACGGCAAGTACACATTACCACCAACGGCACACTCACGGAAGCTTTGGTGCCTCAACTAAAGGCGATCGGCATACACGCAGTCAATTTGAGCTTGGATACCCTGGATTCGGATCGATTTTTCCAAATTACCCGCCGCGATAATTTCCAAGCTGTTCAACAAACCCTGCAAGCACTTTTACAGCACAACATGGAGGTCAAAACCAATACGGTGGTGATGGCGGGCAGAAATACGGAAGATATTATCCCGATGGCGAGGCTGACGCAAGAGCATCCCATCAGTGTGCGTTTTATAGAGGAAATGCCATTCAACGGGGAAGGGCGGCAGGAAGAAGCCGCCTTTTGGGATTTTCGGCAAATACTGGCTCACTTGAAAGCTCATTTCCCACAGATCGAGAAACTACCCGATCCGCCCCATTCAACGGCTTACCACTATCGCATACCTGGGTATAAGGGCAAAATTGGCATTATTGCGGCCTATAGCCGTACCTTTTGTGGCACCTGCAACCGCATTCGCCTGACGCCTACCGGCATGTTAAAGACCTGCCTTTATGACGATGGCGTTTTCAATGTGCGCGATTTGATGCGGGCGGGCGCAAGTGATATACAGTTGCAAGAGGCTTTTTTGGATGCGCTGAGCAATCGGGCAAAAGATGGCAAAGAGGCGGAAATGCGCCGCCAGATCAATCATCCCATATCGGAATCGATGTCCACTATTGGCGGATAGCTTGATTTTGGGGTTACCGACTAAAGGACATAAGCCCCAAGCGCCAATAACAAAGCAATTGATCGCTAACAACATAAACAATGATGCACAAGAAAATTTTAATAGCCGCTTTGGTGGGCTTATCGCTCCAATCTATGCCGGGTCAGCAGGCCAGTAATATGGCCTTATGGACTAACTGGGATGACAACACCCTGATCACGTATTCCGGTATTCAGTATAACGACGTTTGGGGGTATTCAGATCAACTGGGTGGCGAATATGTCATCCTGGGTACGGCACAAAAAATCCTTTTTTTCAACATCAGTAATCCGGCAACGCCAACGCTGATCGCTTCTTTTAATGGCGGGGCAAGCTCTATATGGCGGGATTTCAAAACCTATGGACACTATGCTTATGGGGTAGCCGACCAAGGTACAGAAGGGCTAATTGTTTTTGATTTGCAAAACCTGCCCAATAGTGTAACCAAGGTCAATCAGATTACGACCGACTTTCAGCGGGCGCACAATATTTATATAGATGGCAGCTCCGGGCGATTGTACGTGGCGGGTTCTAATACCCTCTCAGAAGGCCTGATCGTACTGGATGTAGGTGCCAACCCTAGCAGCCCGGCTAAAATCGGCGATACCCGCCTCGACTTGATAGGTGGCCCCAGTAATGCTTATGTGCACGATGTGTATGTGCGCGACGATATAGCCTATTGTTCTCATGGCTATAGTGGGTTTTATGTGTACGACTTCAGCAATTCGGATAATCCTATTGCCCTGGATTATACTATCGGCAGTGGCTACAACCACAGTAGTTGGTTGACTGCTGATGGCCAGTATGCCATTTTTGCAGAAGAAGTTCCTTTTGGGCTGCCCCTTCGCGTGATCAACCTGAATTCCATGCAGGTTGTCGCCTCGATTAAAGATCCGCTCCTCGCACCGCAGTACCTCAACAGTACGCCACACAACCCTTTTGTGGTGGGAAACCTCTTGTATGTCTCTTATTACGAGGATGGGGTTCAGGTATATAATATTGCCAACCCGCTGGCACCTTACCGCATTGGCTACTACGACACCAATCCGAACAATACGAGCTATAATGGTACCAAAAACAATTGGGGTGTCTATCCTTTTTTTGCCAGCGGCGTGATAGCTGCCTCGGATACAGAGTATGGTCTGTTCCTCCTGCAATTGCAAAATCCCTTAGTGCCTGTCCAATGGCTTTCTTTTGAACCAAACACCGTGCAAGCGGGGATTGAACTACATTGGGCAACTGGGTCGGAGTCAAATAACGATTATTTTGAAATACAGCGCAGCAATGACGGGTACAACTTCTTACCCATTGCCCAAGTCAAAGGGGCAGGGAATAGCGCAATAAGACAACATTACCATTGGCTGGACACTTCCCCGGAACAGGGCCTCAATTATTATCGGTTGAAGCAAGTGGATTTCGATGGTCAATACGATTTTTCCAGCTTAGAGGTAGCCCATTGGGCACCTTGCCGCTCAGCATGGAGCAAAAATGTTTTCCAAAAAGGAGATGGCATCAACTGGCCAGCAGAAGAAAGTATGGAAGAAATAGCCATCTACAGCCTACAAGGGCAGCAGATTTACCAGTCGAATTCTCCGCTCGAATCTTTTACCATTCCTGCACACTGGATACCAGGTGTCTATTTATTGCAATGGACATCCAAATGCGGGCAAGGCGTGGAAAAAATCATACTGGAATGAGGGCTTACAGCTTGTTAAAGCGCAATACCTCCGTTTGTTGACCCATCGTCACCAACACGGCATATTGGCCGGTGCTTAGATGGGCCAAGTCCATTTCATAAGCATCGGTACCGGCGGGTATGTCGAAACTGGCTACCCATTGCCCCATCAGGTTGTACACCCTGGCTTCGAGGTCTGTGTTAAGGGCGCTTGGCAATTGTAGGGTGGCCATTTGAGCTACCTGATTGGGAAATAAGCTGGCGATTTGGCCTTTGAACGGACCCTTGTAATCCAATGCAATCACCTTGTGGTATTCCTTGCGGCCATCGAAGTCCACTTGGCGCAGGCGGTAGTAGTTCACGCTTGGCAGTGGATTTTTATCCAAAAACTGATAATGCTGCAAGTCATAGCTGGTACCCTGCCCGGAGATGCGGCCCAGCTCCACAAAGTCGCGGCCTGTGGCGCTGCGCTCAACGGCCATATAGTCGTTGTTGCTCTCGGAGGCCGTGATCCATTCCAGCAAGATGCCGTCTTCCTGGATGCGGCCTTCAAAGGAGACTAGCTCGATGGGGAAAAGGGTGCCGGAGGTAATGATGTTGAGCGGGAAATTGGGGTGATTGGCATCGGCATCTTGGTCGGAAGGTCCATCATCTGTTTGCCAATTTGAAGCATTAGCGATCATAGCGGCACATTGGGCGATGGTGCCATTGCAGGTGAGGGTAACGCTAGTATCATTGGTGCCATCGTTATCGAAAACGCAGACATCTCGGTTGCCACTCAAACTAACAACATTCGAGCCAATAGCTAACACGCTTGCAGCCCCAGTTAAAGTACAGCCGGCAAATGAATCTGTGGTAAAAGCAGTTAAAAAAGTAGTAGGCGCTAGAATACCAGTTCCCAAATAGGCAAAGATGCTTTCTCCTCCAGCAGCTAAGCCACTTCCGTTTCCATTAGGAGCAGTCCTTGAATCGTAAAACCAGTCCACAGATCCTATATTAACTTCAGGAGGGTCCATATCAGCTACGGCTTGGCTATTGAATAAAGGGTTAGTATCATGATTGAAATCTACAAATAACAATACCGAGCCCGTTACAATTTCAGAAGCAGTTGACCAAATCCAGAAAGTCTCACCAGAATTAAATCCGGCTCCTGTCCATTCATTATCCGTAAAATAAATGGTCGTATTAGCCGGAATCGGAGCTAAAGCTACAATCTGGTAACCATCGAAGCCATCGGCATTAAACGACACAAACATAATATCGCCCGGATTGAGCTGGGCAAAAAGGCTGCTGTGCAATAGCAGAGCAATTGGGAGGAATACTAATCTTTTCATTATTCAGCTTATTGAGATTAAAAAAAAATGACAGGCTTTATTCCGGTTAGCGGGTGAGGCGTTTTTCGAACACAAAAATAAAGAAACAAGGCATAGTCCAGTATTAATCTTTTGTAAACTTTTGCGCGCCTTTCCGAACAGAATAGAAAAAGTATTGCTATTGTATGGACATATATTGCTATATTTGACCTATAACAAAAAACACACGCATGCCCGTTACTATTCAGATGAATCTCAATCCAGGTTTGTACCTGCGCGATCCACAAGACACCAAATTGGGGCGCAAGATCATCCAGCATAGTATTTTGCTAATTGATGAGATTGGTTTTGAGGCGTTTACCTTTAAAAAACTGGCTGAAGTAATAGAGTCAACGGAGGCTTCGGTATATCGCTATTTTGAAAACAAGCATTTATTGCTCGTTTATCTATTGTGCTGGTATTGGGAATGGATGAAGTTTCGCATTGATTACAATACCATGAATATTTCCGAGCCGGAGCAAAAACTCAAAATTGCTATTTCCGTCATTGCGGATACCACCCGGCGCAACACCTCCGTCGCGTTTGTGGACGAAGATGTACTCCATCGTATCGTAGTCGCAGAAGCAACCAAAGCCTATCATACCAAAGAAATCGACAAAGAAAATAAAGAAGGCTTTTTCTTAACGTACAAGGCATTGGCTAAAAAGATAGCCGACATCATAGCAGAAGTTAATGCACTTTTTCCCTATCCGCGCGCATTAGCCAGTACTTTGCTTGAAATGGCCAATAATCATATCTATTTTGCTCTGCACCTGCCTTCTTTAACCGATATTTCTATCGAAGACAATGACCTGAGCCAAGTTGAAAAACTCCTGGAAGATTTCGCCTTTGGTTTGCTCACCCGGGTTTAATTTTTGGGCGAACCCAAAAAAATGATCTATTGTTTGTATTATTTAGTCAATTGACGGAATATTGCATCCAGTAAAAGCAAAGACATCGCAATGAGCATCGTTGAAATGAAAGTTCCCGTTATCGGGGAGTCCATCACAGAAGTAACCCTATCACAATGGTTGGTAAAAGACGGCGATTTCGTCAAAATCGACCAAGCCATCTGTGAATTTGAATCGGATAAAGCCACCCTCGAATTTCCCGCCGAAGCATCCGGAAAGTTGACACATGTCGCCAAGGAAGGAGCCGATTTGGATATTGGTGCGCTAGTGGCCACCATAGATACCAGCGTTCAGGAGGGAAAGAAAAATGACCCCAAGTCGGATGACCCTAAGCCATCAGAAGTGGCAACTACTCAAGCGCCGACTCCGGTTCAGCAAGAATCTGCGGGTTCTTATGCCAGCCAACACCCCTCTCCGGCTGCCGCCAAAATACTTCGGGAAGGCGATGTTCCGGCCTCCGACGTAGCGGGTAGTGGCAAAGATGGCCGAATCACCAAAGAAGATGCTCAAAAAGCAGTAGCTGCTCAAAAACAAGAACAACCCGCTACCGCCACTCAGCCAGAAGCCAAAAAAGAAACTACTCCTGTCCACACAGAGTCCAAAACTTCATTCAGCCGTTCAGAAGAGCGGAAAAAGATGAGCCGCATGCGCCGCACCATCGCCAAGCGGCTGGTCAGCGCCAAAAACAACACGGCGATGCTCACCACTTTTAATGAGGTGGATCTGACGGCCATCATGGACTTGCGCAACAAGTACCAGGATCGCTTTGTCAAAAAATACGGGATCAAGCTGGGCTTCATGTCCATTTTTGCGAAAGCTTGCGCCAAAGTGCTGATGGAAATGCCAGATGTGAATGCCATTCTCGATGGGGAAGACTTGATTTACCACGATTACGCCGATATTTCTATTGCGATCTCTACGCCCAATGGCCTTGTCGTGCCACCCGTTCACAACGTCGAGTCATTGAATTTTGCAGAAGTAGAATGGAAGATCAAAGCATTGGCAGATAAAGCCCGCAATGGCAATCTTTCTATCGAAGAAATGCAGGGTGGTACCTTTACGATCACCAATGGGGGGGTATTCGGTTCACTATTGAGCACCCCTATTTTAAATGAGCCACAGTCGGCCATACTAGGCATGCACGGCATCAAAGAGCGCCCCGTGGTGGTGGATGGAGAAATCAAAATTCGCCCCATGATGTACCTGGCGCTTTCTTATGACCACCGCGTTATTGACGGCAGCACTTCGGTGACCTTTTTGGTTAAAGTGAAGGAATTGCTGGAAGATCCCGTGGCGATGCTAATGGATATTTAATCAGAAGCAGATCTTACTTCATGCTTTGAAAGCGCGTCAAAGCCTTTCTAACTTGTGTGCGCACCTTATTTTTCAAAAAAGGTGTCCAGCCCAACAATATACCGGGAAGCCCTAAGGCCATGATCGTCCATTTCCAAAAAGAAAATTGGTCGCGATGGGCAATGATTTTGCCATCTTTGAATTGGAATTGGGCATTGATCTTGTTGTGGACTTGTCGCTTAGTCTGAGAAAAGGCATATCGTGCTTCCCAATACGCCTGCCCTTTTTGACCATCGGCTTTAACATCTGAATAAGTTATTTGCAATTGACCTTTGCTGCGATCAATGAGCATGGCCCACATCGCGCCGACCTCTTTTCCCCGTAGGCGGCCAAAAGCGGGGTCTTCGAACTCAATATCGGAATGGTAACAAGCCGCCATCCCCTCTGCATCGCCCCGCTGAAAAGCTTGATAAAATTGGTGAATGAGGGTTTCGTTTTGCATGATTAGAAGTTTCAGGTTTCTGGTCTCAAGTTTTCCTGCCCCCGCCTTCTCCCGCGTTTTTCGCGGGATCATTCGGGCAGGCGGCTCAGACGGGTGGTTTCTGGTTTCAAGGCAGGTGAAACCAGAAACCAGCCCGTTTTTATCTTTTTCTACTCAAAAATCCGCCCAACATCTTCATGCCCATATTGGCCAGATCGTCCACGATGCTGCCATCGCCGTCGCTGTCCAGAAAACGGCTCACCAAATCCATCGTTGGGTTATTTTGCTGCTTTTGATTGCTGACGTTGTTATTGAGCAAAGAGGCGATATCCATTACATCCAAGCCTTGCTCGCGTTTGGTTTTACCCAACATGCCCATCACAACAGGAGCCAGCATCGTCATCAGGTTGCCGGTTTTGTTAGATTCCAAACCACTTATTTGGCTGATGATATCAATGGCTGAATTTTGTTTGTTGCCCAGGATGTGCTCAAGGATACCTGCACCGTTTAAGGAGCGTGGGTTATCGATTTGTTGATTATTGCCGTTGAGTAAGCCTGCCAAATCATTCAAAATGCTGCCATCATGGTCACGCTCCAGGGCGTTGTTAAGTGCTTGTGCGCCTTCCGGGTTGGATGCATTTTTGGATAATGCCCCCATTAAAGTAGTGAAAATTCCAGAAGCTGCCGTCATGGTTTGTTGTTTGTCGGCGCCGCCCAGTTGCTGGCTTAACTGATCAACCAATCCTTTTGACAGTTGATCCTGAAACATGTCCATCAAATTAACGCTCATAATGATCGTATTTAGGGTTCAAAAAATATTTTCTGCAATTAAGACTAAAAGTAGATCAAAAGTCACGATTGAGCAAAAAAAAAGCACAGCGCCTGTAAAAAAATAAGAAAAAAGCCTTTTGCGACAAATTTGAAAACTCCTGCGACGTATCCTAAAACCCTGTTCAGAGGCTGCCTGTAACTTTGCAACATCTGTTTGAATCAACATAAATTCTATTATCATGAAAACCTTCTTTTTATTGTTCGCTTTTTGCACGGCATCAACACTGAATTTTGCTCAAGGGCTGGAAGGTCGCTACTACGGGGTGGACGACGAAGGCAAGGGCGAATGGCTCCGTTTTTCCCCTACGGGATATTTCAGCGCGGTTCACGACGTAAATGGGGAACATTATGGCACTTTTCAATGGAACGGCCAATTATTGGCGCTGGATTTTTTCCCTAATGATCGTTTGCCACAAGGCGCTTATGTCGAATTGCAATGCCGGCGAATGGGAAACGGCGGATTGCTCATTACGGCGACAAATGGGACTTCTGTACACTACGAATATTATGACAATGAAACTTTTACCCTGGAAGAATTGCACATACTGTCGGAAATGTCGCAAATGATGCATCGCCTGCAAATGGACATCATCGACAACATGGATGGGCAGGATGATTGGATATGGGTCAAAGAAAGGAAGTATTAATAGCTTTCGTATGGTGTAAAAAATCATTTCCCGATTTACCTGGAGTCCGCTCTGGTAAGCACAAATCGGTAACATAATTTTTCTGCGTTACTAAAACCAATTAGATCATGAAAAAAGCATTAAAAATTATTGGAATCCTATTGGGTTCCGCCATCGTTTTGATTTTGGCTGCGCTGCTGTATTTCAACATCAAAGGCTTCCCAAAATACGAAGTCAATGCGCCGGAGGTTCAGATCAGTATGGATTCGGCTACGATTGCCAGGGGGGAATACCTGACCAATCTAAGCTGTGGTATGTGTCATACTGGTGCTGATAATAAACTATCTGGCGGATTGATGGAAGACAACAAGGATTTTGGTGTGTGGTATGCCGCCAACATTACCCAAGATCCCGAACACGGCATCGGCAAATACACCAATGGAGAATTGATGTATCTATTGCGCACGGGCGTAAAACGAGATGGGGAGTTTGCCATACCCCTGATGCCCCGCTTTGTCCATTTGAGTGATGAAGACTTGAAAAGCATCGTCGCATATCTGAAATCGGATGCCAATAAGGTGCAGCCCTCTGCGGTGCAACACCCTGATCACCAACCTACTTTGTTGGTGAAGATTTTGTCGAATTTGGTGTTTAAGCCCCTCCCTTATCCCGAAACACCCCCTGCAACAGTCAACCCCAATGATGCGGTTGCTTACGGCAAATATTTGGCTACGGGGGCATTTTTGTGCTATGATTGCCATTCGGCCAGTTTTGAAACGAATGACATTTTGATACCTGAAAATTCACCCGGCTACTTTGGCGGAGGAGCGCCCGTGCCTGTCATTGGTAATCCTGCCGATATTACGCTGGCTGCCAATATTACCCCGCATCCAGAACACGGAATTGGTAACTGGACAGAGGAGCAGTTTGCGAATGCGGTTCGCTACGGACAGGGAGCAGATGGTGTAGGTTTGCACCCCGCCATGCCCAAATTTACCTTAATGACAGATAGCGATGTCCATGCCATTTGGGCGTATATGCAAACGGTGCCGGCGATAGACAATGAGGTTAAACGGTGATTTGGTTTCTAGTTTCTGGTTTCTGGTTGACCTGCCTTGAAACCAGAAACCCAAAAACGTCTTCTTACTCCACCTTCACCCGTTTCTCCTCCTGACCAACACCCGTCACTTCCAGCGATTTCCAGGCTTTGGGCAGGCGGCTGTTTAGCAGCGTCAACCCTTTGTCTGTAAAATCCACGCCAGCCAATCCGTAAATGAGCGTTTGGAGCGTACCCCCAGCACCAGTAGCGAAGTAAGGATTTGTACCCCCGGCGGTTTCGGCCAAAACGCCAAAGGGCGGTACTTCGTTGGGTTTGTAGCTGCGCTTGAACATTTCATACGCCTTTTCAGTTTCCCCCAGCCGGGCATAGATGGTTGCCAAAGCAGAATGTGCCATGGCCGGGCCTTCGGCAGACATGCGCGGTTCGTAGTAAGCCAAATCTTGCCGGATGCGGTTTTTATCCGTAATGATGTCCATTGGATAGGACAACAAATTGGCATCCGCTTGCTTGATGGTAACGCCGTTGTATGTGGCATTTTCCCGGGTGGTGCCATCGGGGAAGGTCAGAATCGGGATATTTTGAGCCACATGCTCCCAATCGGGATCAGGCGTATAGCCCAGGGCCTGGGCAGCTTTGGTGGCCTGCCTCAGGGCAGTGATTGCCATACCATTGGTGTAGGCGTTGTTGTCGATATTTTCTTCCCATTCGTTGGCGCCGATCACGTTTTTAATATCGTATTGCCCGGGGCCATTGCGTTCTACCCGACTAGCCCAAAAGTCGGCTACTTCTTTCATCATCGGGTAGCCCCGATCGCGCAACCAATCTTTATCGCCGGTCACTTGATAGTATTTCCAGCAAGCCCAAGCAATATCGCCGGAAATGTGGTGTTGAAACGGCCCTGTGAGCGCCCATACAGGCGTATCCTCTGAGCCATCATCGGCGGATTCCCAGGGGTACATAGCGCCTTTGTACCCGTGGGCAAAGGCGTTTTGCTTAGCAGCATCCAGGCGCTGATAGCGGTATTCGAGCAGCGAGCGCGCTATTGCCGGTTGCAGCGCCAGCAGTGGCGGGTACATCCATATTTCGGTGTCCCAAAAAACGTGGCCGTTGTAACCCAAGCCGGAAAGCCCCATCGGCGAAAGGCTGTAAGCCGTGCCTTCCCGTGCAAACGAGTACAAGTGATAAATCATGGAGTGGACATCGCGTTGGTCGGCCACATTACCTCCAATGATGATGTCGCTTTCCCAGAGTTTAGCCCAGGCGGCTTCGTGGTATTGCAACAGGCGTTTGCTGCCTTCCAATTTGGCAAAAATGGTCAAACGCTCGGCCTCGTTCAGCGGATCTTCGTAGTGCTCGGAGGAGACCGCCGAAGCGACCAAACTGAAGCGATAGGTTTCACCTGCTTTTAACGACTTATAAAATTTGGCCAAATGGCGGTTGTAGTCCCAGTCTTCGTGGATGATGTCCGGTTCCTGGCCATGCGCCTCTTCAAAGATAAAACTATTGGATACCGCCAGCTTTATTTTCCCAGAAGGGCTATTGGCCATGGAAGTTAGCAGGGGTATAGTGACGTGTGGGCGGTCTATTTCGCTGTAAAAATTGCGTACATCGCTCAGGTGGTCTGGCGCTTCAATGACGCTGATAGGGGTGATGCTGACTGCTTGCTTGGCGGTAATTTCGACCATCACCATCGCCGTAAAAGGCAGATGGCGCAAGGCCATCATTTCATGCTTCACACTGATTTTTCCACCTATATCAAAAGTAGTGGTCAAGGTGGCTCTTTTCATGTCTAGCGTCTGGACATAATTGGCAATATCCTTTCTGCTGATACGTCTGCCATCCACATCCAACTCCATGTTCACGTGGTTGAAGGTCTTTAAAATATTGGAAACTCGACCCCGCTGATAGTTATCATATACGCCATTGAGCACGACATCTTTGACCTTCATGGGTTCGGGCGAAGAAACCAAACCGACCATTCCGTTGGCGCAGGTAATGCCATAGTAATGATTCGGATCAATATCACTGGCTTGTATGTGCCAGCCGGATTGGCTCAGATCGCTGGATTGAGCCTTAGAGCCAAATACGAATAGGGTAAAAAGCAAAAGGAGTGAATACTTCATGTCAGTGGTTTTATCTGTTCGATTCCTGTAAAAATAACCGTAAGTTTTTACCTCGCTGGATTTTGCATAGATTTTTTAGTTTTGGAATTCAAAGTTTACTTCATGGTTAATAACAATATGGCCGAATTTCTGGCCTATTATCGGCGTATTAAAGAGCGAACATTAAAAGTCGTTCGACTTATTTCTGATGAACACTTGGGTTTTCGTTGGAAAGAAGGAACTTTTTCTTTGGGCGATTTGGCTCGCCACATCATCCTTATCGAGCGGGATATGTATTTGCCTAATATCCAGGGGCAGGTCAGTACTTACAGGGGTTGTTCTGCTGATTTTGCACCTACCGCTGAGGCCATTGTAAAGCTATATGATGATACGATGCATACTATGCTTAGGTTTTTGGAAGAACAACCTGAATCGTTTTTGAGTGAATATTGTCAAACGCCAATTGGAACGCCAATTAGGCGCGGAAAATGGCTGCGAGCTATGATAGAACACGAAATTCATCATAGGGGACAATTGTACCTGATGTTACAATACCTAGAGGTGCAAACACCACCTCTTTTTCAATTGACCAGTGAAGATGTTATCCGGCTTGGTAGGGAAAATAGCGGAGAAAGCTAGGGAGTAAAAATAAAACAAGCAGCCCCTTCTTATGTTATTTGAACTAGTGAGTGTAAAGCAGGGGCTGCCTGGAAATTTAACGCCTATATCATCAAACTAATGGCAAAACGCCCCTTGGGCTAAAATCGCTGCTTAGCAGGTCTAAATTTTTTCACTATAAGTAGCTATGAGTGCTTCCAACTCATGTAAATACTGCTCTTTGCGATGCGCCCTGCGCTGGCGATTGGCTTTGGTAAAAAAGCGGTGCTTTTGCAGAAAGTCCACCTGCAAGCGATTCCAAGCTTCTTCTGATTTGAGTACATCATAAGCTTTTAGCTCTTCAAAGAGGGTAGAGCCAATATCGTAAAAATCATCCCGACCCAAGTAATCCAGGTCAGCGTCGCATATAATTTCTTCCAAATAGGTTTTGGGCGACTGCGGTATTTTGGTGGCCATAATCATACCGCAAACGGCTTCAATTTCGGCTGGGGTATAATCGTATTTTGGCAAGGCATTTCGGGCGATTTCGCAGCCCAGCATTTCGTGCTCCTTGTTGCTGACCGTAAATCCAGAGTCGTGGAAAAGCGCTGCTGTTTTGAGCAACAAAGCATCATGTGGAGAGACATTTTCCAAATAGCACAACTCTTCAATCATGTACAAAACGTCTAGGGTATGATGAATCCCATGGTAGTAGAGCCGCTCGGAGAGTTCGCGCTCTAGTTTGTCCAAAATAAAGGCTTTGGCAGCGTGGTAGTTCATGGCTAGTTTGATTTTTCCGTTAGGAGGAGGGTGGATTCCTAAGCGGGGCGTTATATCCTGCAACTTTTAATACCTATATAGTGTGCCAAAAATTATTTCCCGATTGATAAAGGCTCTTCCCATAGAGGATACACTTGAATTGAATCGTTTAGCCTGCTATGGAAAGGACAAATCGGGAAAATAACTTTTCTGGGTTACTTAACGCCCCGTCAGTAATAAATCGTATGTCGCTTTGATAATACTACTATTCAGCACTTGAAAAGTAGGTTTCTTTAAAGACATTGTTTGTGGTTGGGCGCTAACTCCCAACCACAAACCTGCATCAAAAGTCCAGCCTTAATCCTCCAACAGCAGTACCCCAGAAGCCAAAAACTTCAATTCTTCTTTCGGCTCGGTAATGGCAGCTATCTCATCGGCTGATTTACCCGCATCTTCGGCATAATGGCGCAGCTCGTCCACGGGAGTGACTTCCCGGAAGGCATAACCTTCGATGATTACCTTTTTACCGGCAATATCTTTTGGCATAAAAAAGCCGTAATCTTTAAAGCGAACCATCATTGGTTCACCTTCGCCATTGGCGTTCAAAATATTCATCCAACAGCCTTTTACCTGGCACACTTCTGTCACTTGACCCACTACTTTGGTCGCCACAGAGTCCTGTGTGCCAAATTCCTTGAGCAATTGGTCATAGGCTATGGCATTATCTGGCGTGATGGTCTCGCCAAATGTACCTGCAATTTTAACCGGATTGGCTTCTTGTGCCTCACTAGTTTGTTGGGGGCTGCCACAGGAAAAAAGCGCGGCGGCTAAAATCAATAGACAACTATTTCTCAAAATCATAATGAATGGTTTTATTCCGGCAAAGGTATCACCTGTTTTTTTAAATTAAAAATAACATAAATCATCGCGCCAAGACAATAGATGGCAGAAGATAGACATTAGAAGACTAATCATTTGGTAAACGACTCCCTAAAAGAAAATCGCCTATGAACTTAGCACGCAATTCCATTCATAAAAACCGATTTCTCCCATTATGGGTTCAGTGTTTTGTGGTCATCCTGGCCTTTATTACTGCCATACCTAGTGCTGCCGCTCAAATTGAATGCAAAAAAGGAGATTGTATCAACGGAGAAGGCATTTGTCTTTATCCCAGTGGCGCAGAATACCAAGGACAATTTAAGAATGGCAAACCCCAAGGCAGGGGCACCCTGATTTTTTCAGATGGCAGAGAATACATTGGCAATTGGGAGGAAGGATACCGCCACGGCATGGGCATACTGAATTACGCCAATGGCGACAAATACACCGGTGAATTTAAGGACAATGAGTTCGATGGGAAAGGCATTTTTAGTTACGCCAATAAGAATCGCTACGAGGGGCAATGGAAAACGAGCAAGCAACACGGCACCGGTATTTTCTATTTTGCCAATGGCGATCGCTATGAAGGAGAATTTCGCAATGGGCAGTGCCACGATCAAGGGATTATGTATTATTCCGACGGCTCGATGTACGTGGGCAATTGGAAAAACAACATGCGCCACGGGCAGGGCAAATTACTTTTTCCAGACGGGGAAGAAGTCCTAGGCGAATGGCAGGACGACCAGTACCTGGCCGATTGGGCTAAATACTCTTTCGATCAGGATACCTCATCCCTTAGAAATTGTAATCAAGTACACTGCGCCTACGGACAAGGTAAATATACGTATGTTGATGGATCCGTATTTGTTGGCGATTTTTACAATGGCCTCCCGGAAGGTGTAGGTACGGTGTATTATGCCAATGGAGATCGCTACGAAGGCAATTGGAAAAGGCATACGCCTCACGGCAAGGGGGTAATGTACTACAGAAGCGGTCGTGTGGTGGGCGCCATTTGGGATTTTGGGAAGCCCATGCGCAAGTTGTTTGTACAGGGCGAAGCCGAGAACAACCCACTGACCACTATAGACCACAACCCTCAGGTGAAAATATGGGCGGTCATCGTCGGCGCGGCCACTTATACCCATATGCCGACCCTTCGCTATACGGATGATGACGCTTATCAGATATATGCTTTTTTGAAAAGCCCCGCAGGAGGCGCTTTACCCGATGATCAAATTCGCTTGCTCATTGATGAAGAGGCGACCAAAAAAAACATTGCCGACGCTATGAACGCCCTTTTGCTAAGAGCGGATGAAAATGACGTCATCCTGTTCTATTTTTCCGGTCACGGGCTTCAAGGCTCTTTTTTACCAGTTGATTATGACGGCTACAACAACCAACTCAGCCATCAGGATATTAAAACCATTTTGGAGAAAAGCCAGGCCAAGCACAAACTTGTGTTGGCCGATGCCTGCCACTCTGGAAGTTTATTGGCTGCCAGAACATCAGGTACTGTTGTATTGACCAAATATTACGAAGCCTTTGAAAAAAGCGAAGGCGGATTGGCACTGATGATGTCTTCCAAGGAAGAAGAATACTCGCTGGAAGATCGGGGATTGCGCTCCGGCATATTCAGTCATTTTCTGGTGAAAGGGTTAAAAGGCGATGCTAATGTAGATGGTAATGATATTGTGACGGTTGCGGAATTGTTCAATTACGTCCATCAGAATGTGCGTATGTACACGGGCAATATCCAAACACCCACCCTCACGGGGAAATACGCCAACGATATGCCCGTAGCATTTATTCACGAGCATTCCGGTCGATGAACGCCACCAAGGTGAATAATTTTTTGCACTGGACTTAATTGATAAATTCTGAAACTTCGTATATAAAAGTTTCGTTTATATATCACGTATTACCCCACGATCCAGTCATAATCCTTAAAACATCATGAAAAAAGCACACCAAATATTACTTCCCGCTTTGCTGTGCCTGTGCAATGTCGTCTTCAGCCAGTGTTTGGAAGGCGATTGTCAAAATGGCGATGGTACATTCTTATTCCATAGCGGCGCTAAATACATCGGACAATTCGAGCAAGGAAAAATGAGTGGTCAAGGGCTTTGCTTTTGGCCGGACGGCAGCCGATATCAAGGGCAGTGGCTTGATGGGCTACCCCACGGAAGAGGCGTAAAGGTGTTGGGCAATGGCAAGGCACAATCCGGTTGGTTTGAAGCGGGACGTTTTGTTTCCGAAAATGAACAAGTCGAAACAACAGCCAAGCAAGCCGCCGAAAATCAGGAAGCGCCGACCACGGGGTGTATCAGCGGGGATTGCTTCGCCGGCCAGGGCCTGTATATATTTGCCAACGGCACTTTGTACAATGGCGAGTTTCAGGAGGGGGAAATCCATGGCGCGGGTTTATGCTATTATCAAGATGGCAGCAAGTATGAGGGAGAATGGAAACACCGCCTCCGCGATGGATACGGCACCATGACCTACCCCGATGGCACCAAACGCAGCGGTTATTGGAAACAGGGATTTCCCGTAGAAGAAAATGGGAACAAGCTGGACGATCAATACGCCAAGCGAGAAGTGAACGCCGATAATTTTGACATACAATCCGGCTGCTTGTTGGGTAACTGCAACACAGGTACGGGTGTCTTTGCCTACGTGGACGGCAGCCGCTATGAAGGCTATTTTTCAGGCGGCAAAGCAAGCGGAAAAGGCACGTTTTACTATCCCAATGGCGAGCAATATACCGGCGAATTCAAAGACGGAGTGCCCTGGGGCAAGGGGGTATTGTATCGGCTGGACGGTACGCAGATGAATGGTTATTGGCAGGAAGGTGAATATATTGGGGAAAAAAATGCCGCCTCTAAAGGCTGCACCCGTGGCGATTGCAATAATGGTTCTGGGGTCTATGTTTTTCAAGATGGCAATCGCTATATCGGTGCCTTCCAGAACGGCTTACCTGCGGGAAAAGGTGTCGTTTATTATACCAATGGCGAGCGTTATGAAGGGGAGATGCTCAGCGGAAAATTTGAAGGCTACGGCACCTTGTTTATGAAAGATGGCAGCCAGGTGTCCGGCTATTGGCAGGCTGGCGTTTATGCCGGTAACAACACAATTAACTCAACTACTGTTGTGCAAAACTCGAATCCAACGCCTGCCTTTCAATCCGATTTGAATGTTTGGGCTTTGGTCATTGGCATTGCTTCTTATCACCACATGCCGGTGTTGCGCTATACGGACGATGATGCTTACCACATGTATGCTTTTTTGAAAAGCCCGGAAGGCGGCGCTTTGGACGACGACCACATCCGCATTTTGGTCAATGAAGAAGCTACGCTGTATAACATCAAATCGACCATGCAGCAGCTCTTTAGCAAGGCGGGCAACAAAGACCTGATCCTGCTGTATTTTTCCGGCCATGGCCTCCAAGGCGCTTTCTTGCCTTTCGATTTCGATGGCTACAACAACAAACTGATGCATGAGGACATCAAAAACAGCTTTCAAAATAGTGATGCCAAATACAAACTCTGCATAGCCGACGCCTGCCATTCCGGCAGCCTGTTGGCAGGCCGGGGCGGTGCCGATCCGCAATTGCTGTCGAATTACTATCAAAAATTGTCCAAAGCAGGCCCTAGCACTGCGCTCATCATGTCGTCTAAGTCAAATGAAACCTCTTTGGAGTCGAGCGGCTTGCGGCAGGGCGTTTTCAGCCACTTCCTCATTCGCGGGCTGAAAGGGGAGGCCGATAAAAACAAAAACAAAGACATCAGCGTACAGGAACTTTTCGATTACGTGCAGTCCAATGTAAAAGCCTATACGGACAACATGCAGTCGCCGGTGATCAAAGGAGACTACGATCCGGATATGACCGTAGCGGTAAAACGATAGACGATACGATGGGGCGCATGTCATGGGGGGTAATCCCTTTTTCACTATTCTTACTGAGTTTTGCAGCTTGTACATCACCAGCAACAGAGCGCGAAGTGCAGCCCGCCTTTTATTATTGGAAAACAGAAGCGCACCTATCAACAGATGATCGCGCCTATCTTCAGGAGCTCAACTGTGGCAGGCTCTACCTGCGCTGCTTTGACGTGGATTGGGACGAGGAACAGCAACAACTGATCCCCGTAGCGCCTGTAGCATTGGATACGAGTACCCTAGTATCTTTTGAAGTGGTACCCGTCATTTTTATCACCAACCGATCTTTTCAGCACCTTACCCTGGCGGAAGTTCCTGTGTTGGCGGCGAAAATCGAGCGCAAAATGGAACAATTGTTGCAAGGTTTGCCGCAAAATCAGATCCGCGAATGGCAGATCGATTGCGATTGGACAGTGTCCACCCGGGATTTGTATTTTGCCTTGCTGGAAGCTATGAAGGCCAAAGCGGATGCAAAAGGCTGCCTTTTGTCGGCCACCATTCGCTTACACCAGTTGCGCTACCCCGAGAAAACAGGCGTGCCACCCGTTGACCGGGGCATGCTGATGCTTTACAATATGGGAGAGTTGGGCAATTGGTCGGAAGATAATTCCATTTTAAATCTTACATCAACAAAGCCTTATCTGGAAGGATTGGCCGATTATAGCCTTCCCCTGGACATGGCACTGCCGCTTTTCCATTGGGGTGTAGTTTTTCGAGAAGGCGAAGTAGTAGCCTTGCTGCCACAAGCCAACAATAACACTTTAGCAGATACCGCTCGCTTTCAGCAAATGGAAAACAAGCGCTATCAGGTAAAAACGGGCACCTTCTTTTTCGGCACTTACCTGTACGAAGGCGATTGGATCCGACTGGAACAAGTGGATAATCAGCAATTGGAGCAACTGATGCTTTTACTCAAGAATGACTTTCCGACAGCGCCTTTTTACCTGAGTTTTTACCACTTGGACAGCCTGCTCCTGACCGAATTCAAACCAGCGCAACTCAAGTTTTTGCTGGAAATGATGGAAAATCAATAGCCACTTATTTAGAACAGGCCATTGCAAAAATGTGCATCTCCCGGTTATTTGACCGTTGAAATTTCCAAAAAATAGCGTAATTAGTGGCTGCAATGAACAAAACCTAGCCATTTTGAGAAGATTTTTGCTCTTGATCATGCTGCTTTATTTCAATGCCCAATCAACAGAATTGCTTGGGCAAACCTGTCGTGCCAAAGGCCCGCCGTTTTATGGCTACAGTTTTCTAAGCCCTTACCTGGTTAACCCAAGAGCAGCCGGAGCCCCTTTTTTTACCCGATTTGAAGAGCTGGAAGAATACTACCGCAAGAGGGGCAATGAAACTGAAGATGAGAATATCACAGAATGGTACGAGCGCTATTGCGAAATACCGGTTTATGAACACGTTCGCCAATTGATTTATGAAACTTCGAGGGACGATTTGAGGCAATTGCGGACTTCGATGGGTAGCCGTTCGCGGTCGTCCCGTTACAGCAACACCTTTGCCGCCTATTTGCAAAAGCACCAGTGCACGGAAACGGTGGATTACCTGATATTTGCCAAAGAATGCGAGCCCTTGGTCAGCAATCCTGACCCCTGGGAAGACGATGCCCAATTGCGCAAAGAGGCCATGCTAAAGTTGCTGCGTCGGGGGCAATTGGCGTTTCAGCAAACCCAATCGCATTACATTCGCCTGCGTTATGTGTATCAAATACTGCGCCTGGCGCATTATGCTGGAGAGTATCAAATGGTGCTGGACTTGCACGACGAACTGATGGCGCAAACCGACAATGACTCCAGCGTGATAGAGTACTGGATCAAAGGGCATGTAGCGGGTGCAATGATGGGTTTGGGCAGGCGGATAGAAGCCAATTATTTGTATGCCCAGATTTTTGAATACTGCCCCGGAAAAAGGACTTCGGCCTTCCGCAGCTTTCAGGTAAAATCGGACGAAGAGTGGGAGGCCTGTCTGAATTTGTGTCAAAACAACAAAGAAAAAGCGGCCCTTTACGCCATTCGCGCCAACAACAGCAAAAGTAGATTGGTACCTGAAATGCGGCACATTTATGAAATGGATCCAACGAGCGACCACCTGAAACTGCTGCTGCTAGAAGAAGTACGCAAGTTGGAGAAAAACCTTTTGGGACTGTCTTTCAACGACAAACGCCAACAAAACAAAACCTGGTACAGCATTCCTACGGAAGATATTGGCACGCGCATCAACAGCTTGAAAACTTTTGTCAGTCAGGTGCTGGCAGAAGGCCAGATTCGGGAAAAAGCACTTTGGTGGATGATTGACGGTTATTTGAGCCTGTTGGCGGGCAATTATTATGATGCGCGCAAGGCATTCAGCGAGTCTGTTGAGAAATTGAATAAAAATCCGGCACTGGAAGAGCAACTGGCCGTTTTTGAATTGGCACTAAAAATAACGGCCCTTGATACGGTGGGTTTTGAAATGGAAAACGACTTGGCCAGGATCAGGGCGTATAATCTCTTGTACGAAAAATACGAGGATTTTTCCGATTTTACGGATGATAAACTGGCCAATCTTTACACCCGTTTTGACGAACCGGGCAAAGCTTTTTTGTTTCAGCACAGCTACAAAAACCTCAAACCCAACCCTCAAATCGCCATACTCGACAATCTAATTGCCATTTGCCTGAAGCCGACGCCTTCCAAACTAGAGGAGGAATTGGTTGCCATTGGCGACAGCACCATCATCAATGATTTACTGGACATCAAATCAACGCTGATGTTGAGCGATTACCAACAGGAAGCCGCGCTGGAAACTTTGAAAAAAATGGATCGCGCCAATTGGGACGATTATGGCTTGTTTAGTCCTTTTGAGGAGCGTTTTATAGATTGTGTTCGCTGTCGGCAGGTGTCCGACTCGGCCCGGTATTACAACAAAGGCGAATTGATTGAACGCTTGCTCGATATGGAATACCAGGCGCGGGCAGGCACTGGCAATACCGCCTGGTTGTATTACCAAATCGGATTGGCCTACTACAACATGAGTTATTTTGGCTATGCCTGGCGGGCGACGGACTATTTCAGGAGCGGTGCCAGCCTGCAATGGGCCATCCGCCACGAAGGTCGGAATACCATCCCTCATCCAGTTTATCCCTTTGGCAATCGAGAAAATTTTGATTGTTCTCGGGCAAGGCTTTACTTTGAACGAGCCAGGTTATTGTCCAACAGCACAGAACTATCAGCGAGAGCTACTTTTATGGCTGCCAAATGCGAACAAAATCAGTACTATTTGTTTGGAAATAATGGCAGCCCGCAAACGCATGAAAATTTTGACTTGCTCATACAAAATTATCGAGATACAGAGTTTTATAATCGTATCATTCAAGAATGCCGTTATCTAAGAGCTTATGTGGAGGCGCGATGAGCCTTGATACACATACATTCATACGAATTAAACATCTTTGACCATGAAAAATTACCTGATTGTACTAGCTGTTTGTGGACTGTTTATGGCTGCCAAATGCAGCAAAGGACACGGTTACGAACTCGGACAAAGCTTTACCTTGCAAATTGGTGAAAAGGCAACTTGCAAATGTGGTGGAAAGACCGTCCAATTTACTGCAGTAAAAGAGGACTCCCGTTGCCCAGAGTACACCAATTGCGTGTGGGAAGGCCAGGCCGTTATCCAATTGTCGGTAGAAAACGAAAAATTGGAATACATTGACTTGACATTACGGGAGGGGCATGATGAAATGGCATCTCAAACGGTGGGCGGATTCACCTACCGGCTTAAAAAAGTAAGCCCTTATCCAAAAGCAGGCCAAAAGATCAACCCGGAAGAGTACATCATAGAAATGGTCGTGGAAGCGATTTGATGGTAAAATCATTTTAGCTGGCGCTAAGTGTTGGATGGTGGGGTGCTTTTGGGGTGTTTGATGTTTAAGTCCATTATTGATTCCTGTATCATGAGGATACATACAGTTGGAAGGAGGGAGCTATGCCCGCTTCGTCCGATAGTAAGTATTTCCATAAACCAATGAATTATGCTATTTCCAATTGGCGATGACCAGGTAAAAGGCGGAACCTATCCTTTGTTCAGTTATGCCTTTATTGTGTTGAATGCGGTGGTATTCTGGCAGCAATTGTCGCAGCCCGATGCCTGGATTTATGAATTTGGCGCTATCCCGGTAGAGATCATGCAAGGGAAAGATACGATCACCCTGATCACCAGTATGTTCCTGCACGGTGGCTGGATGCACCTGATCGGCAACATGCTATTCCTATGGGTATTTGCCGACAACATCGAAGCGACCATCGGGAATGTTCGCTTTGTGATATTTTACTTATTGGGCGGCTTGGCTGCCCATGCAGCACACATATACTTCAATTCGGGGAGCAGTATTCCGACCGTCGGTGCCAGCGGTGCCATTTCGGCGGTCATGGGCGCTTATCTAATCATGTTCCCTGCATCTAGGGTCAAAGTCTGGTTTTTCTTCTTTACCTTCCGCGTACCTGCCCTGCTTTTTCTAGGATTTTGGATATGGCAGCAATGGATGAGCGGTATGGCTTCACTGGATGTCGCTACGGCAGAAAGCAGCGGCGTAGCCTGGTGGGCACATATCGGCGGCTTTGTCTTTGGGGTGGTGGCTGGATTCTATTACCGCATGCGCTTTAGCCCTACGCTCGATCGGGGGATACCCAGCAATGCACCCCAAAAGCAAGCCTGGTAAAACTGCATGGCTTCCCGGCAACTGCCATTGAAAGCCAGATAAAGGGGGGCGCTAGGCATTATAAGCGGCATCCAGCTCAGCGATGACTAGCTTTTTCATTTGTCCCAATGCTTGCATCATCTGGCCAATCCTGTGGGGATCGCCACCCTGCATTTTTTGGCCGAGGTATTCGGGGACGATTTGCCAGGAAAGCCCAAATTGGTCTTTCAGCCAGCCGCATTGACCCTCGCTACCGCCTGCACAGAGTTTTGACCAATAGTAATCCACCTCTTCCTGATCCTTGCAGTGCACAAAAAAGGAAATCGACTCGTTGAATTGGAACTGTGGCCCGGCATCAAAAGCGTGAATTTGGAGGCCATTAAGAATCATAGTCCCGGCCATGACCCATTCGGCGGGAAAAGGCGTACCCGCACCCCATTTGTTCAGCCTAGTGATGGAGGAATGGGGAAAAACAGCCGTGTAGTAGTTCATGGCGGCTTCGGCTTGACCATCAAACCATAAAAAAGGCGTTATCTTTTGTGGGTTGGAAACAACAGACATGGTGATTGGATATTGATGAAGTACAAAAATGCAGCGGAAAGTTTAAAAGAGGCTTGTGTTATTCCGGCTATTTTAGGGGGGGATTATGACATTTTTTTTAACTTTAACCCATCAATTGACATCCAATGAAATACATTGCTGTATATGTTCCTCAAAGCGCGGTCATAGAAGCCATCTCTCCGGCCTATCGGCTATTCAAAACTGCCAACGAATTTTTGCTGGCTTCGGGCAGAGAAGCTTTGTTTGTTGTAGAATTTGTCGGCTTGAGCAAGATGATCAAAGCCCAAGATGGCGAATATACTGTGCAGGTAGATAAGTTGCTCCATGAGGTAAAAAAAGCAGACCTCGTCATTATACCCGCGCTGTATGGTGATATGGAAAATGCCATAGCACAAAATGAAGCGGCCATTTCCTGGCTGCAGCAGCGGTACGAACAGGGCAGCGAAGTGGCATCGCTTTGCGTGGGCGCTTTTTTGCTAGCCGCTACGGGGTTATTGGATGGTAAAAAATGTTCGACCCATTGGGCGTATTATCAGGAATTCCGAGAAAAATTCAAAGCGGTAGAAGTAGTGGACGGCTCGATCATCACCGATGAAGGCCGCATTTATTCCAGCGGCGGGGCGAATTCGCTTTGGAATTTGCTGCTTTATTTATTAGAAAAATATACTTCCCGAGATATTGCGATTTTGGCAGCCAAGTATTTTGCCATTGATATAGACCGCGACAACCAAGGTGCTTTTACCATTTTTAAAGGGCAAAGAGACCATCTGGATGAGGAGATTCAGCAAATGCAGGGCTACATCGAGCGCCACTACATGGAAAAAATTACCATAGAAGACCTGGCGGATAAAGTAGCTATGAACCGCAGAACTTTTGAACGCCGCTTTAAAAATGCCACCAACAACACCGTCATAGAATATACCCAGCGGGTGCGGATAGAAGCGGCCAAACGCAGTTTTGAAGCCTCGCGGAAAAATGTTAACGAAGTGATGTACGATGTGGGCTATACCGATACCAAATCATTTCGGGACGTATTCAAGAAGATAACCGGTTTGACGCCCATTGAGTACCGCAACAAATACAGCAAGTACGCTGCTGCGGTAGGGTAATATCCTGTTTTGCTAAAAGCATAGAGCCATTCACCTGGAATGGATCTATGCTTTTGCTGGAATTTACGGTTTCATCATTGTGCTCCCTTGCAACCTGGGCCAGAGCCACCTCTTTTACCATCTCCCTTTCCCCGTGGATGCTTGCTGCGCTCCGCATGTAAAGCTTCCAGTTGCTTGTACTGTTCGTCGCTTAATACCTTTTTCATTTCCGCTAGCTTTTCATTTTTAATTTTTTCCATAGCGGCCTGTTCTTTTTGACGCTGTTCCTGACGAATTTCATGTGCCTTTTTAGAAAAAGTCAAATTGATGGACTTCACCTGCTCTTTTTGCTCATCGCTCAGTTTTAATTGGTCGGTCATGTGAGCGGTTTGTCTTTCCGCCATCTCCTCAGGTGTCGGAAATCCTTCGCCGCGTTGGGCATTGACGGTAAGGGCTAGCGCTAAGAATAGCACTGTTGATACCAATAATTGAATGCTGCGTTTCATGATTGTTGTTTTATCAAGTGAAAAAATCTTTATTTCAAGACCAAATTGCAGCTTGATTGCTCCTTTTCAAAAGATTTTCAACCATCCGGCCTGCTTTATCGAGGAATCCGGTCAGAAAATCAATATTTATTGCCCCATGTGGGTTTTGAATGGGTCGTGGATAAAATGTCAGGGTTGATAGATAAAATACCTGAATTGGTTGAGCAGACTTTTATTTCACGCAGAAACAGGTCAAATTTGTTGTATGATGCGTACCAAGAAAGCACCTGTTATCGGGCAAATCTTATTGTGGTCATCCGGTTGGCTGCTGATTTCTTACCTGCTCAACAACGGTGGAGAATATCCCTGGCTTTTTTTTCATCGAGCTTTGGCCAGTTTTATAGGAATTGTTAGTGTGGTGGTGGTCAATCTCACATTCTTGTTGCCCAAATTTTATTTCCAGAAGAAGCTCTGGTATTTTCTGGTGCTATCGGCCATACTCATAGCCGCCGTTACCCTCTTGATTCACAGCAGTATATTTCCCTGGGCAGAATGGTTCAATCCGCAACCATTTCCTACTAGGTCAGGACGAGGAATAGGGCATCCCGGGCGATTGCGCGAGGCCATGAAAGGAATTAGATGGCTGGGTCATGTGATGCCTTTTCTGGTTGCTTTTTTGGGCAGCACCTTAGTAGAAGTCGCTCGTTTTGCCAATCAAAAAGAAAAAGAAGCCATCCGTTCAGAAAAAGAGAAGCTGGAAACGGAAATCAAGTTTCTCAAATCGCAGGTCAACCCCCATTTTTTATTCAATGCCCTCAACAACATTTATAGCTTGACCCTCACCCGCTCTGAACAGGCTGCTGAGAGTGTGATGCAGCTTTCCGAGATATTGCGTTACATGGTATATGATGCCAATGAGGAAAAAGTACCCCTAAAAAAGGAGATTAACTACATCGAAAACTACGTTAACCTAAAACTATTAAAAGACAGCCGAGGAATGAATGTGCAGCTTGATTTGGATCGTAGCGCACCCGACCTGATGATCGCCCCTTTGCTGTTTATCCCCTTTGTGGAAAATGCCTTCAAGCACAGCAAGATCGAGAACCTGGAAAGTGGGGCCATCAAGATTCGTTTACATATAGAAACGGATGGCAGTTTGATTTTTCAGGTGCAAAATAGTGTGCCAGAGAACGATTTTACCAAAGACAAAGTAGGAGGTGTTGGCCTAGAAAATATCCAAAAACGTTTGCACTTGCTGTATCCCGAACCCATGCATCTGTTAAAAATTGAACACAGTGAGCAACATTTTAGTATTTGGCTAAAAATAGTAGTATCATGAAAGAATGGACTTGCTTGATCGTGGACGATGAAGAGCCAGCTAGGAATTTGATGGAAAACTACATCAATCGCCTGCCTTTTTTAAAAATAGTGGGCAAATGCGCCAACCCATTAGAAGCCCTGGCTATCCTCCAAACCCAAACGGTGGAACTTATTTTTCTAGATATTCAAATGCCAGAATTGACCGGGGTAGAATTTTTAAAAACCCTTACGCAAAGGCCTAAGGTTATTTTCACCACAGCCTACAAAGAATATGCGCTGGAAGGATATGAACTGGAAGTAGTGGATTATTTGTTAAAGCCCTTTCGCTTTGAACGTTTTTTGCAAGCCGTCAACAAAGCCACCAAATTGCTCAGCCTTGAACGGCAGGAACATTTGCCAAATACGCCAGTTGAGGAGCCAGAAATAAAAGCAGTACACCGCGATCATGTGTTGGTAAAATCCGATTTTAAAGTCTATCGCATTTATTTCAAAGACATCCTTTACATCGAAAGCATGAAGGAATACGTGGCCTATCATACCCTTTCTCAAGGGCGAATACTGTCCCTAGGTTCTTTGAAAAACCTGGAGGCAACACTACCCAAGGATCAGTTTATGCGGGTGCACAAATCGTATATGATCGCTCAAGACAAAGTAAGCGCCTTGGAAGGCAATACACTGCTGATCGGCAAAGAACGAATACCTGTAGGTGCGAACTACCGGGAGCAAGTAAAACAAGTATTGTTTGACGCTAATTAGCTATTGTATGGGGCAACGCTTAAAAAGCTCTGGAAAAGCCCTTCACATGACGCAGCTAGAAACCACGCCTTCGTCGTGGCGCGGCCTGAAACAAGAAACAAAGTCTAGCTCTAGCCCTACCTGAAACTAAAAACCTGCCCGTCTTCTCCCGCGTTTTTCGCGGGATCAGCCGGGTAAAAAACCAGAAACTTTAACGCCTCATCAACTCGTACAACATCCCTTCTTTCATGGCGTAAGCGGAAACATCCATACGAGTAATGCCAGCTATTTCAATGACAACTTGTACTAGGATGAGTGCTACAACGATCATATCAACCCGATCCAAGGGTAAGCCTTCCATCCCTTTTCTTTCCTCCAGGGTACTGTGAACCAGTTGTTGATACAGCGACGGGAATCTTTCCAGATCAACAACTGCCCAATTAGGGCCTGGGCGGCCAGTGCAAAGGAAATATTCCAACACATCGAAAGTACCGGAAGCACCTACCAGGCGATGGCAGGGATATTGCCTAAGCGCCTGCTGTAAAGGAGTCAGCGCTTCCTGAAGAAAGGCCCGCACGGCATGGATCTCATCTGTGGATATAGGATCATGTTGGTGAAAACGGCGATACAACACAGCTACCCCAATGGGAAAGCTCTGCGACCAGCGTACGCCCTGGATATTAGCAAGTATGAATTCGACGCTACCTCCGCCAATGTCCATGATCAGCATGCCCTCCTCATCGGGCAGAACGGCGTGGCGCACGCCTTCGTAAATCAGCAAAGCCTCACGGTCACCTGGAATCAGGTCGATGGTAATTCCTGTTTGTTGCAGGGCATCGTGGATGAAATCGGGGCCATTTGTCGCTGTTCGCAGGGCGGCAGTTCCCAATGCGGTCAAATGCGTGGCTGTTACCTGGTGTTCATCCAAAATGTTGCGGTATTCGTGCAGCACAGCCAAGCCTCGCGCATAAGGAGCAGTAGCAATTTGCTCGATGCCACCTTCTGCCAGCTTGACAAAGCGCCGCTCCCGGCTGATTTCACGGAGTTGCCTACTCGCATCTAAGGCAACGATGAGTAAATGAAAGGTGTTGGTGCCTAAATCAATAATGGCATACGATTGCGACGTGGGCTCCATGCAGGCGGGCTTCAATTGCCAGATTGCTTCATTTGCTGCGAAGCCCCATAGATGTTTTGAAAAAATTTCAAGCCGCTGGGGGTCATTTTATTGGCATATGCTTTTTGGCCCTTGTTATAAAACAAGAAAAAAACGCACTTGCTGTCGAAATAAAGATCGGCTTCGAGGCGATTTTCCCCTTTTACCTGATAAAAAATTCGTGCCACGGGTCTATTGCAGGACGGGTCAATCACCGGTACTTCGGATGAAATATGTTGCAAAGCAGCCTGAATGTCCGGCTTTTGACTTTGGTTGACGCTGAAAGATTCGTAGAAAAAAACATAGTCAATATAATCGCATTGCTCCCAAATGGCTTTCAAGGTATCGAAAGGCAGGCTGGGATACTGGGTGGCTTCCGCAGCAGTTGGAGCATTTTGGGCGGATTCTGTGCCTTTATTGGATTCAGCAGCCTTTTGAGCACTCGAATCCGTATTGGTACATGCCCCAAGAGCGATCGCTAGGACTAAAAAGGGTATATAGAAGCGCAACATTTGAAACGTTTTTATAAAATAGTAAATTTGAGTTGTAATCAACGCAGAAAAATATAGTTCCCGATTTGTCCTTACCCTAGGGGGCTAAACGGTTC